>CAYWRY010000049.1:0-23014 GCA_964460485.1 uncultured Spirochaetales bacterium
CTGAGCGCAGCGGGATCGGTGATGGGCAGCGAGCACTCCCTTCCGCGACACACGTAGGCGGCCGGAGCACCGGCGGCGAGCGTCTTCCCCGCGAGCCAGGCGGCATCGAGCCAGGGGCTCGTGGCGCCGGGTGCCGCGACGATCACGCCGTCCTCCGGGCCGAGCGCGCGGCGCGCGGCCTGCGCGAGCGCTTCCGTGCGCGGATCTCCTTCAATTCCGATCACCACCGCGACGGCGAAGCCCAGCTCGGCCCGCGCGCCGGCGCGCGCGAGGGTCGGCAGCGCATGGGGCGCGCGCTCGAGCGCGAAGGCGTGGGTTCTCAGCACGCGCTCGGCCACGGCGCGGAGCGGCGCGCGGCCCGACAGCTCCGCCGCCCGCAGCAATCCGACCACGGCGAGCCCCGCGGAGTGCGGCGTCGCGCCGTCGTGGTCGGAGCGCGGCCGGTGCACGAGCGGCTCGCCGTCCGAGGGCGTGAAGAAGAGATCGTTCTCCTCGGCGTCGAAGAAGCGCGCGCGGATCTCCTCGGCCACCTCGAGCGCGAGCGCGAGCCAGCCCTCGCCGCAGCCCGCGCGCTGGAGGTCGAGCAGCGCGGTCAGCCACGGGGCGAGGTCGTCGAGGAAGGCCGGCACCTTCGCGGCGCCCTCGGCGAAGACGCGCAGCCAGCGGCCGCTCGGCTCGCGCAGGCGCGTGGCGCAGAACTCCGCCAGCAGGACCGCGTCCTCGAGCAGCGTCTCGTCGCCGGTCAGGCTGCCGGCGTAGGCGAGGCCCGAGATGGTGAGCGCGTTCCAGCCCAGCAGACGCTTCGTGTCGGTGCCGGGCGGCACGCGCTTTGCGCGCGCGGCGAGCAGCTCGGCGCGCTCGGGCGCGAAGTGCTCGCGGGGGCCGCGCGCCTCGTCCCACAGCACGTTCGCGTGCTCGAAGTTGCCGGGCTCGCGCACCGCGTAGGCCTCGCAGAACGCCCGCGCGCGCTCCGCGCCGAGCACGGCGGCGACCTCGCGCGGCGTCCAGACGTAGAACTTGCCCTCGACGCCCTCGCTGTCGGCGTCCTGGCTGGCGTAACAGCCGCCGTCGCTCGCGCGCATTTCGCGCCGCAGCCACGCCGCGCTCTCGGCGATCGGCCACCAGAGGTCGTCGTCGCGCCCGCCGGTCTGCCGCCAGAGGTCGGCGTAGAAGCGCATCAGCTGGCCCTGGTCGTAGAGCATCTTCTCGAAGTGCGGGACGCCCCAGTGGTCGTCCACGCAGTAGCGGTGGAAGCCGCCCGCGAGCTGGTCGTACAGACCGCGGCGCGACATCTCGCTGGCGGTTCGCTTCGCGTGCGCGAGCACGGCCTCGCGCTCGGGCAGGGGCAGCAGCGGCGCTGCGGCGAGCATCAGGTCGAGGTTCGCGGGCGTCGGGAACTTGGGCCCGCCGCCGAAGCCACCGTGGCGGAGGTCCGCGCTCCGCATCACCCGGCGGGCGGCTTCGAGGAGCTGCTCCGCGCCGGGCGGCGCGCTCGCCACGCCGTGCGGCCGCTCGCGCAGCGCGCCCAGCACCTGGCGCGCGGTCTCATCTACCTCGTCGCGTCGCTCGTGCCAAGCGCGGTGCATGCCCTCGAGCACCTGCCGGAAGCTCGGCAGGCCGTGGCGCGGCTCGGGCGGGAAATAGGTGCCACAGAAGAATGGGGAGCCGTCCGGCTGGCAGAAGGCGGTGAGCGGCCAGCCGCCGTGTCCCTGCAGGCGCATCACGGCGTCCATGTAGATCTGGTCGACGTCGGGTCGCTCTTCGCGGTCGACCTTGATGGGCACGAACCAGTCGTTCATCAGGCGCGCGATCGCGGGGTCCTCGAAAGACTCGCGCTCCATCACGTGGCACCAGTGGCAGGCGCTGTAGCCGATCGAGACGAGCAGCGGCTTGTCCTCGGAACGCGCCTTCGCGAGCGCCTCGTCGCCCCACGGAAACCAATCCACCGGGTTGTGCATGTGCTGGCGGAGGTAGGCGCTCGTCTCGCGCGCGAGGCGATTCGCGGGCCGGCTCGGGTCGGACATCGCAGGGCAGTCTAGGCGGGCGCGCTTGACCCACCCGGGGTCTCTCCCCTCTCGGGTTCGACGCGACGAGAGCGTCCGGATGCGGGCGCGAGCGTCTCGTCTACGTTGCGCGCCCATGGCGAGCCCCCCGCGCGTCGTGCTGCTGCCGGGACGCGACGCATCGCTGCGCCGCCGGCACCCGTGGGTGCTCTCGGGAGCGGTCGCGCGCGTCGAGGGCGACCCGGTGGCCGGCGACCTCGTCCGCGTCGTCGCGGCGAACGGCGAGACGCTCGGGCACGGACACTACGGGCCGAGCTCGCAGCTGCGCGTCCGGCTGCTCGCGTTCGGCGACGAGCCCTGCGACGAGGGCGTGATCGCCGACCGCTTGCGCGCGGCGCTCGCGGCGCGCGCGGGTCATCCGCTGCTCGCCGAGACGAACGCGCTGCGGCTCGTGAACGCGGAGGGCGACGGCCTCCCGGGCCTCGTCGTGGATCGCTTTGCCGACGTCGTCGTGGTGCGCGCCGGCAGCCCTGCGTGGATCGTGCGGGGCGCCGCCGTCGCGGGCGCGCTGCGCGAGTCGACGGGCGCGCGCAGCGGTCTCGCGCGTCCCGACGCCGCCGCGCTGCGCCGCGAGGGCGCGCGCGCGGAGCCGTCGACGCTGTGGGGCGAGCCGCCGGCGCAGCCGGTGGAGCTGCGCGAGGGCGCGCGCCGCTACCTGGCCGACGTCGCCCACGGCCAGAAGACCGGCTTCTACCTCGACCAGCGCGACGCCCGCGAGCTCGTGCAGAAGCTCGCCACGCGCGGTCGCGTGCTCGACCTGTTCTCCTACACCGGCGGCTTCGCGGTCGCGGCGCTCCACGGCGGGGCCGAGGAAGTGGTGCTGGTGGACTCCTCGCGCGAAGCGCTCGCCCTCGCCGAGCGCAACCTGCGCCTCGCGGGCGCGAGCGAGGCGCACGCGCGCGTCGTCGTCGCGGACGGTTTCGAGTTCGCGCGCAAGGAGGCGCGCGGTTTCGATCTCGCGATCGCAGATCCGCCGCCGCTCGCGCGCCGGAAGGCCGACGTGCCGCACGCGGCGCGCGCCTACAAGGACCTGCTGCTCCATCTGTTGCGGGCGGCGTCGCCCGGCGCGCGCGTGCTCGCGTTCTCCTGCTCGCACCACGTCGGCCCCGAGCTGTTCCGCAAGATCGCCTTCGGCGCCGCCCTCGACGCGGGGCGCGACGCGTGCGTCGCGGCGGAGCTCGGCGCGCCGCCCGATCACCCCGTCTCGCTCTTCCATCCCGAGGGCCGCTACCTCACGGGCCTCTTGCTCGAGGTGCGCGGGTGAGCGCCGCGAGAGGCGAGCGTCTCGACGCGCCGCTCACGCGCGCCGCGCGCTTCGTCGCGCAGCAGGCGGGCGAGCTCGAGCGCATCTACTGCGAGACGCTGCTGCGCGCGCTGCCCGCACCTGCGCTCCAAGCCGCGCTGGGGCAGCGCCAGCGCGAGGACGGCGCGCTCGCGCCGTGGCGACCGGCCGACGCCGGCCCGGAGGCGGCGGCGCGCCGCGCGCTCGCCTGGCTGCACGCGCTCCGGCTCTGCGACAACCCGCTCGCCGAGCGCGCGGTGCGCTTCCTGGCGGAGCAGCAGGCGTCCGACGGCGGCTGGGGCTCGCCGGCGTTGCCGGCGAGCCTGCGCGTCGGCGTCAGCGGCGAGACCGCGGGCCTGCTCGCGCGCACGCCCTTCGCGCGCCAGTCGCTGCTCGCGCGCGCGGAGGCGTTCCTCGCGCGCGCCTACTCGCCGGATCTGCTCCAGAGCGGCGAGTACGCGCCGCTGCTCGCCTACGCCCACGCGCTCACGAGTCTCGACAGCGAGCTGGCGGACGAGGCGCTGGTGTGGTGCGGCCGCGAGCTCGAGAAGGGCTGGCGCGGGGCGCGCTTCACCACGCTCCAGGTGGCGCGCGCGATGCTGCGCGCGCGCGTCCGCGCGCTGCCCGGCGCGCAGATCGACGCAGAGGAGCTGGTGACGTCGCTGCTCGCGGCGCAGGAGCGGGACGGCGGTTGGCCCACCGAGCCCGGCGCCGATCGCGTCGACGCGACCCTCGAGTCGGTGGAGGCGCTGCTGCGCCTCGCGTGAAGCGGCCACGTATGCCGCTCAGGCGTCGCGACTCACGCTCCCCTTCCATTGCGGAGCGCGCTTCTCCGCGAACGCCAGCGGGCCCTCGACGCAGTCGGGCAGGGCGAACAGCTTGCGGTGCAGGGCGGTCTCGCGGCGCTCCACCTCCTCCGGCGCGAGTCCGGGCGCGTCCCACAGCAGCTGCTTGCTCAGCGCGACCGAGACGGGCGCCGCGTTGGACGCGACGTCGCGCGCGAGCGCCAGCGCCGCGGGCAGCACCTCGGCGGCCGGGAGCACGTGAGTCGCGACACCGAGTGGCTCGATCTCGTAGCCCGTGTACGTGCGACCGGCGAGCAGCAGCTCGGCGGCGCGCGCGACGCCGAGGGCGCGCGTCGCCGTCCAGTGGGCGTAGGCGTCGGGCATCGCGCCGCGGCGCACCTGCACCACGCCGTACTTGCCCTCGCGCGCGAGGAAGCGCACGTCGCACTGGAGCGCGAGCGTGAGGCCGAGCCCGATCGCGTGGCCATTCACTGCGGCGACCACGAGCTTGCGCACGCGGAAGGCGGGAAACTCCACCGCCGCCGCGCTGAACGCGCTCGCGTCGTCGATGCGGAAGGTGTTCGCGGCGTCGCTCATGTCTGCGCCCGCGCAGAACGCGCGGCCGGCGCCGGTGAGCACGACGGCGCGCACGGCGTCGTCGGCGTCGCAGCGCCGGTAGGCCTCCGCCAGCGAGCGGCCCATGGCGCCCGAGAAGGCGTTCAGCTGCGCCGGGCGATCGAGGGTAAGCGTCGCGACGCCGTCGGCGTCGAGGTCGAAGCGCAGGTGTTCGTACGGCATGGCACCGCAGGATAGGCGCGCGCGGTTCCGCCTTGGCCGTTGCTCGGATCCCGAAGTGGGCCGTTTGGGTATGACCCCCAAAGGCCCCAAAGGGGGCGCGCAGCAACACAACGCAGGCCAACCCCCCCCCCCACCCGGGCCCCCGCTGGATTGGCGCGCGGGTGCCCGCTTGGGCCGTTGCGGTCAACCGTTTGTGCCCCTTTGGGTTCTCACCACACCGGGCCACTTCGGGCGCGAGCTGCAACACTGCGCTCGCCACGACCCGCCGACTCCGGAGCCCCGCGTTGCCGAACCTCGCCGCCCTGCACGAAGCGATCGCCGCCGCGGTGCCCGAGGTCGAGTGCCTCGTCGCCGGCAACCGGCGGCTGCGCTGGCGCGAGATCACCGACCGCACGCGACGCCTCGCGTCCGTCCTGCGCGGCGCCGGCCTCGGCTGCCACCGCGAGCGCGCGCGCCTCGCGAACCACGAGTCGGGCCAGGACCACGTGGCGCTCTACCTCTACAACGGCAACGAGTACCTGGAGGGCATGCTCGGAGCGATGAAGGCGCGCTGCGCGCCCTTCAACGTGAACTACCGCTACGTGGAGGAGGAGCTCGTCTACCTGTTCGACAATGCGGACGCGAAGGCGGTGGTCTTCCACGCCCGCTTTGCGCCGACGCTCGCGCGGATCCGCCATCAGCTCCCGCAGGTTCGGCTGTGGCTGCGGGTCGAGGACGGCTCTGGAGAGGAGCTCGCCGGTGCGCTCGACTACGAGCCCGCGCTCGCCGCCGCCTCGCCGGCTCCGCCGGAGGGGCTGAGCGAGGACGATCTCTACGTGCTCTACACCGGCGGCACCACGGGCATGCCCAAGGGCGTGCTGTGGCGTCAGGACGAGATCCTGCGCGCCGCGCTGCTGCCGCCCGGTACCGAGCCCACGATCCCGGCGATCGTGGAGCGCGCGCGCCGCGGCGCCGGCAAGGTGCGCGCGCTGCCGACGCCTCCGTTCATGCATGGCGCCGCGCACTGGGCGGCCTTCACGATGTGGCACACCGGCGGCACGGTGTTCGTGCAGAGCCAGGTGCACCGCTTCGACCCTCACGACGTGCTCGCCACCATCGAGCGCGAGCGCATCACGGCGATGACGATCGTGGGCGACGCGTTCGCACGGCCGCTGCTCGACGCGCTGCGCGAGCGCGCCTACGACACGAGCTCGCTCCAGACGATCACCTCCGGCGGCGCGATCCTCACCGCGTCGGTGAAGGACGAGCTGCTCGCCCGCATGCCGCAGATCCGCTTGATCGACGTGCTCGGCTCCTCGGAGAGCGGGCAGCAGGGCTCGCAGATCTCGCGGCCCGGCAAGAAGGCGACCACCGGCGACTTCGCGCTGGCCGCGAGCAACGTCGTCCTGTCCGAGGATCTCACGCGCGTGGTCGCGCCCGGCGCTGGAGAGACGGGCTGGCTCTCCCGCAGCGGCCCGGTGCCGCTCGGCTACTACAAGGACGCGGAGAAGACGGCTCGCACCTTCCCCGTCGTGGGTGGCGTTCGGTACGCGGTGCCGGGCGACCGCGCGATCGCGCTGGCCGGCGGCGGCCTCCAACTCCTGGGCCGCGACTCGGTCACGATCAACTCCGGGGGCGAAAAGATCTTCGCCGAAGAGGTCGAGCACGCGCTGAAACACCACCCAGCGGTCTGGGACGCGGTCGTCACGGGGACCCCGAACGAGCGCTTTGGGCAGCAGGTGACGGCGGTGGTCGCCCTGCGCCCCGGCAGCGTCGCGGGCGCGGAGGAGCTGCGCGCGGCCTGCGAGTCACACCTCGCCCGCTACAAGCTGCCGCGCGCCTTCGTGTTCGTGCCGGAGATCGTGCGCGCGCCGAGCGGGAAGGCCGACTACCGCTGGGCAAGGCAGGTGGCGTTGGATCGCCTGGGCGAACCCTGACCGCCTCCCCGCGGCGCCGAGGATTCCCGAGTGCTTTCGCAACGTTGAGCGTGTTAAAATCCAGAAATCGAAGGAGCAGAACGTGAGAGCGGAGTTGCTGGCGAGGCAGATGGCAGAGCGGCGTGCGCGGATCGTGGCTGCGGCCCAGGCGATCATCGGCGAGCGCGGAGTCGCGGCGATCACGATGCGCGACCTCGCGCGCGCGAGCCGGGTGACGGTGCCGACCATCTACAACCTGATCGGCTCGAAGGACGAGGTGGTGATCGCCGCGGTGGCCGACCGCACCGCGCGCTACGTGGAGCGCCTCGCGCCGCGCGTGCACCTGCCGCCGGCCCAGCGCGTGCTCGCCATCGTCGACGCGGTCTGCGAGGAGTTCCTCTCCGCGCCTCTCTACTACCGCGCGATGCTGGGGGTGATCTACGCGTCGCCGGCCGCGGAGTCGCTGCGCGTGCGCACCTCGCGCGAGGTGCAGCAGCCGCTCGAGCGCGCCCTCGAGGAGCTCGCCGGGATGGGCGAGCTGGTCGCGTGGGCAGACCCGCGGGCGCTCGCGAACCAGATCGAGTCGCTCGCGCAGGTCGCCTCGCTGCGTTGGTCCACCGGCGCGATCGGCGACGAGGAGATGCAGACAACGTCGCGCTACGCGACTGCGCTGGTGCTGCTCGGCGTCTGCACGGGCGCTGCGAGGCAGCAGGTCGAGGAGATCGCCCGCCTGTCGCAGATGGGACGGCCGCGCGCGCCCGCCGGGGGAGAGCCGGCGCGGCGCGCTCGGGAGTCGTGATGCGCATGCGGCACCCCATCACGGGGGCGATCTACGAGCGCATGGAAGGCGGGCGCTGCCGCGTCACCGAGGCGGACGGGCGCTCGGGCGTGTTCGACGCGAAGGCGCGCTGGATCTCCGGCGACGTGCGCGAGGCCGACCTCCACTTCGTCGACTGGATCGCGGGCGCCCAGCTCGAGACGCGCGGCGGCGCGCTCCAATCGCCGCGCGCGCCGCGCAGCGGCCCCGCGGTCCCCGCGTTTCAACCCCGCCCGGCGCGCGCCGGCGGCAACGGAAAGGGGAAGGGCATGGATCTCGGTCTCTCGGGCAAGAAGGCGCTCATCACCGCGGCGAGCCGCGGCATCGGCCTCTCGATCGCACGCCAGTTCGCGGAGGACGGCGCCGACGTGGCGATCTGCGCGCGCAGCGAGGGCGGCCTCGAGTCCGCGAAGAAGGAGCTCGAGCAGCGCGGCGTGCGCGTGTTCGCGAAGGCGGTGGATGTCTCCGACGGTGCGGCGCTGAAGGCCTTCGTGGCGGAGGCCGCCGCAGCGCTCGGCGGCCTCGACATCTTCGTCTCCAACGCGAGCGCGGGCGGCGGCATGGGCGAGCAGGCCTGGCAGGCCACCTTCGACGTCGACGTGATGAGTGCGGCGCGCGGCGTCGAGGCGGCGCTGCCGTTCCTCGCGAAGTCGGGGACGGCGAGCGTCGTGTTCATCAGCTCCACGGCCGCGCTCGAGTACCTCGGCGTGCCCCAGCCCTACAACGCGATGAAGGCCGCCCTGATCGCCCACGCCGGCGATCTCGCCCAGGCGCTTGCGAAGCAGGGCATCCGCGTGAACACCGTCTCGCCGGGCCCGATCTACTTCGAGGGCGGCAACTGGGAGATGATCAAGAACGCGATGCCCGCCGTTTATCAGGGCGCGCTCGCCCAGTGCGCGATCGGGCGCATGGGCACGCCCGAAGAGGTGGCGCGAGCGGTCGTGTTCCTAGCGAGCCCGGCGGCGAGCCTGATCACCGGCGCCAACCTGGTTTGCGACGGCGGCTTCACCAAGGGCCACCACTTCTAGACCCGCGCTCGCACGGCGTGGCGTCCGCCGCGACCGGGCGCACGCGCAGCCCCGAGGGGCGCACGCCTTCCCACCCGCGACGAGGAGACGACGATGGCCAGCGAGGTCTCGCTTCCGTTCCGCAGGCCGAACGAGGGCCCGCGCTCCGAGGGCATCAGCTACCAGCAGCTGCTCGACACCGACACGCGCGCGGTGCCCGAGGTGCTGCGCTGGCAGGCGGCGCGAGAGCTGCCGGCCGCGCGCGTGCCGATCGCGCGATACACGTCGCAGGCGTTCCACGACCTCGAGGTGGAAAAGCTCTGGAAGAAGGTCTGGCAGTTCGCGTGCCGCGAGGAGCAGATCCCCGAGGTCGGCGACCACACGCTCTACAAAATCGCGGACATCGAGATCGTGATCGTGCGCTCCGCGCCGAACGAGATCAAGGCGTTCCGCAACAGCTGCCTGCATCGCGGCCGCGCCATCAAGGACTGCGACGGCCGTTCGCAGGAGCTCAAGTGCCCGTTTCACGGCTGGAGCTGGAACCTGGACGGCAGCCTGAAGACGATCCCCGCGCGCTGGGACTTTGCGCACGTGAACCGCGCCGAGTACCACCTGCCCGAGGTGCGCGTCGGCACTTGGGGCGGCTACGTGTTCCTGAACCTCGACCCCGACGGCGTCTCCCTCGAGACCTGGCTCGGCGACCTGCCCAAGCACTTCACGCGCTGGCCGCACGAGAAGAAGTACATCGAGGCCTGGGTCGGCAAGGTCATGCGCTGCAACTGGAAAGTGTGCCAGGAGGCCTTCATGGAGGCCTACCACGTGATTCTGACCCACCCGCAGCTGCTGCCCGGCATCGGCGACTGCAACTCGCAGTACGACGCCTGGGACACCTTCTCGCGCGCGATCACGCCGAACATGACGGTGAGCCCGCACCTCACCTGGCAGCCCAGCGAGCAGGATCAGCTCGACGCGATGTTCTCGCGCAGCATCGACGACGAGCCCGCGATCCGCGTGCCGGAGGGCATGACGGCGCGAGCGCTCGCCGCCGATCTCTCGCGCATGCAGTTGAAGGGCGTCGTACCCGGCGTCGAGGACCTCTCGGACGCGGAGCTGAACGATTCCATCTACTACACGCTGTTCCCGAACTTCCATCCGTGGGGCGCCTACAACCGCATCACCTACCGCTTCCGTCCGAACGGCAACGATCCGAACAGCTGCCTGATGGAGGTGTTCTTCCTCTCGCCGTTCCGCGGCAAGCGGCCGCCGCCGGCGAAGTTCCACCTGCTCGGCGAGGACGAGGACTGGACGAGAGCTCCCGAGCTGGGCTTCCTGGCGAAGGTGTTCAACCAGGACACCGGCAACCTGTTCCGCGTCCAGGAGGGCCTGCGCGCTGCCGCCCACGGCCACGTCACGCTGGCGAGCTATCAGGAGACCAAGCCGCGCCACTTCCACGCGCTGCTCGAGAAATTTGTCGGCGCGTAGGCGGCGGTGACGGCGCTCGAGATCACGGCGGACCGCGACGCGTGCAGGGGTGCGCGCGCCTGCGTGCGCCGCGCGCCCGCCACGTTCTCGCTCGACGCGCAGCGCAAGGTGGTGATCGCCGCGCGCCCCGGCGACTCCGACCAGGCGGTCGTCGACGCGGCGCGCGCCTGTCCGAACTTCGCGCTCCGCGTGATGCGCGGCGGCGAGCGAGTCGCGTGAGGGAGCGCTCCGCGTGAGCGCGCCGCCGGATCGGGCGCGCCTCGCCGCCCTCCAGGCGCGGCGCGCGCGCGTGGTCGCGCTGCTCAGCGCGGCCACCATGCTGGTCTACTTCGGCTTCATCCTGCTGGTGGCGTTCTCGCCGCGCACGCTCGCGCAGCCGATCGCGCCCGGGCTCTCGCTCGGCATCGCGCTGGGCGCCGCGGTGATCGTGCTCGCCTGGGTCTTCACCGCGCTCTACGTGCGCTGGGCAAACCGGCACCACGACCCGGAGCTGCGCGCGCTGCGCGCGGGTGAACGCGGCGATGGCTGAGGGCGCCGCCGGATCCACGAGCGTCGTCGCGATGCTGTGGTTCTTCGCGTTCATCGCCACGACGCTGGCCATCACCTACTGGGCCGCGCGCCGCACGCGCAGCACCGAGCAGTTCTACGCCGCCGGCCGCTCCATCACCGCGGGCCAGAACGGCTTCGCGCTGGCCGGCGACTACATGAGCGCCGCGAGCTTCCTCGGCATCGCGGGCCTCGTGGCGACCACCGGCTTCGACGGCCTGATCTACTCGACCGGCTGGCTGGTGGGCTGGCCGATCGTGCTGTTCCTGATCGCCGAGCCGCTGCGCAACCTCGGCCGCTTCACGTTCGCCGACGTGGTGGCGCTGCGGCTGCGCCAGGTGCCGGTCCGCATCGCGGCCGCCTGCGGCACGCTGGCGACCGTCTCGTTCTACCTGATCGCCCAGATGGTCGGCGCCGGGAACCTGATCAAGCTGCTGTTCGGGCTCTCCTACGAAGCGGCCGTCGCCGTCACCGGCGCGGCGATGATCGTCTACGTGCTGTTCGGCGGGATGATCGCGACGACCTGGGTGCAGATCGTGAAGGCCTGCCTGCTGCTGGGAGGCGCCACGCTGCTCGCGCTGCTCGTGCTCGCGCGCTTCGACTGGAGCCCGATCCAGCTCTTCGCCGCCGCCGCCGCGCAGCACGGCGACGCCGTGCTCGCGCCGGGCAAGCTCGTCACGAACCCGTCCGAAGCCGTCTCGCTGGGCGCGGCGCTGATGTTCGGCACCGCGGGCCTGCCGCACATCCTGATGCGCTTCTACACGGTCCCCGACGCGCGTGCGGCGCGCAGCAGCGTCTTCTACGCGACGGGCCTGATCGGCTTCTTCTACCTGATGACCTTCGTGCTCGGCTTCGGCGCGATGGTGCTGGTAGGCCCCGACACCATCCGCGCGGCCGACGCGGGCGGCAACCTGGCTGCGCCGCTGCTCGCGCAGCACCTCGGCGGCACGCCCTTCCTCGGCTTCATCGCGGCGGTGGCGTTCGCGACGATCCTCGCCGTCGTCGCGGGCCTCACGCTCTCGGGCGCGGCGGCGCTCTCGCACGATCTATGGGTGCACGTCGTGCGCAGGGGCCGGGGAGACTCGGACGAGGAGTTGGTGGTGGCGCGCATCGCGACCGTCGTGCTCGGCGCTCTCGCGATCGTGCTCGGCGTCGCCTTCAAGGGACAGAACGTCGCTTTCATGGTCGCGCTGGCGTTCGCGATCGCGGCGAGCGCGAACTTCCCGGCGCTCGTGCTGGCGATCTTCTGGCGCGGCTTCACCACGCGCGGAGCCCTCGCGAGCATGACCGCCGGCACGCTCGCGACGCTCGGCCTGATCGGCCTCTCGCCGACGGTGCAGGTGGACATCCTGGGCGGCGACGACGCGTGGTTCCCGCTGCGCAACCCGGCGCTACTCACGATTCCGCTCGCGTTCGCGGTGGGCTTCGGCGTCTCGTGCCTCGCCCCCGAGCCGGAGGCGGCGCGCGGCCACGACGCGCTTGCCGGGCAGCTGCACCTCGGTCACGCGGAGGAGCGGGCATGAGCGATGGCGCGCACGCGCGGGCGAAGTTCCTCGAGGCTCGGGACTTCCTGCTCGCCCATCGCACCGACTACGACGCCGCCGTGCGCGGTTTCCGCTGGCCGCAGCTCGAGCGCTTCAACTGGGCGCTCGACTACTTCGATTCGATGGCGGCCGGCAACGCGCACACGGCGCTGCACGTGGTCGAGGAGACGGGCGCGGAGGGCAAGCGCTCGTTCGCGGAGCTCGCGGTGCGCAGCAACCAGGTGGCGAACCACCTGCGCGGCCTCGGCGTCGCGCGCGGTGACCGCGTGCTGCTCATGCTGGGCAACGAGGTCCCGCTGTGGGAGACGATGCTCGCGTGCATGAAGCTCGGCGCGGTGATGATTCCCGCGACGACGCTGCTCGCCGCGGACGACCTGCGCGACCGCCTCGAGCGCGGGCAGGTGAGGCACGTGGTGGCGGGCGCCGCCCACGCGGCGAAGTTCGACGCGCTGCCGGGCGCGTACACGCGCGTCGCCGTGGGCGGCGCGCCGTCCGGCTGGCACGCCTTCGCCGACGCCGAGCGCGCGCCGGCTTCCTTCGCGCCCGACGGGCCCACGCACGCGAGCGACCCGCTGCTGCTCTACTTCACGTCGGGCACGACCTCGAAGCCGAAGCTCGTGCTGCACACCCACGCGAGCTATCCGGTCGGCCACCTGTCGACGATGTACTGGCTGGGCCTAATGCCCGGCGACGTTCATCTCAACGTCTCCTCGCCCGGCTGGGCGAAGCACGCCTGGAGCTGCTTCTTCGCGCCCTGGAACGCGGGCGCGACGGTGTTCCTCTACAACTACGCGCGGTTCGACGCGAAGGCGCTGCTCGCTGCGCTGGTGAAGCACCGCGTCACCACGCTCTGCGCGCCGCCGACGGTGTGGCGCATGCTGATCCAGGCGCCGGAGCTCGCGAGCACCCAAACCTCGTTGCGCGAGCTGTGCGGCGCAGGCGAGCCGCTCAACCCCGAGGTGATCGAGCAGGTGCGCCGCGCCTGGGGCATCACGATCCGCGACGGCTTCGGGCAGACCGAGACCACCGCGCAGATCGGCAACTCGCCGGGCCAGCGCGTGAAGCCCGGCTCGATGGGCCGCCCGCTGCCCGGCTATCAGGTGCGGCTGCTCGACGCGGACGGCGCGGCGCAGAGCGAGGGGGAGATCTGCCTCTCCCTGGAACCGCGCCCGCTCGGCCTGATGGTCGGCTACACGGACGACGCCGCGAAGACGGCCGACGCGATGCGCCACGCCCACTACCACACGGGCGACACCGCCAGCGTGGACGCCGATGGCTACGTCACGTACGTCGGCCGCGCCGACGACGTGTTCAAGGCGAGCGACTACCGCATCTCGCCCTTCGAGCTCGAGAGCGTGCTGATCGAGCACCCGGCGATCGCGGAGGCGGCCGTGGTGCCGAGCCCGGACCCGCTGCGGCTCGCGGTGCCGAAGGCTTTCGTCACGACGCGCGCCGGCTTTGCGCCGAGCCGCGAGCTGGCGCAGGACGTGTTCGCCTTCCTGCGCGGCCGGCTCGCGCCCTACAAGCGCATCCGCCGCCTCGAGTTCGCCGAGCTGCCGAAGACGATCAGCGGGAAGATCCGCCGCGTGGAGCTGCGGGTCGCGGAGTCGAAGCGCGACCCGGCCGTGAAGCGCCCCAACGAGTGGATCGAGGGCGAGCCGTGAGGGGGCGCGCCCCCTCGCTCACGCCGGTGCAGTTCCACTGAAGTTGGCGTGCAGTTCGGCCGCAACGACCCCCGTATGGTCGCAGCTGCACGGAGTAGGCGTCTGGGGCGCGGGGGGACCCTTGCCGTCGCGTTCACACTCGCTTGGCTGGCGGCGACCGCCTCGAGCGCGGGCACGATCTCGGGCACCGTGTTCGAGGACCGCAACTACGGGGGCGGCGCGGGGCGCTCGCTCGCCGCGTCGGGTGGCTCCCTCGTCGCGAACGCGCGCGTCGAGCTCTACTCGAGCGCCGGCAACTTCCTGGCGAGCACCACGACCAACGCCTCGGGGTTCTACTCCTTCACCCGCAACGCCGGCACGTACACCGTGCGCGTGCCGAACCTCACCGTCGCCTCGACGCGCAGCGGCTCCTGCGCGGCGGGCACCTGCATCCCCGTGCAGACCTTTCGCACCGACGCGAGCAGCGGCGCGGCGGTCGCGGTGACCGATCGCGTGGGTGGCCAGCTCCCGCAGTCGGCGGACGCGGGCAACGGCAGCGGCGGAGGGTCGCTTTCTGCAGGGGCCCAGTCGATCACGACCGTATTCCTCGCGGCCAACTCGAGCGTGGTCACCGGCGTCGATTTCGGCTTCAACTTCGACACGATCGTCAACACCAACAACTCCGGGCAGGGCTCGCTGCGCCAGTTCATCACGAACGCCAACACGCTGACCGGCGAGGGCTCGCTCGCGCAGGTCGGGCAGACCGCCGGGCGCGAGACGTCGATCTTCATGATCCCGAACGGCATCGCGAATCCCGGGCAGAACACGGGCTACACGAATCAGCTCACGACGGCGGGCGCCAACGCGGGCTCCGCCCGCATCACGCTGACGAGCGCGCTGCCGGCGATCACGGGCACGAGCACGACGCTCGACGGCTTCACGCAGACGGCGAACGTGCGCGCCACCCCCGGCGGCGCGGAGACAAATCCCGGCCAGGTGGGAACCGGCGGCACCGTGGGCACCAGCGCGATCCCGCTGCCGCGCTTCGAGCGGCCCGAGATCGTGATCAACTCCGCCGCGAATCAGCTGAGCGCGACCGGGACGAGTGTGATCATCCGCGGCGTCGCGATCGAGAACGGCTCCGTGGCCGTCTCCGGCAGCTCGAACGAGCTGCGCGACGCGCTGGTCGGCATGCGCGCCGACGGCACCGTCGGCACCACCTACGGCGCGCAGTACGGCGTCACGCTCGGCGCGGGCACGGGCATCACGGTCTCCCACGTCTACGTGAAGGTGAACAACAGCGGCATCCGCGGCGACGCCGCGGGCGCGAACGCGGTCGTCGAGTACTGCGAGGTGGACTCGATCACCGGCGCGCCCGGCGGCGGCCACACCAACACTTTCGACGGCATCCTGTTCATCAACTCCGCCACGAACATCACCGTGCGGTACAACCTCTCGAAGAACCAGCGCGGCGGCGGCCTCGAGTTCGGCTTCGGCGCGGGCTCGATCACCGGCACCGTCACCGAGAACACGCTCACCACGAACGGCTACACGAGCGCGGGCGTGCCGAGCACCGAGGCGCTGAACGTCGCGTTCTACAGCCTCGGTGGCGCGACGGCGATGACGTTCTCCAACAACGTCGTCAGCGCGGCCGGCGGCCCGGGCGTGATCGTCGAGAACGCCTCGGGCATCGTGCTCACGCAGAACAGCATCTTCGGGAACGGCGTCGCGACTGGGCTTGGCATCGACCTCGACTCCCGCGGCGTCGACCCCAACGGCTACATGCCGCCGGAAGGGCCGACCCTGAACGACTCGGGCGACGGCGACACGGGTCCGAACGGTCTCCTCAACTACCCGATTCTCCAGACGGCCCTGATCAACGGCGGCAATCTCGAGCTGCGGGGCTGGGCGCGTGCCGGCTCGCTGATCGAGGTCTTCCTCGCGGCCGCCGACCCGAGCGGCTTCGGCGAGGGCCAGACCTACCTGTTCACGGCGACCGAAGGCTCGGGCGCGGACGGCGACGCGACGTCCTCGACCTACGGCCCCGGGGCGATCAACGGCGTTGCCCAGGGCACGGATACGACTACGCGCTTCGCCTTCGTCGTCCCGACGCCCGGCGGCGTTGCCGTCGGCTCGCGCCTCACCGCCACCGCGCGGCTCGCGGGCAACACCTCGGAGTTCTCGGGCCTCGTGACCGTGACCGGCATGCCGTCCTACACGGTCGTGAAGACCTCGACGGCGATCAGCGACCCGGCGAACTGCACGACGCCCGGCAGCTCCGCATCGTGCTCGCCGCCCGGATCGCAGAAGCGCATCCCGGGTGCGATCGTCGAGTATCAGGTGACCACCAGCAACGCGGGCGGCGCGGCCGACGCGGACTCGATCGTGGTGACCGACCCGATTCCCGCGAGCACGGATCTGCGCGTCGCCGACATCGGGGCCGCGGGTTCCGGGCCCGTCGGGTTCATCGACGGCGCGACCGCCAGTGGCCTCAGCTACACGTTCGCGAGCCTCGCCTCGGCCGCCGACGACGTGTCCTTCTCGAACGACGGCGGCGCCACCTGGACCTACACCCCGACGCCGGGCGCCGACGGCTGCGACGCCGCGGTCACGAACGTGCGCATCAACCCGAAGGGCACCTTCGCCGCGGACTCCGGCACGCCGGACCCGAGCTTCACGCTGCGCTACCGGGTGTGCGTGGAGTGAGCGGAGGCGCCCGGCGCCGCTACTTCGGCATCACCGCGAAGAAGCGCCGGATGCGCGCCGCGTTGGCGCCGATGTCGCCCCGGCCGTCGCGCGACTTGCTGCGCACGTCGACGATCGAGCCGCCCGTGCCGTCGTCGCGCACGCGGATGACGACGTCGTCGACGAAGCGGAACAGCTTCGTCGACTCGCTCGCCGTGACGAGGCCGGCGCTGGCGTCGGCGCTGACGTCCTGCCAGTCGAGCGCGCGCGCTGCCTGCTCGGCTTCACGCAGCACGTCGGCCGGCGGGCGCGGGAAGCGGATCGGCTGCAGGTCCTGATAAGAGGGCGTCGCGCGGATCTGGTCGGCGAAGCCAGCGGGGAACGCCATGTCCCGCCCGCGGCCCGACGGGTCGCTCGGGAAGGCCGGCGGATCCGCGAGGTCGGTGCTGATGTCGTTGATCGGAGGCGCGTCTGCGCCGGGGCTACGCCCGATGGCGACGATTGCGACCGCCACGAGCGCCGCCGCGATACCGACAAACGCGAGGTTGCGACCCGAGCGGCCCGTGCCGGCGCGCGTGGCGCGCAGCGCGAACACTCCGAGCACGCCGCCGATCAGCGCGGAGAGCAGGCCGAGCGCGAACAGGCCGAAGCCCTGGATCGGCTCGAGCACGCCGAGGTGCGCCAGCGCGGCGCCGAGCGCCGGGTCGAAGAGGCCGACGGCGCCGAACACGCCGGCCGCGAGTGCGAGCTTCGAGCGTTGCATTCGGTCTCCCCCCTCGCGGTGTCGTCGTCCCCGTTCGAGCTGCGCCGCGGCGCAGAGCGGAGTCGACCCAGCGAGCGGCGCATCCTATCACCGCGCCCCGGCGTGCCGCGGGGCGAATCGCGCAGCGACTCGATACGTTGCGCACCCCGCGTGAGCCATTGGGGTCCGACCCCACGGCCTCACTCGTCCGGAGGATCGCGTGTCCGATCTCGTGCTGTCCGAGCGGCGCGGCGCGGTCGCGCTGCTCACGCTGAACCGCCCCGATGCGCTGAACGCGCTCTCTTCCGCGCTGCTCGCGGAGTTCGGCGCGCGCATCGACGCCGTCGCCGCCGACCGCACGGTGCGCGCGCTGGTGGTCACCGGCGCCGGGCGGGCCTTCGCGGCGGGCGCCGACATCGCGCAGATGCGCGGCATGACGCCGCTCGAAGGCGAAGCGTTCTCGCGCCTCGGCCACGACACGTTCGCGAAGCTCGAGGCGCTGCCGATTCCCACGATCGCCGCGGTGAACGGCTTCGCGCTGGGCGGCGGCTGCGAGCTCGCGCTGGCCTGCGACTGGACCTACGCGGCGAAGCGTGCGCGCCTCGGCCAGCCCGAGGTGAACCTCGGCCTGCTGCCCGGCTTCGGCGGAACCAGCCGGCTGACGCGGCGCGTCGGCGTCGCGTGGGCGAAGGAGCTGATCCTCACGGGCGAGCCGATCGACGCCGAGACCGCGCAGCGCATCGGCCTCGTGAATCGCGTGTTCGACGACATCGAGCCGCTGCTCGCCGGCGCGCTCGCGAGCGGGGAGACGATCGCGAAGAAGGGGCCCGTCGCGATCGCCGCGGCGAAGCGCGTGATGCAGGAGGCGCAGGACGCGGACGTGCGCGTCGCCCACGCGCTCGAGCAGGTGGCGTTCGGCGCGAGCTTCGCCAGCGAGGATCGCGCCGAGGGCATGGACGCCTTCCTCGCCAAGCGTCCCGCCCAGTTCTCAGGGCGTTGAATCAACGACACGAGCGACCGCGGCTCGGGAAGCCGCAACGCGGCCGGGCCGCGCGCAGTGAGCGGCCGAGCGAAGCTCGGCTGGCAAACGGAGCTCGAGAAAGATGGGTCGCATCCTCGTCACGGGCACGGCCGGCATGATCGGCTCGCGCACGGCCGCGCTGCTGCTCGACGCCGGCCGCGAGGTGGTGGGCGTCGACGATCTGAACGACGCGAACGACCCGCGCCTCAAGCGCAACCGTTTGGCGGAGCTGGAGGGGCGCGCGGGCTTCTCGTTCGTGCGCGCCGACGTGGCGGATCGCACGGCGCTGGCGGCCGCACTGCCTGCGGGTCCCTTCGACGCGGTCATCAATCTCGCGGCGCGCGCCGGCGTGCGCGCGAGCGTCGAGAACCCCTGGATCTATCTGAGCACGAACGTCACGGGCACGCTGAACCTGCTCGCGCTGTGCCGCGAGCGCGGCGTCGCGAAGTTCGTGCTCGCGTCCACCTCGAGCGTCTACGGCGCCTCGCGCGCGGAGCTGTTTCGCGAGGAGGACGAGTCGAGCCGCCCGCTCTCTCCCTACGCGGCCACGAAGAAGGCGGCGGAGGCGCTGGCGCACACTTATCACGCCCTCCACGGCCTCGACGTCACGGTGCTGCGCTACTTCACCGTCTACGGGCCCGCCGGCCGGCCGGACATGGCGATGCTGCGCTTCGTGCAGCGCATCCGCGAGGGCCGCCCGATCACGGTGTACGGGGACGGCTCGATGTCCCGCGACTTCACCTACGTGGACGACGTCGCGCGCGGCACGATCGCCGCCCTGCGCCCGCTCGGCTACGAGATCCTGAACCTCGGCGGCGACCACCCGTACGCGGTGACTGAGGTGATCGCCGCCGTCGAGCGCGCGCTCGGCCGGAAGGCCGTCGTCCAGCACGCGGCCGCGCATCCCGCCGACGTCCCGCGCACCGCCGCGTGCATCGACAAGGCGCGGCGTGTGCTGGGCTGGTCGCCGCAGGTGCCGCTTACCGAAGGCGTGGCGCGCACCGTCGCCTGGTACGAGGCGAACCGCGCCTGGGCGAAGGAAATCGCGACCGAGTGAGCGCGGGCGCGCCGCGCCTCAGCTCGCGAAGCCGCTCACGTAGGGGAGAGTGCGCGCGGTGCGCTCGATCGCGTCGCCCGCTTCCACGAGCACAGCGGTCGCGTTCCAGCTCCCCTCCAGCAGCGCCTTGCGCGTGCCGTCGAGGATCGTGGCCTGCATCACGCCGGCGCGCGACGTCACCGTGCGCGCCGCCAGGTCGACGACGACGCGCTGGCGCGGGTCGAGCTCCACGGAGTCCATCAGCGCGGCGAGGTCGCGCTCGCCAAGCGTCACGCAAGGCAGGCCGAGGGCCGTGCAGTTGCCGTGGAAGATCTCGGCGAAGGACGCGCCGACGAAGGCGTTGAAGCCGAAGCGCATCAGCGCTTGCGGCGCGTGCTCGCGCGAGGAGCCGCAGCCGAAGTTGCGCCCGACGACGAGGATGCCGGCGCCCGCGAAGCGCGCGTCGTCGAGCGGGTGGTTGCCCTTCGCCTGATTGCGGTCGTCCTCGAACGCGTACTGCCCGATGCCGTCGAACGTGACGCAGCGCAGATGGCGCGCGGGGATGATCCGATCGGTGTCGATGTCGTCGCCGCGCAGCACGCACGCGGTGCCTTCGACTCGTTCGACGACGGCCGCCATCAGAGCCTCTCCCTCACGTCCACGACTCTCCCGGCCAGCGCCGCCGCGGCGACCATCGCCGGCGACATCAAGAGCGTGCGCCCGGTGGGCGAGCCCTGACGGCCCTTGAAGTTGCGGTTGCTCGAGGACGCGCACAGCTCGCGGCCCTTCAGCTTGTCGGGGTTCATCGCGAGGCACATCGAGCAGCCGGCCTCGCGCCAGTCGAAGCCCGCGCTGCGGAAGACCTCGGGCAGGCCCTCCGCCTCCGCCTGCTTCGCGACGCGTTGGGAGCCGGGCACCACGAGCGCGCGCACGCCCGCCGCGACCTTGCCGCCGCGCGCGACGCGCGCCGCCTCGCGCAGGTCGCTGATGCGGCCGTTGGTGCAGGAGCCGACGAAGGCCACGTCGATCTTCGTGCCGGCGATCTTCTGCCCCGGCGCGAAGCCCATGAACTCGCACGCCTCGGCGAAGCCGGGCCGCTCGGCTTCGGGCACCTGCGACAGCAGCGGCAGCGCCTCGTCGACGCCCAGCGCCTGCCCCGGGTTGATGCCCCAGGTGACGGTGGGCGAGATGTCGCGGCCTGCCAGCTCGACGCGGTCGTCGTACGGGGCGCCCGCGTCGCTCGCCATGCCGCGCCACCAGGCGGCCGCGCGCTCCCAAGCCGCGCCCTTCGGAGCGAACTCGCGGCCGCGCAAGTACTCGACCGCGACCTCGTCGGGATTCACGTAGCCGACGCGCGCGCCGCCCTCGATCGACATGTTGCAGACGGTGAGGCGCTCCTCCATCGACATCGCGTCGATCACGGGGCCCGCGTACTCGTAGGCGAAGCCGACGCCGCCATTCACGCCGAGCCGGCGAATGATGTGGAGGATCACGTCCTTCGCGTAGACGCCGCCGCCGAGCTTTCCCGTCACCTCGATGCGGCGCAGCTTGGGCTTGTTCATCGCGAGGCATTGGGTCGCGAGCACGTCGCGCACCTGCGAGGTGCCGATGCCGAAGGCGATCGCGCCGAAGGCGCCGTGGGTGGAGGTGTGCGAGTCGCCGCACGCCACCGTCATGCCCGGCTGGGTGAGGCCGAGCTCGGGGCCGATCACGTGCACGATGCCCTGCCTCCCGGAGCTGGGCAGATAAAGCTGGATGCCGTGCTCGGCGCAGTTGCGCTCGAGGTGGACGAGCATCTCCTCCGCGAGCGCGTCGGCGAGTGGCCGGCGCTGCGAGTCGGTCGGGATGATGTGGTCGACCGTCGCGAAGGTGCGCTGCGGGAAGCGCACGGGCATCCCCATCTCGCGGAGCTGCGCGAAGGCCTGCGGGCTCGTGACCTCGTGGATCAGGTGCAGGCCGATGAAGAGCTGCGTCTGACCGTCGGGCAGCTCGCGGACGGCGTGGGCGTCCCAGACCTTGTCGAAGAGCGACTTCGCGGGGGGCATAGGCGACGGGATTTAGCAGCGAGGGCTGGCCGCGGCGAAGCAGGTTGAGACGCCGGTGGAGGTTGAGGCGCGCGTCAATGGCCCTTTGGGGCTTGACCCGAGAGGGCCTCTTCGGCCCTGACCCGAGCCCGCGCTCCGCCTACGCTCCGCGTCCATGGATCTCCTCTACACCGCGCACGTGCCGCCGGGCGAGGGCCCGCATCCCACCATCGTCCTGCTCCACGGCTGGGGCGCGAGCGCGCACGACCTCCTCGGCCTTGCGCCTCTGCTCCACGGCGGCGGCGCGCTCGTGCTCTCGCCGCAGGGCCCGGTCGCCTTCGAGATCGCGCGCGGCGTGCTCGGCTTCGGCTGGTGGCCGATCACCCAGTCGCGCGAGATCGATCCGGGCGCCTTCGACGAAGCGCGCCAGCTGCTGCGCGAGTTCCTGGACGAGGCGTGCAAACGCTATCCGGTCGACCGCCGCAAGATCGTGATCGCCGGCTTCTCGCAGGGCGGCGTGATGGCCTACGACTTGGTGCTCTCGGATCCGGGGCGCTTCGCGGGCCTCGTCGCGCTGTCGAGCTGGCTGCCCGAGCCGATCGACGCCGCGATTCCCACCAGCGAGGAGCACAAGAACTTCCCTGCGCTGGTCATCCACGGCACGCAGGACCCGATGATCCCGGTGGAGCGCGCCCAGGAGTCGCGCCGGCGCCTGCTCGCGCGCGGCGTCAACGTGCAATACCGCGAGTTCGAGATGCAGCACGAAGTGAGCCCGGACGCGCTGCGCGAGCTGGTGATCTGGCTCGAGGAGCGCGTGTTCCAGCTGATCAAGCTGGCGTGAGGCGCGCGCCCGTGCTCACGCTCTAATTCACGCCTAACACCTGCGCGCTCGCGTCGCTGATCGCGCTCGAAGAGGCGGGCGCGCCCTACCGCACGCAGCTCGTCGACTTCCGCCAGAACGCGCAGCGCTCGCCCGAGTACCTCGCCGTGAATCCCAAGGGCCGCGTGCCGGCGCTCGTCGCCGCGGAGGGCGTGCTCACGGAGACGCCGGCGATCCTCGCCTACGTGGCGCAGTCGTTCCCGCGCACAGAGCTCGCGCCGCAGGCTGCGTTCGCCTTCGCGCAGGCGCAGGCCTTCAACAGCTACCTGTGCTCCACGGTTCACGTCGCTCACGCGCACCGCATGCGCGGCCGGCGCTGGGTGGACGACGAGGCGGCGATCGCCGCGATGAAAACAAGGTGCCCCAGTTCGTGGGCGACGCCTTCGCACTGATCGAGGGCGGCATGCTGGCGGGCCCGCGGGTGCTGGGCGACCGCTACTCGCTCTGCGACGGCTACCTGTTCACGCTCGCGCAGTGGCTCGAAGCCGACGGCGTCGACCTCGCGCGTCTCCCGCGCGTGCTCGCGCACGGGGCCCGCGTCGCCGAGCGCCCCGCCGTGCAGCGCGCGCTCGCCGTCGAGCGCGGCGCGGGCGACGCCTGACGGTCACATGGGACGTTGGTTCGAGCGGCCGCAAGCGCCGCCGCTCCGTGGCGGCGCGCGCAGCGAGGCGCAGCCGAGCGAAGCCCGAACAAGCTAGGAGAGGCGAAGCGGCGAGGCCGCGGCAGCCGCCGCCCCCCGTCGCCTCCGCGCGCCTGCCCAGGAT
>CAYWRY010000049.1:23024-27366 GCA_964460485.1 uncultured Spirochaetales bacterium
GTCCTGCGGTGGGTCCCCGCAACCGTTTCGTCGTGCGTAGGGGGCGGGCCGCGGTCCGGGGCCGCGCCGCTTCGCCTCCGCGCGCATGCGCTGCATCGCGTGGGTCTCGCTGTCGCGATAGCGCTCCTCGCGCCACGGGTCGCCGCGCATGTGGTAGCCGGCGCGTTCCCAGAAGCCGGGCACGTCCACGTCGGTGAGCTCGAAGCCGCGCACCCACTTCGCGCTCTTCCAGAAGTAGAGCTTCGGCACGACGAGCCGCACCGGGCCGCCGTGCTCGCCGCTGAGCGGCTGGCCGCCTTCGTGGGTGGCGAGCAGCACGTCGTCGCCCAGCAGGTCCGCGAGCGGGAGGTTCGTCGTGTAGCCGGGGTCGGCGTGAACGAGCACGAAGTCCGCGCCGGGTTGGCGCACGACGCCGCCCAGGAGGTCGCGCACGCGAACGCCGCGGAAGCGCGCGTCGAGGCGCGACCAGGTCGTGACGCAGTGGATGTCGCATGTCACGTCTACCTGCGGCAGCGCCTTCAGCTCGGCCAGCGACCAGCGCTTCTCCTCGGCGACCCCGCCGAACACGCGGAAGTCCCACTTCCCCGGCCCATAGCGCGGGATCTCGCCATGATGGAGCACCGGCCACTTCTTGGTCTCGGTCTGGCCGGGCGGGATGCGGGGGTCGCCTCGGGTCAAGCGCGCTCCTGGGGCTGCGATCCGGAGCGCCGGAGGGCCGACGCCGGTTTCGCGGCCGGGCAATCTACCCGGCGGCCGCGCGCGCGCTGCGCCACGCTGTGCACTCCAAAACGCGAGGTCTCCTGTGAGCGACGCCAGCACAACCCCCGAAGCCAGCAGCGATTTCGACCTGGGCGACGTGCTCTACGAGCAGCCCGACGAGCGGGTCGCGCGCATCGTGCTCAATCGGCCCGAGAAGGCGAACGCGCAGAACCTGCGCTTGCTCTACGGCCTGAACGCCGCCCTCGACCGCGCGGCGGCCGACGACGCCGTGCGGGTGATCGTCGTCGCCGCGCGCGGCAAGCACTTCTCCTCGGGTCACGCGCCCACCGGCGTCGACGGCGACTGGAAGCTGCGCGACGTCGCGATCGGCACCGCGCGCGGCTTCCGGCGGCCGGGGCCGGAAGGTCACTGGGCCTTCGAGGAGGAGGTCTACTTCAACCTGTGCTGGCGCTGGCGGAACCTGCCGAAGCCGACCATTGCCCAGGTGCAGGGCAAGGTGATCGCGGGCGGGCTCATGCTGGTGTGGCCCTTCGATCTCGTGGTCGCGAGCGACGACGCCACGTTCCAGGACCCGGTCGTCGCCTTCGGCGTGAACGGCGTCGAGTACTACGGACATCCCTGGGAGCTCGGCCTCCGCAAGGCGAAGGAGATGCTCTTCACCGGCCGCGCGATCAGCGCGCGCGCGGCGAAGGCGATCGGCATGGTGAACCGCGTGGTGCCGCGCGAGCGGCTGGAAGCGGAGACGCTGGCGCTCGCCCAGGAGATCGCCGAGCAGCCGATGATGGGGCTCAAGGCGGCGAAGGAGTCGCTGAACCAGACCCAGAACGAGCAGGGCTTCTACAACGCCCTGCGGGCCGCGATGGCGGTGCAGCAGCTTGCCCACGCGCACCATCAGGTGCTGCACGGCGCCGGAGCCGACCCGAGCGGCGGCGAGCGCGTGCGCGCGTTGATCCAAAAGCCGCCGCTCGACGACTGACCGGTGGCGCGCGCTACTGGAGTGCCTCGGCGACGGCGAGCTGGGCGATGCGCTCGTCGTCGTAGCCGAGCAGCTCGCGCAGCACGAAGTCGTTGTCGGCGCCGAGGCTCGGCGCGACCGAGGGCACGCGCGCGGGAGTCGCCGAGAGCCGGATGCGCGACGCCTCGATCCAGCTGTCGCCGGCGGTCGGATGCTTCACCGGCAGGAAGTGGCCGCGCGCCGCGAGCTGCGGATCGGCGGCCAGGTCGGCGCTCGCCTGCACCGCATGCGCGGCGACGCCGGCCGCCTGGAGGCGCGCAGCGAGCGCGTGCGCGTCGTGGCCGGCCGTTGCGCGCGCGACGGCCGCCTCGTCGGGTGCGCCGCTGTCGCAGCCGAGCACACGCGCCGCTGCGACCCACTCCTCGCGCGCGCGCGCTGCGATCGCGATCCAGCGGTCCTCGCCCGCCGCGGGATACACGCCATGCAGCACGAAGCGCGCGTCCGCGTTGCCGGCGCGCGCGCGATCCACGCCGCTCACGGAAGCCTCCGCGATGAACGGCGCGATGAACTGCAGCGCCGACTCCACCTGGGAGACGTCGAGCAGCTGCCCCTCGCCCGTGCGGCGCCGGTGCTCGAGCGCGGCGAGCAGCGCGCACAGCGAGAAGCGCGGCGCGACGTAGTCCGTGTACGCCGCGAACGGGCCGGACGGCGCGCGGTCGGGCCAGCCCACCAGCTCCCAGATGCCCGAGAGCGCGGCGCCGAGATTGCCGAAGCCCGCGAGCTTGGCGTGCGGCCCGTGCTGGCCGAGCAGCGAGGTCGAGAGGTAGATCAGCCGCGGATTCTCGCGCGCCATCGCCTCGTAGCCGAAGCCCATGCGCGCGATCACTCCGGGTGCGAACGACTCGATCACCACGTCGGCCCAGCGCGCGAGGTCGAAGATCACTTCGCGCGCCTCCGGCTTCGCGAGATCGAGCCCGAGCTGGAGCTTGTTGGCGTTCATGGTGTGAAAGATCGCCGAGCGCTCGGCGCCGAAGCGGCCGCCGAGGAACGGGCGCGTGGTGCGGCACGGGTCGGGATGCGCCG
Organism: uncultured Spirochaetales bacterium; assembly: GCA_964460485.1. Classification (GTDB taxonomy): domain Bacteria; phylum Myxococcota_A; class UBA9160; order UBA9160; family UBA6930; genus VGRF01. Next base: position 25,783 of record CAYWRY010000049.1, read on the forward strand.
CGCCCTCGATACGCACGACGGTGGCGCCGTAATCGCCGAGCGTGCGCGTCACGGTGGGGCCCGCGATCGCCCAGCTGAAGTCGAGCACGCGCACGCCCGCGAGCGGCAGCGCGCGGGAGGAGGCTGCGTCGCCGAGGGCGTTCGCGTGCCCGCCCGCGGCCGACGCCGCGCCGGCGCTCGTGCCCGCATCCGCCCCGAGCTCCGGCCGCGCCGCGCTCCACTCGCGCAGCACGCGCGCGCCGCTCGCGCCGAGCGCGGGCGGCGGCGTGGCGGGCGCGATCGGCGTACGCGACAGCACGGCGAAGCGTCCGGGCGCCGTGACGCCCTCCAGCGTCTCCAGCGCCCCGCGCGCCGCGAATTGCTCGCTCGCGAGGATGTCGCTCGGCGTCGCGGACGGTGCGATGAGCAGCTTGCGCTCCATCGCCAACGCGAGCAGCTCCGCCTTGGTGCGCTTCGCCGTGGCCGCCGCAACGGCCGCCTGCGCGCGCAGCAGCGTCTCCATCGTCTCCTGCCCGCGCAAAATGCGCGCGCCGAAGCCCACCCAGTCCTTGCTCGCGAGCTCGGCGTCGCACTCGCCGATCTCGCCGAGCCACGCCATCAGGCGCTGCGTGGCCGGGCCCATCGCCGCCCCGAATGCGTGCGTGATCGAGACGTTGCCGTCCTTCGCCGGATACGAGAAACGCACGCGCACCGGCCCCATCTCGAGGCCGCCGCCGAAGCGCTTGCCCGGCGTCTCGCCCACGCGCACGCTGAGAATCTCCGCCTGCGTCGCGGCCGCGTGCGCCTGCTGCGCCGAGACGTCCACGTGCTGCCCGCGCCCCGAGCGCACGCGCTCCGCGTGCGCGAGCAGCGCGCCAACTGCCGCCTCGGCGCCCGCATGCAGGAATGCCTGCGGCGCCGTGATGCGCACCGGCGCGCGGTCGTCGTCCCCTTGGAGCAGCAGCGGCCCGGCGGCGGCGGCAACGACGAGGTCGGTGGCGCGCCACTGCGCCTTGGGACCGTCCTGGCCGAACGGCGTGATCGACACGTAGACGAGCGCCGGGTTCACCTCGGCGAGCTCCGCATGGCCGAGGCCGAGCGCGGCGAGCGCGCCGGGCGCGTGCGACTCGAGCAGAAAGTCTGCATGGCGCGCCAGCTCGAGCACGCCCGCGCGGCCCGTGGGCGTGGCGAGGTCGGCGACCAGACTGTGCTTGTTGCGGGCGTAGCTCGCCCACACGAACGGGTCGTCGCGCAGCGGGTGGCCACCCGGCGGCTCCACCAGCGCGACGTCGACGCCCAGGTCGGCGAGCAGCTTCCCGCACAGGAAGCCGCACTCGTCGGTGAGATCGAGGGCCCGCAGGCCCGCCAGCGCGCCGCCCCGCTGAGTCACGTGATTCCTCCGCGGCGGCATCTTGGCGCGGAGGACGCTGCCTACGCATCGCCAGTCCGCAGACGCCGCGGCGCAGGGACGCAGCCCGCTCTCGCGACCCCGCCCGCCGGCGGCTCGGCTAGGTTGGGCGCCGCGTCGGGGTGTAGCTCAGTCTGGTAGAGCCGAATCTTTGGGGGGTTCGCGTCGTGGGTTCGAATCCCACCACCCCGACCACG
>CAYWRY010000050.1:0-26399 GCA_964460485.1 uncultured Spirochaetales bacterium
ACTCCGCAGCGTGCGCAGCGCGAAGCCGGCTGCCGCCGCGGAATCACCGCCCCCGGACCGCCGCTCCGCGCGGACGCTGCGTTGAAGCAGTCGCTCACGGAGGAAGCCGGAAGCCTGCCGAGCCTCTCGCTGCGACGAATCATCGCCGCTACCCAATCGAAATGCCCCAAGGCGCCGACGCCCAGATCGAGATCTTCCTGCTCTCGGACGGCACGGGAGAGACTGGCACCCACGCCGTGCGCGCCGCGGCCACGCAGTTCCAGCGCCGCTTCCGGCTGCGCACCTTCGCCGAGACGCGCCACGAGGCGCAGGTGCGCCGCATCATGGAGCGCGCGAAGGAAGCCGGCGCGCTGGTCGTGTTCACGCTGGTGAACGACCGCCTGAAGGAGGCCGTCAAGGGGATGGCGCTCGAGATGGGCGTGCCCGCAGTGGACCTGCTCGGGCCCCTGATCAGCGCGATGTCGCACCACTACGCGCTCTCGCCGCAACACCTGGTGGGCGTGCTGCACGGCTTCGGCGACGAGTACTTCCGCCGCGTCGAGGCGGTCGAGTTCGCGGTGCGCCACGACGACGGCGCCAACCTGCACACGCTGCACCAGGCCGACATCGTGCTCGCCGGCGTCTCGCGCACCTCGAAGACGCCGCTCTCCATGTACCTCGCCCAGCGCGGCTACAAGACCGGCAACGTGCCGATCGTCCCGGGCATCGATCCGCCCCGCGAGCTGCTCGAGATGGACCCGCGCAAGGTGATCGGCCTGGTCATCGAGGCGAACCCGCTGCTCGAGATCCGCAAGGCGCGCATCCGTCAGATCGGCGCCTCGCCGTACACGACGTACGCGGAGGCGGAGGCCGTCGCCGAGGAGCTGCAGCGCGCGCGCCGGCTGTTCGCGAAGCAGCAGTGGCGGAGCGTGAACACGACGGGGAAGGCCATCGAAGAGAATGCGGCGCGCATTCTCGAGCTGATGTACGGGAGCGCGGCGTGAGGGGAGTCGCTGCGGGCAGCGCGGCGGGCGCGGGCGGGGCCGCTGCGGCGAATGGCTCGCTCGCGCCCGTGCACGTCTGCGGCGCATGAGCGGCGCGCGGCTGCGAGATCCTCAGGCTGCTCGGAGTTGGGCGCTCGCTGCGCTTGATTTCGCCTCCGCGGCCCCGCCCGCACCCGCCGCTTGCCTCGGGCTCGCCCCCCGCCCGTGCGGTCTGGTGGGCTCGAGTCTGCAAGCCTTGGCAGGGGTCGGGAGATGAACCGGCCGCGGGTGTTTGCTTCGCGGGAGCTGCCGGGAGCGGATTGGGGGCGGGTGCGGGAGGTGGCGGAGCTGCGGGTTTGGGAGGGGGCGGATGGGGTGCCGCGGGCGGTGCTGCTGGAAGAGGCGGCGCGCTGCGCGGGGCTCGTCGTGACGCTCGTGGATCGCGTCGACGCGGAGTTGTTGGGGAGGGCGCCGCGGCTGCGCGTGGTTTCGACCTGCTCGGTGGGCGTCGACCACGTCGACCTCGCGGCGGCGTCGGCGCGCGGGATTCGCGTCGGATACACGCCGGGCGTGCTGACGGACGCGACGGCAGACCTCGCGTTCGCGCTGCTGCTCGCTGCGGCGCGGCGCATTCCGGAGGCCGACCGCTTCGTGCGCGAGGGTCGCTGGCAGAAGGCCTGGGAGCCCGACCTGCTGCTCGGGCGCGAGCTCGCGGGCGCGACGCTCGGCGTGGTCGGCCTGGGCGCGATCGGGCAGGCGGTCGCACGGCGCGCCGCGGCGTTCGGGATGCGCGCGGTCGGCTGGACGCCCAGCGGCCGCAGCGTCGCGGGCGTCGAGCGCGCGGAGTCGCTGAGCGCGCTGCTCGCGCAGGCGGACGTGGTGAGCATCCACGTCGCGCGCACGCCGCAGACGCTCGGGCTGATCGGCGCGCGCGAGCTCGCGGGGACGAAGCGCGGCGCGCTGCTGGTCAACACCGCGCGCGGCGGCATCGTCGACGAGGACGCGCTGTGCGCGGCGCTCGCCAGCGGGCAGCTCGGCGGCGCCGCCCTCGACGTGTACGCCCGCGAGCCGCTTCCGGGGGACTCGCCGCTGCTCTCGGCCCCGAACCTCGTGCTCGCGCCGCACATCGGCAGCGCCACGCGCGAGACGCGCGCGCGCATGGCGGAGCTGTGCGTGCGGAACCTGATGGCAGGGCTGCGCGGAGAGCCGCTCCCGTGCTGCGCGAATCCCTAGCCCCAGCGCCGTGACGGAGTCGCGGCCGCGGAAGAGCGCTGGGGGAGCGCCGCGCTTCTCAGCCTTCGCCGGCGCCGCCCGCAGGCCGCGGGGCCGCGCAGCGCGCGAGCCATTCTCGCGGCGAGACGACGTGCGCCCCCCAGCGCCGCGCGCGGTCCTTCACGGGCCGGTCGCCGGTGACGACGGCGACGCCGCCGGGATCCGGGGCCGCGCGCATCGCCTTCAGCAGGAACTCGTCGGCACTCCTCGCGAACACGACCCGCAGCGGCGCGTCCTCGGGCGGCTCGCTCTCGCCGGCGGGGCGCTGTCCGTCGAACACCACCCACACGCGCTCGCGGGACGACGCGAGCTTCGTCGCCTGGTCGACCACGAGCTGCCGGCGGTCCGCGCTCCACCACTCGCGGCGGTCCCGGCCCTTCAGCAGGTGCGCGTGCAGCACGTTGAAGCCGTCCACGAGCCAGAGCGAGATCGCGGGGAGTGCGCCTTCGGCGCGCTCCGCGCGCGCGGCTTCGCCCTCCCGCTCGCCCGTCATCCGCGCAGCCTAATTCGCGCGCGCCGCGTCTGCGACCGCCGCGGCGATCTCCGCAGCGAAGACTGCGCCGAGGTCGCGCAGCTTCACCTCGCCGATGCCGCGCACGCCGCGCATCTGCTCGACGCGGGTGGGCTTCACGGCGGCCAGCTCCTGGAGCGTGCGGTCTCCGAAGATCAGGTAGGGAGGAACGCCGCGCTCCGCCGCCAGTCGCCGCCGCAAGGCGCGCAGGCGCTGGAAGAGCGCGTCGTCGAAGTCGAGCGGAGCGTCGATGGCGGCCGCAGCGCCGCCGGCGCGCGCGCGCTTCGGCTTCGCGGGGGTCGCGGGGTGCGCGAACAGGGTTACCGGCAGGCGCGCGCGCATCGCCTCGCCGCCCGATTCGGTGAGCGACAGCGTCGGGAAATTGCCTTCGGCGACGCGCAGGTGCCCGAGCGCCACCAACTGGTCGATCCAGTGGCGGATCTCGCGCGCCGCGTGCTCCTTCAGCAAGCCGAAGGTGGATAGGCGGTCGTGCCCCATCTGGCGGATGCGCTCGGTGTCGCCGCCGCGCAGCACGTCGGCGATGTGCTGCGCGCCCCAGCGCTGGCCGCAGCGCGCGACGCAGGAGAGGATCATCTGGGCGGTGCGCTGCGAGTCGGCGAGCACCGAGAGCTCGCGCAGGCACACGTCGCAGGCGCCGCAGCCCTCGGCCCTGGGCGGCTTCCAGGCCTGCCCGAAGTGCTCGACCAGGAACTGGTGCCGGCAGACCGCGCTGGTCGCGAAGCCGTACATCTCGCCGAGCCGCTCGAGCGCGCGGGCCTGCTCCGCCGGCTCGACGGGCGCGCCGGCGGCCGCCGCGTCCTGGGCGCTGCGCTCGGCGAGCGAGCGCCAGCCGAAGTAGTCGGCGCCCGCGTAGAGCATCACGCACTCGCTCGCGAGCCCGTCGCGCCCGGCGCGCCCGGTCTCCTGGGCGAACTGCTCGACGCCCTTCGGCAGCGAGGCGTGCACCACGAAGCGCACGTCGGGGCGGTCGATGCCCATGCCGAAGGCGACCGTCCCCACGATCACGTCCACCTCCTCGGCGAGGAAGCGATCCTGGTTCCGCGCGCGCGCGCTTCCGTCGAGGCCGGCGTGATAGGGGAGGCACTTCACGCCCGCCTTCTGGAGCGCGGCCGCGAGCGCGTCGACGTCGCTGCGCCGCAGGCAGTAGACGATGCCCGCTTCGCCCTCGTGTCGGCGGATCACGGCGAGCACCTGGGCGGCGGTGTCGCCGCGCGGCAGGAAGCGGTAGGTGAGGTTGGGGCGATCGAAGTCGCCGACCAGCAGCGCCGGGTCGCGTAGCCCGAGCTGCGCCACGACGTCGCGGCGCACCGCGTGCGTCGCCGTCGCGGTGAAGGCGTGGATCGGCACTTCCGGCCGCAGCGCGCGCAGCTCGCCGATGCGCCGGTACTCGGGCCGGAAGTCGTGCCCCCAGTGCGAGATGCAGTGCGCCTCGTCCACGACCAGCGCCGCGAGGCCCCAGCTCGCGAGCTCGGCGAAGAAGCCGGGCATCACGAGCCGCTCCGGCGCGACGAACAGCAGCTTCGCCGCGCCGATCGCGAGCTTCTCCGCCGCCGCCCGCTTCTGCGCACCGTCCTGCGCGCTCGTGAGCATCACCGCCGGCACGCCGCTCTCCACGAGGCCGGCGACTTGATCCTGCATCAGCGAGATCAGCGGGCTGATCACGACGGTGAGTCCGTCGCGGAGCAGCGCTGGCGCCTGATAACAGAGGCTCTTTCCGCCTCCGGTCGCGAGCACCACCAGCGAGTCTCTGCCTGCGAGCGCTGCGAGCATCGCCTCGGCTTGCAGCGGGCGGAGCTCCGAGTAGCCCCACACGCGCTCGATCAGCGCGCGCAGCGAGGCGAGCGCCTCCACTTCGGAAGCGGGCGCGTTCATCGCGCCATCGCTCCGGTGGGCAACGCTGCCCGCGCACATCGAAGGGCGGCACGTCCCACCATGCCTGAGCCGCCGGCTCGCACCGCCGGCGCGGCGCACCCCACGCGCGCGCCCGAGTCGTTCGCCTCACCCCGCACGGGCGCGATGGTACGCGCAGCCCGCGCGCCGCGCGTCAGGCGGCGGCGATCAGCGCACGCAGCGCGCTCACCGCCGCGACGTACCCGGACGCGATCAGCACGCTGGCGCCCACGCCGCGCAGCAGGCCGCGCGCCCGCGCCGGCGGCTCGCGCCGCTCCCGGCCGCGCCGCCGCCGCGCACAGTGCGCGGGGCCGCTGGCTGTGGCGCTTCGCACCGCCGCGCTCCGCCGCTCCGGCGCGATCGCCGCCCGCACCGCATCCACCCGTTCGAAGGTCGCACTCGCCATCGCTCGCTCCCGGTAGGTTGGGGACCGCGGGTGAGCTTGAGCCCGTGCTGTGACAGCGGCGGTCACGCGCTCGGTGGGAGACGACCGTTCGCCTCGCGTCCGGTTGGCCAGCTGCCAGCACGGGCGCGCCACCGGCGCTGCCGCCGCGGCGTTCAGGACCGCTTCGTCGGCCCGCGCACCCAGCGATGGAACACCCACCCCACGCTCAGCGACATCAGGATCAGCTCGGGCACGGTCGGGGGCTTTCGGGGTGCGCGGAGCCCGCGGGCTTTGGCACGGGCGCGACGCGAGGCGAGGGCTACGGCCGGCCGCGAAGGCGCGCTCAACGCTTCAGAAACGCGACCACCTCACTCACCACGCGCTCCACCTGCGCGTCCGTCAGCTCCGGGAAGATCGGCAGCGCCAGCGTCTCCTGCGCGGCGGCCTCGCTCGCGGGCAGGTCGCCCGCAGCGTAGCCGTGCGCCGCGAAGCACGGCTGCATGTGCAGCGGCTTCGGGTAATAGATGTTGGTGCCGATGCCCTGCGCGCCGAGGTGCTCCTTCAGCGCGTCGCGCTTGGCCGCGGGCACGCGCACCACGTACTGGTTCCACACGTGGCGCGCTGGCTTGGCGTGCTGGAACGGGGTGCGCAGGGGCAGCCCACCGTCCGCGAGGGGCGTGCGCGAGTCGGCGGCGCCCGCAGCGGCGAACGTCGCGTCGTAGCGCGCGGCGGCGCGCGCGCGGCCCTCGTTCCAGGCATCGAGGTGCGGCAGCTTCACGCGCAGCACGGCGGCCTGCAGCGTGTCGAGCCGCGAGTTCATCCCGACCTCGTCGTGGAAGTACTTCTGCGCGGCGCCGTGGGCGCGCAGGCGGCGCAGGTGCTCGGCCTGCTTCGGGTCGCCGGTGGTGAGCGCGCCGCCGTCCCCATAACAACCGAGGTTCTTGCTCGGGAAGAAGCTGAAGCAGACCAGCTCGGAGCTGCCCAGCTTGCGGCCTCGCCCGTCGACGGCGCCGATCGCCTGCGCGGCGTCGTGCACGATCGCGGCGCCACGCGAGCGAATCGCGTCGTCGAGCTCCGGCGTACAAGCCTGGCCGAACAGGTGCACGGGGATCACCGCCTTCACTGCCGGCTTGCCGTGGAGGCCGCGCTCCAGCGTCTCGACGCTCGTGTTGTAGGTGGCGGGGTCGACGTCGGTGAAGACGATGCGCAGGCCGAGCCGCGCGATCGCGCCCGCCGTGGCGAAGAACGTGTAGGTGGGGCACGCGACCGCGTCGCCGGGGCGCAGGCCCAGCGCCATCAGCGCGAGGATCAGGGCATCGCTGCCGCTGGCGCAGGCGACGGCGTGGGGGGCGCCGCAGTAGGCGGCGAGCTCGCGCTCGAACATCCCCACCTCGGGGCCGAGGATGAATTTCTGCTCCTCGCAGACCTTCGCCATCGCGGCGGCCAGCTCGTGTTTCAGCGCCTCGTACTGCGGCTTCAGGTCGAGCTGGGGAATCGGTACGGGCTTCATCTCGCTTCGGGCCTCGTGGTTCGTCGGCGACGGGTGTTCCGGGCGAATCGGGGTCCGACCCCGATCGACTTCACTGGTTCTCGTTCACGACCTCGATCCCGCCGGCGCGCAAGCGGTAGACGTTCGCGCAGCGGAAGCAACTCACCTCGTCGTTTCCCCGGGGCAGCGTCTCGCCGCAACGGCACGCCCAGCCGACGCGCCGTGCCGGGTTGCCCACCACCAGCGCGTAGGGCTCGACGTCGCGGTTCACGACGGCGCCGGCGCCCACGAACGCGTACTCGCCGATCACCCGGCCGCACACGATCGTGGCGTTCGCGCCGAGCGTCGCGCCGCGCTTCACGCGCGTTGGCGCGTACTCGTCCTTGCGCGAGACCTCGGCGCGCGGATGCAGGACGTTCGTGAACACGATCGACGGCCCGCAGAACACGAAGTCCTCGAGCGTCACGCCGGTGTAGAGCGACACGTTGTTCTGGATCTTGCAGCCGTCGCCGATCGAAACGCCTCGCTCCACCGTCACGTTCTGTCCCAGCGAGCAACCCTTGCCGATGCGCGCGGTCGCCAGCACGTGGCTGAAGTGCCAGATGCGCGTGCCGGCGCCGATCTCGCAGGGCAGGTCGACCGCGACGCTCTCGTGCAGGAAGACCCCCGGGAACTGGCCGGCCAGCGGGTGCATGTCGCTCCGTTTCGTGCGGGAAGCTGCGCTTTCGTGAGTGCCGGTTGCCTGGGAGAGGGGCGCGCGGAAATCCGCGCGGTGGCCGATGAGATCCGTCTCCGTACCTTGTGCCGCCGCGGCGCCTCCCCGTGTCGGCGCGGCGACACGCACGCTGAAGATTCGGGCACGCACGTCCCCGAGGCTCTGATGACCGCTACTCCGGCCCGCCTGCGCGTGGGGATCGACACGCGTCTCGCGCCCTGCGCGCCCGAGGCGCTCTACACGCTGCGCACGCTGTGCGAGCTGGCGGGCTACGCGCGCGAGATGGTGTGGCTGGGCGCAGAGTCCGTCAGCTCGGGCTCCGCCGCGGGCCTCGACCTCTACTACGGCCCCGCGCCCGAGGCGTCCGGCGCCCGTGTCGCGATCCGGTGGGGCGGCCGCGACCTGCGCGAGGTCCGCGACCTCGACCTCACCTCGCACGTGGAGGACGGCGGCGCTCCGTACGTGGGATTCGGCGGCGAGCCCGCCCTTCCTCCCCGCCGCTCTGGCGACGCGCTGGTCTTCGACAGCGACCTCGTGTTCGCCGCCTTCTGGTGGCTCACGGGCGCGCGGGAGCACACCTACACGCGCGACCGCTGGTTCAACATCTCGCTGCGCGGCTCCTATCTCTTGGAGCAACGGCTGATCGAGAAGCCGGCGGTGTCGCTCTGGGTGCAGCGCATCCGCGTACATCTCGAGCAGGCCGGCCTCGCGGCGACGCGCCCCGACTTCGCCCAGAACGGCGGCAGCGCGCTCACGCTGTCCCACGACGTCGACTACCCGGAGATCGTGCGCTGGGTCGAGCTCCTGCGCGCGCCGCTCGCCGGCGCGCGCGGCTTGCGCGCGCTGCCGCACATGACGAGCGCGAGTGCGTTCTGGCGCTTCTCCGAGTGGGCGGACTTCGCGGAGACGCTCGGCGGCGCGCGCTCGTGCTTCTACTTCATGGCGCGCCAGGGCTCGCTGCTCAAGTACCTGCGCGGCGACCCGGACGCATTCTACGACGTGCGCGCGCCGCACTTCCGGCGCGAGATCGCGGCGCTGCGCGCGCGCGGCTGCGAGATCGGGCTGCACGCCTCGTTCAACTCCCCGGTCGAGACGACGCGGCTCGCGCAGGAGAAGGCGCGCATCGAGGAGGTCGCCTGCGCGCCCATCGCCGGCAACCGCAGCCATTACTGGCGGCTCGATCCCGTGAAACCGCACGAGACGCTCGACGCGCTCGAGCGCGCGGGTTTCCTCTACGACACGACGCTCGGCTACGAGTTCTATCCGGGTTTCCGCCGCGGCGTCTGCCATCCCTACTTCCCGTGGCATCCGGCGGAGCGCCGCCAGCTCGGCATCCTCGAGTTCGCGCCCACCTGGATGGACAACCAGTACGACGGGCGCCTCGCCGAGAACGGCATCGCGGATCCGATCGCGCACGCGAAGGCGCTGCTCGCGCACGTCCACGCGACCGGCGGCGTCGCGGTGATCGACTACCACGTGCGCGGCATGAGCCCCGCGTTTCCGTGGGGCGCCTGGCTGCGCGGCTGGCTGCCGGACGCGCGCCCGCGTGCCATGCGCGGCGACACGCCCGAGCGCGTGGCCCGCAGCGTGCGCGCCACGGCCGCGGCGCTGGCGGCGGCCTCGCGGGAGGCGCTGCCCGGATGAGCGGGAACGCCGGCGGGCGCTTCGAGGTGGGGCGGATGCGGCGCGACGAGGCGCCGGCGGTCGCGCGCCTCCACTACCAGTGGTTCGGGCCCGAGCTCGGGCGGGGCAGCTCGCTGGCGATGCTCGGCGAGGATTGGCTCGCGGACGCCTTCTACGGCGCGAGCTTCGAGAACCCGCACCAGGGCGTGCAGGTGGCGCGCTGGGACGGCCGCGTGGTGGGCTTCATGCACTACGCCATCGACCGCCGCCGCATCGCCCGCTGGACTCTCGCCCACGCCTGGCCCGCGCTGATCGGCTGCACGCTGCGCTCGATCGTGCGCAGACCGGCCGTGCTGCGGCATCTGCTCGGCAATCTCGTCTACGTGGGCGGCGAGCGGCTCGGCTTCCTCGCCGAGGGCGACGCGCACTGGACGCTGTTCGCCGTCGAGCCCGAGTTCCGCTCGAAGGAGTTCGAGCGCGAAACCGGCATCTGGGTCGCGGGCGCGATGCTCGAGGTGATGGAGGCCGACATGCGCGCGCACGGCGTGCGCGCCTGGTATGCGGCGCCCGCCCCCGACAACCCGCCGATCAACAGGTTCATGGAGCGCGTGGGAGCGTCTCGGGTGGGCGAGGCGAAGGCCCAGGGCATCGCCCTCCTGTACTGGCGCAAGCTGCTCACACCCGCCTGAACCCGTTTGGGGTCTGACCCCTTTCCGGTTCGAGGCGACGGGAGTGTCCGGGGGCGTCCGTTTCGCGAGGGTTCCCTAGGGGGGATTCGCTCTGAGGAAGCGGGCGCGTCCGGCCGACACGGGGCGGATGCGAGCGGAGGCGGTCACCCGAGCGGCGCGAGCGGCCACTCCCGAGAACGGGCGATCGAGGCTGAACTTGCAGGTTGGCTGCCGGGGCCGCGGCCGCCGCGCGGGCATGGAGAAGTCGTGCGCACGATCTGGGTGATGCTGCCGGCGTACAACGAGGAGGAGGCGCTGCCGCCCCTCGTGAAGCGGATCGACGCGGCCCTGCGCGCGGCGCGCCTCGACTACCGGATCGTCGTGGTAAACGACGGCTCGAAGGACGACACCGCCGGAGTCGCCGCCGACCTCGCCCGCAAGTTCCCGATCGCGGTGGTGACGCACCGCTACAACCGCGGCCTCGGCGAGACGGCCCGCGACGGCTTCGAGTACGTCGCCGACCACGCCGACCCCGAGGACGTGGTCGTGCGCATGGACTGCGACGACACCCACGACCCCAACTACATCCTCGACATGGTCCAGAAGATCGACGCCGGCTGGGAAGCCGTGATCGCCTCGCGCTACCAGCCCGGCGGCGGCGTCGTGGGCCTCGACTGGTACCGCAGCTTCGTCAGCCGCTGCGCGAACCTGCTGATGAAGGCGTGTTTCCCGATGAAGGGGATCTGGGAGTACACCTGCGGCTTCCGCGCCTATCGCGTGGCGCTGATCCAGGACGCGATGAAGATCTTCGGGAACCAGTTCATCGACCTGAAGGGCATGGGCTTCACGGGCACGGTCGAGAAGGTGATCAAGCTGAAGATGATGCGCGCGCGCGTGACGGAGATCCCATTCGTGCTGCGCTACGACCGCAAGCCGGGCCAGTCGAAGGTGGTCACCAGCCTGACCACGCTCGGCTATCTGGTGCTGATCGCGAAGTACATCGTGCCCTGGGGCTCCGCGGGCGAGCGCTGGGAGCGCGAGTGCGCCGAGCGCGTCGCGCGCGTCTATCAGGCCGACGGCACGCTCCGGCCGAGCGCCGGAGGGCGCGGCTAGATGTGCGGCATCGCCGGCATCCTGCACCGCGACCCGAACGCGCGCCCGGATCGCGAGGCGCTCGCGCGCATGCAGGCGAGCCTCAACCACCGCGGCCCCGACGACCGCGGCATGCACGTGGACGGCGGCGTCGCCCTCGTGCACACGCGGCTCTCGATCATCGACGTCGAGGGCGGCAAGCAGCCGATGTCGAACGAGGACGGCTCGGTCTGGGTCGCCTTCAACGGCGAGATCTACAACTACCTCGAGCTGCGCCGCGACCTCGTCGGCCGCCACAAGTTCAAAACGCACAGCGACACCGAGGTGCTGGTCCATCTCTACGAGGAGATGGGCGAGCGCATGCTCGAGCGCCTGAACGGGATGTTCGCGTTCGCGATCTGGGACGCGCGCGAGAAGCGCCTGTTCGCCGCGCGCGACCGCATGGGCATCAAGCCCTTCTACTGGCACGCGAACCGCGAGCTGTTCGCCTTCGCGAGCGAGCCCAAGGCGATTTTCGCGTCGGGCGTGGCGCACGCCGAGCGCGATTCCGACGGCCTCGAGCAGTACCTCTACTTCCAGTTCTGCCTGCGCGACCAGACCCTGTTCAAGGACGTGAAGAAGCTCGAGCCCGGGCACTGGCTCTCGTTCCGTCCCTACCGCGACGCCGAGCCGCAGGTGGTGCGTTATTGGGATTTCCGCTGGGACGTCGACACGCACCACACCGAGGAGTACTACGCCGATCAGCTGCTGCTGCTGCTCCAGGATTCGGTGCGCCTCCAGCTGCGCAGCGACGTGCCGGTGGGCGCGCACCTCTCGGGCGGCATGGATTCGTCCACGGTGGTGTGCCTCGCCGCGGAGCCCTACGGCGGCGAGTTCCACACCTTCACTGGCGCCTTCGCGGACGGCCCCCAGTACGACGAGACGCGCTATGCGCGCGCCGTCGCCGATCACGTGGGCTCCGTGCACCACGAGGTGTGGCCGACGGCGGCGGAGTTCGCCGACGCGATGCCGAAGCTCGTCTACGCGATGGATGAGCCCGCCGCCGGCCCCGGACTCTTCCCGCAGTACTGCGTCAGCAAGCTCGCGCGCGAGCACGTGAAGGTGGTGCTGGGCGGGCAGGGCGGCGACGAGATCTTCGGCGGCTACGCGCGCTATCTGGTCGCCTACCTCGAGCAGGTGCTGAAGGGCGCGATCTTCGGCGGCGATCAGGGCAAGTACGTCGTCAGCTGGGACAGCATCCATCCCAACCTCGGCTTGTTACGGCAGTACAAGCCGATGCTCCAGACCTTCTGGAAGGAAGGCCTGTTCGAGGACATGGACCGCCGCTACTTCCGATTGATCGGCCGCGCCGAGGACGCCGACGGGCTGTTCTCCACCGAGGTGTGGGGTCCGGGCAGCCGCGAGCGGTTGTTCGCGGGCTTCCAGCGCCTCTTCAACCACATCGCGATCGAGTCCTACTTCAACAAGATGACCCACTTCGACCTGAAGACGCTGTTGCCGTCGCTGCTGCAAGTCGAGGACCGCACGAGCATGAGCGTCTCGCTCGAGTCGCGCGTGCCGCTGCTCGACCACCGCATCGCCGACCTGATCACTCGCATGCCGCCGACCATCCGCTTCCAGGGCGGCGACACGAAGCGCGTGTTCCGCGAGGCGGTGAGGCGACTGCTCCCGGCGGTGATCCTCGAGCGCAAGGACAAGATGGGCTTCCCCGTGCCCCTGAACGAGTGGGTGCGCGGGCCGCTGCGCGACTTCGTCGCCGACCACCTGCTCTCGCGCCGCGCGCGCGAACGCGGGCTCTATCAGATGGACGCGGTGGAGGCACTCGTGAACGGCGAGCGCGCCTTCGGCCGCCAGGTGTGGGGCCTGCTCAACCTCGAGCTGTGGCACCGCGCGTTCATCGATGGAGAGCGTCCGACGCTCGGAGCGGCTTGATGAGCGCGCCGGCCGACGACGCGGCGCCCGAGCCGCAGGCGTCCGCGCGTCGCTGGCTCTCGCTCGCGCTGCGCGTCGGCGTCGCGGTGGCGCTGATCGCGTGGCTCGCACGCTCCGGCGCGATCGAGTGGCGCGCGCTCGCGGGGCTCGCCCACGAGTGGCCGTTCACGCTGGCCGCGCTCGCGGTGCTCGCCGTCTCCACCTGGATCACGGCGATCCGCCTGCCGGTGCTGCTGCGGCCGATGGGCTTCCGGCTCGACGCCTGGCCCGCGGTGGTGCTGATGACGACGGGCCTGTTCTTCGGGCTGTTCCTGCCGGGCGGCGCCGGCGGCGACATCGCGAAGGTCTACTACTCGGTGTCGGGTCACCGCCGCGGCACGCGCACCGAGCTGGCGACGGCGGTGCTCCTCGACCGCGCCATCGGTATGTGGGCGATGTTCGCGATGCCCCTGCTCGCGCTGCCCTTCTTCGCCGGTGCGCTCGGCGGAGCCAGCGCGATCGCGGTGCTGGTGCGCTTCTCCGCCTGGGTGTTCGCCGCGGGGGGCATCGCCCTGGCCGCCGTCCTCTGGCTGCCCGAGCGCTGGGTCGCGCTGCCCGGGCGCGTGGCCGGCGACTTCGTCGGGCGCGGCATCGCGACGGTGCGCTTCTTCCGCGCGCATCCGGGCGCGCTTGCGAGCTCCTTCGCGCTCTCGCTCGCGGCGCACACCACGGCGGTGCTCACCACCTGGTGCATCGCGGGCGCCGTGCATCCGCAGAGCCAGCGCGCCGAGCTCGGCCTGGTCGTGCCGCTCGGCTTCGTGGCGAACGCGCTGCCGCTGACGCCCGGCGGAATCGGCGTCGGCGAGACCGCCTTCCACCGGCTCTTCCACTTCGTCGGCCTCGACGGCGGCGGCGAGGTCGCCATCGGCTGGCGCCTCGCGATCACGCTGGTCGCTCTGACCGGCGGGCTGCTCTACGTGTTGCGCGGGCGCCGGCAGTTCATCACGCCGCTGGCCGCGGAGGCGAAGCCGTGAGCGCGCGGGTCGCCGTCGTCGGCGTCGGCTATTGGGGCAAGAACCTGGCGCGCAACTTCGCGCAGCTCGGCGCGCTGTACACGGTGTGCGACGGCCACGGCCCGACGCTCGACAAGATCGCCGCGCTGCACCGGCCGGTGCGCGCGACGAAGCGCTACGAGGACGTGCTCGAAGAGCCGGAGATCGCGGGCGTGGTGCTGGCGACGCCGGCGGCGCGCCACTTCGACCACGCGCGCGCCGCGCTGCTCGCCGGCAAGGACGTGTTCGTGGAGAAGCCGCTCGCGCTGACCGAAGCGGATGGGCGCGCGCTGCTCGAGCTCGCGCGCGAGCGCGGGCGCATCCTGATGGTCGGCCACGTGCTCGAGTACCACCCGGCGGTGCGGCTGCTGATGGACCTGGTCGAGCGCGGCGAGCTGGGCGCGCTGCGATACGTCTACTCGAATCGCCTGAACCTCGGGAAGGTGCGCACGGAGGAGAACATCCTCTGGAGCTTCGCGCCGCACGACATCTCGATCATCCTGTCTTTGTTGGGGACGGATCCCGAGGTCGTGACCGCCTCCGGCGGCGAGTACCTCACCCACGGCGTCGCGGACGTGACGGTCTCGAACCTCGCGTTCCCGGGCGGCGTGCGCGCGCACATCTTCGTCTCCTGGCTGCACCCGCACAAAGAGCAGCGCCTGGTGGTGGTCGGCGACCGCAAGATGGCCGTGTTCGACGACACCGCGCGCGAGGGCAAGCTGAAGCTCTACGACAAGGGCATCGAGCAGAGGAGCGGAGTGCTCGTCGCGCGGCAGACCGCCGAGACGACGCTGTTCTTCGACGAGACCGAGCCGCTGCGCCTCGAGTGCGAGGCGTTCCTCGCCGCGATCGAAGACCGCAAGCCCCCGCGCACGGACGGCGTGAACGGCCTGCGCGTGCTGCGTGTGCTCGCGGCCTGCCAGGCGTCGCTCGAACAGGGCGGCGCGCCGGTGAAGCTGGGGCCGATGCGATGAGAGTCGCGACGATCGTCGGCGCGCGGCCGCAATTCGTGAAGGCGGCGCCGCTCTCCGCCGCGCTCGCCGCCGCGGGCCACGAGGAGCTGCTGATCCACACCGGCCAGCACTACGACGCCAGCATGTCGGACGTGTTCTTCGCCGAGCTCCCGATCCGAGCGCCGAGCGTGAACCTCGGCGTCGGCTCCGGCGCCCCGGGCTGGCAGGTGGCCGAGGTGCTGCGCAAGTCCGAGCAGGCGCTGCGCGACGCGCGGCCGGACTGGGTGGTCGTCTACGGCGACACGAACTCGACGCTCGGCGGTGCGCTCGCGGCGCTGAAAGCCGAGCTGCCGCTCGCCCACGTCGAGGCGGGCCTGCGCTCGTGGAACCGCGCGATGCCGGAAGAGGGCAACCGCGTGCTCACCGACCACGCCGCGGATCTGCTGCTCTGTCCGACGCCCACCGCGCTGCGCAACCTCGCGCGCGAGGGTCTCGCGGAGCGCGCGCTGCACGTCGGCGACACGATGTACGACGCGGTGCTCGGCTTCCTGCCCGTGGCGCGCGAGCGCTCGCGCGTGCTCGAGGCGCACGGCCTCGCCGCGAAGCGCTTCGCCGTCGCGACGATTCACCGCAACTACAACGCGGACGACCCGGCCGCGCTCGCGCAGTTGCTGGGCGCGCTCGCGAGCCTCGAGTGGCCGGTGGTGTTTCCCGTTCACCCGCGCACGCGCAAGAAGATCGCCGAGCTGCCCGGCGGACTTCTCGAGCGCGGCGCGCTGCGCCCGATCGATCCCGTCTCCTATCTCGACATGCTCGTGCTCCAGGCCGACGCGCGCGTCGTGCTGACCGATTCGGGCGGCATGCAGAAGGAGGCGATGTTCGTGGGTACGCCGTGCGTCACGCTGCGGCCCGAGACTGAATGGGTGGAGACGGTCGAGCTGGGCTGGAACGTGCTCGCGGGCGCGGACCCGGAGAGGATCCGCGCGGCGGCGGCGACGGCCAGCGCGCCGAAGCGCCGCGCCGAGGCGATCTTCGGCGACGGGCAGGCGGCGCGCGCGATCGTGCGCGCGCTCGAGACGCGGCGATGAGCGCGCAGGCAGCCCAGGTTCGGCGCGCGGCTTTCTACCACGTCGACACCGACGGACTCGCCGCGATCTACCGCGCGCACGGCCGCGTGTGGGAAGGCGCGCGCGACGACTTCTTCCACTCGGCGGTGGAGCGCTCGCTCCAGTTCTTCGCGTCTCAGGGAGCGAGAGCGACCTACTTCGTGATCGCCGGCGACCTGCGCGACAAGGAGAAGCGCGCGGCGCTGCGCGAGGTCGTCGCCGCGGGACACGCGGTCGCCTGCCACGGCCTGCACCATCGCTACCTCGATCGCTCGACGCCCGCCGAGAAGCGCGAGGAGATCTTCGACGCGAAGGCGCTGATCGAACAGGAGCTCGGCGCGCGCGTGCTCGGCTTCCGCGCGCCGGGCTACGCGATCGACGCCGAGTCGCTCGATCTGCTCGCCGAGGCCGGCTTCGCCTACGACAGCTCGATCACCGCGAGCTTCGACTTCCGCGAGAAGCTCGGCCTGCAGCGCCTCTATCCGGATCCGTTCGAGATTCTGCCCGACCGCGGCCTGATGGAGTTCCCGCTGCCCGCGCCGCCGCCGGGCCTGCCGGCGTTCCATCCGTGCTTCGCCTTCTACCTGCGCCGGCCCTACTTCCGCGCCGGCCTGCGCTCCCACGCGAAGCGCGCCGACCACCTGACGCTGCTGTTCCACTTCACCGACTTCGCCGAGCCGCAAGACGAGGTGCGGGGCATCGGCCTGCGCGTCTTCACCAACTCGTTCTTCTCCGGCGACGCCAAGCAGCGCTTCCTCGCGAAGCTGGCCGCCGACGTGCGCGAGACCTGGCAAGTCACCACCACCGAGCAGTTCCTCGCCGAGCGGCGCCACGAAGAGCCGCGCCTGCGGCCGCGCACGATCCTCGGCGTCGCGACCACGCACGAGACCGGCGCCTGCGTGGTGCGGGACGGCGCCTTGCTCTCCGCGGTGACGGAGGAGCGGCTCTCGCGCAAGAAGATGGACAACGCTTATCCGCCGGTGCAGTCGATCCGCGAGGCGATCCGCGTGAGCGGGGTGGCTGCGGGCGAGATCGAGGCGGTGGCGATCGCGGGCCTCGACTGGCGCGACCTGCTGGTGCAGACCTGGCGCAGCCTGGTGGCCGACGCGCGGGATTATCAGGGCTTCTCCGACTACGTCCCCCACCTGTTGCGCGTCGCCTATCGCTTCTTCTCGTTCTGGCGCTCGACCGGTTACGAGCGCGTACTCGACTTCCTCGAGGCGGAGTACGGCGTCCGCCCGAAGGCCTGGTACGTGGACCACCATCACGCCCACGCCGCCAGCGCCTTCCGCAGCGGCGCGGCGCAGGAGGCGCTGATCGTCACCGCCGACGGCGTGGGCGACGACGTGTGCATCACCTTCTCGGAGGGCCGCGGCCGCACGATCCGCACGCGGAAGCGGTACTTCTATCCGAACTCGTTCGGGCAGTTCTACAGCGCGTGCACGCAGATCCTCGGCTTCAAGGCCGGGCACCACGAGGGCAAGATCACCGGCCTCGCGGGCTTCGGGAAGCGCGACGAGAGACTGCTCGCCGCGGTCGAGTCGACCTTCACGCGCGAGGACGGCTTCCGCCTCGGCAAGCGCTTCTACGCCGAGGGCTGGCCGCGCCTGCGCATGCGCGTCTTCAGCGACTTCCTCGCCGGCAAGCTGGGCGTCTACTCGTTCGAGTACCGCAACTACAAGTCCGCGCTGAAGCCGCTGCTGGCGGGACATCCGCGCGAGGACGTGGCGTGGACCTTCCAGCACCTGCTCGAGCGGGAGATGGTGCGAATGATCCGCGAGGTGTCGGGCGGGCGCGTCTCGCACGTGGCGCTCGCGGGCGGCGTGTTTGCCAACGTGAAGCTGAACATGGCGATCTCGCAGCAGCTGCGACCGGATTCCATCTACGTCTTTCCGGCGATGGGCGACGGCGGGCTGTGCGCGGGCGCCGCGCTCGAGCTGGCGGCCTGCGCGCCGGCGCCGAACCCGCACGTGTATCTCGGCACGAGCTACTCCGAGGCGGAGATGGCGGCGGCGCTCGCCCAGCACCCCGAGCTCGAGGTGCTGCGGCCGGAGAACCTCGCGCGCTTCGCGGCCGAGCAGCTCGCGGCCGGCAGAGTCGTCGCGCGCTGCGACGGGCGCATGGAGTACGGGCCGCGCGCGCTCGGCAACCGCTCGGTGCTGGTACGCTGCGACGACGCCTCGGTGAATCAGTCCCTCAACAAGCAGTTCAATCGCACGGAGTTCATGCCCTTCGCGCCGATCTGTCTGTACGAGGACGCGGACGAGTACTTCCTGCTGCGCGAGGGGGAGAAGCGCGCCTGCGAGTTCATGACGCTGGTCGCCGACTGCACCGAGAAGATGAAGACGCGCGCGCCCGCGGCCGTGCACGTGGACGGCACCGCGCGGCCGCAGCTCGTGCGCAAGGATCGAAACCCGGGCATGTACGCGATCCTCGAGGAGTACAAGCGCATCACCGGCATCGCCTGCACGATCAACACCAGCTTCAACATGCACGAGGAGCCGATCGTGCGGACGCCCGAGGAGGCGATCTCGGCATTCCAGCAGAGCCGCCTCGACTGGCTCATGCTCGGACCGTTCATGGTGCGCGCGAAGCCGCCGAGCGGAGCGCCGGGGCGGGAATGAGCGCGTTCGCGGTGGATCGCGAGCGCGCGGCGATCTACGCGCCGTTCGTGCTGGACGCTGCGCCGCGGCTGCTGTCCCACCTCGACCGCGAGCCGCACTCGCTCACGTACGGGAGCTTCGACCGCGACCACTGGAGCTGGAAGTTCCGCGACTTCCCGATCCTGATGACCCAGTGGGCGGTGCTGCCGGTCGCGCTGCTCGCGCGCATGCGCCTCCCGGGCAGCCCGTATGTGGGCTCGGCTGCGATGCTCGAGTGGGCGCGCGCTGCGCTGCGTGTCCTGTGCGAGCGCCAGCATCGCAGCGGAGCCTGGGACAGCGTCGGCCCCAACAACCAGGACTACGGCGGTGCGCTCGGCTCGGCGTACTACCTGGTCGAGACGGCGCGCGCGCTCGGCGAAGCGCTCGGCGAAGCGGATCGCGCGCGCATCACCAAATGCCTCGAGCGCGCCGTGCGCTTCGCGCAGCGCAGTTGCGAGGACCACGCGTTCGTCTCGAACCATCAGGCGCTCTACGCGCTCGGTTGGCACGCCGCGAGCGAGTGGCTCGGCGACGCGTCGCTCGCGCGGCGCGCGGCGGGGACGATCGACGCGATCCTCGCGCGCCAGCACGCCGACGGCTTCTACTGCGAGTACGGAGGCTTCGATCCCGGCTACGAGACGCTCGGCATCCAGTACCTCGCGCGCCATTGGGAGAAAACGCGCGAGGCGCGCTTGCTCGATTCGCTGCGTCGCGCCGTCGCGTTCTTCGCGCACGCCGTGCATCCCGACGGCGGTGTCGGCGGCGCCTACGGCTCGCGGCACACGCGGCTCTACTTCCCGGCGGGCTTCGAGATTCTCGCGAGCGAGATCCCAGAGGCCGCCGGCGTCGCCGCGTTCATGCGCGCGCGGCTCGCGCGGGGCGGGGTCGTCACGCCCGCGAACGTCGACGCGCACAACGCCTATGTCGTGAACCTCAGCTACCTGCACGCGTGCGCGGTGACGACGAGGCCCCTCGCGACGTCGCCGCTGCCGTGCGAAGTGCTGCGCGGCGAGAAGCTGTTCGCGAGCGGCCTGCTCGTTGCGGGGACAGACGCCTACTACGCGGTGTTCGCGCTGAACAAGGCCGGCGTCTGCCGCGTCCATGCGCGAGCGACGGGCGAGCTCGCGCACGAGGACGCGGGCTGGGTGCTGCGCGACGCGAAGGGGCTGCATGCGACGCAGCTCTCGAGGAGCGACTTCGCGCGCCTGCCGAGCGGCGAGTACGAGGCGCGCGGCGCGCTGGGCATCGTGCAGCAGGAGCAGCTCACGCCGCTGCGCTTCCTCGTGCTGCGGCTGCTGAACCTCACGCTGTTCCGCAGCGAGGCGCTCGGGCGCTGGATCCGCAGGCTCGTCATCGAGCGCCTGATCACCCGCGTGCCGCAGGGCCCGCATCGCTTCGTCCGGCGCGTGCGATTGAGCGCCCGCGAGATCGAGCTGCACGACGCGGTCGCCTCACCGCCCGGCAGCGCCGTCGCGCGCGCAGAGCTCGCCCGCGACTTCACCGCGATTCACATGGGCAGCGCGAAGACCTTCCACCCGAGCGCGCTGGCGGGAGAAGCCGCGTATCCGCCGAGCGTCGCTCTCGAGGGGCGGCTCGAGCGCAGCACGATGATTCGGCTGGACTGAGGCGCGCCGGTCGCAACGATCCGATCGCGAACGTCGCTCGAACCGCGCTCGATGGATTACAGCGACCCCGTAACTTACGAGGATAGGCACGCGGCAAGCGCGTACTACGTGCTCGCGCACGTCACGGCGGCGCTCGATCGTAACAGCGCAGAACCCAGGCGCGTCCGTTGATTATTCAACTGATCGCTTGAATACTGCGGCGCGTGCCGAAGTCCCATCGACGCTTCAAAGATGCCATCTACGAGCAGCTCGCGCGGATCGGAAAGGCGAGCTCGGCGCCCAAGCGGCTCGAGCTGCTCGACCTGTTGTGCCAGGGGCCGCGCACGGTGGAGGCGCTCGCGCGGGAATCCGCGCTCTCGGTCGCGAACGCCTCGCAGCATCTTCAGGTTCTCCGCGCGGCAAGGCTGGTCGACGCCGAGAAGAAGGGGCTCTACGTCGAGTACCGGCTCGCGGACGAAGAGGTCGGTCGCTTTTTCGTGGCCCTGCGCGGGCTCGCCCAGGCGCGGCTCAGCGAGATCGAGAGCGTGAAGCGCACGTTCCTCGCCAAGCGCGAGAGCATGGAGCCGGTCGAGACGAAGGAGCTGCTGCGCCGCGTGAAAGCCGGCGAGGTCACGCTGCTCGACGTGCGGCCCGCGGCCGAGTACCGCGCGGGGCACATCCCCGGCGCGCTCTCGGTCCCGCTCGCGCAGCTCGGAGTGCGGCTCGCGACGCTGCCGAAGCGGCGCGAGATCGTCGCCTACTGCCGGGGGCCGTACTGCGTGATGGCGCTGGAGGCCGTGGCGCTGCTGCGGAAGCGGGGCTTCCGCGCGCGCCGGATGGAGCAGGGCGTCGTCGACTGGCGCGCGCGCGGCTGGCGCGTCGAGGTCGCCGGCGAGGAGGCTTGCCCATGATCTTCAAGCCCTACCACTACTTCGAAACAGGATGCGCCGCGTACTTGTTGGGGTGCGGCACGCTCGGCAAGTGCGCCGTGGTCGATGCCCAGGCGCGCGACCTCGAGGCCTACGTCGCGTTCGCGGCTGGGAAGGGGATGCGCATCACCCACGTGATCGACACGCACGTCCACGCGGATCATCTCTCCGGTGGGCCGGCGTTGGCCCGCAAGACGGAGGCGGAGTACTGCCTTCACGAGTCTGCCGACGTCGCGCTCCGCTTCTCGCCGCTTCGCGACGGCCAGGAGATCGAGCTCGAGAACACGCGCGTGCGCGTGCTCCACACGCTCGGGCACACGCCCGAGAGCATCTGCCTCGTGGTTACAGATCTCCGGCGCGGCACCGATCCGTGGTTCGTGCTGACGGGCGACACGCTCTTCGTCGGCGCGGTCGGTCGGCCCGATCTGCCCGGGCATGCGCGTGAGAACGCGGCAGCGCTCTACGAGAGCATCCACCGGAAGCTCCTCACGCTCCCGAACGATCTCGAGCTCCATCCGGGCCACTTCTCAGGGTCGATGTGCGGTGCAGGCACGAGCGGGAAGCCTTCGAGCACGGTCGCCTTCGAGAAGCGTTGGAATCCCCTCCTCTCGTGCGCGAAGGGCGAGTTCGTGGAGGCGCTCACCGGCGTCCCGCCGAAGCCGGCGGAGATGGAGCGCATCCTTCGCGTGAATCAGGGCCGCGCCGAGGCGGCGTGATGCGCGAGGCGCGCCTCGGCCTGCGCGAGAACCTGGGGCAGTTCTCGCTGCTCGTCCTGATCAACGCCTTCGTCGGCGCGATGGTCGGGATGGAGCGCGCGATCCTCTCGCCGATCGCCGAGGACGTGTTCCAGCTCGCCGCGAAGACGGCGGTGCTCTCGTTCATCGTCGTCTTCGGCGTGACGAAGGCGCTCACGAACTATCTCGCCGGGCGCCTCTCGGACCGCTTCGGCCGCAAGCACGTGCTCGTCGCGGGCTGGCTCGTCGCGGCGCCGGTTCCGTTCCTGTTGATGTGGGCACCGTCCTGGCCGTGGGTGCTCGTAGCGAACGCGTTCCTCGGCGTGAGCCAGGGCCTCACCTGGTCGACCACCGTCATCATGAAGATCGACCTCGCGGGGCCGAAGAGCCGCGGGCTCGCGATGGGTCTCAACGAGTTCGCCGGTTACTTCGCCGTGGCAGCGAGCGCGTTCGCCACGGGCTTCGTCGCGGCGCACTACGGCCTCCGACCCGAGCCCTTCTACCTCGGCGTGGGCTTCGTCGCGTTCGGGCTCGCGCTCTCGGCGCTCGCCGTGCGCGAGACGCACGGCCACGCTGCGGCCGAGAGCAGACTCGCCGGAGAGATCCCGCCCGAGCGCGTGCCGTCACCGCGCGAAGTCTTCTGGAACACCACGCTTCTCGATCGGAATCTCTCGAGCGTGAGCCAGGCCGGGCTCGTGAACAACCTGAACGACGGAATGGCTTGGGGTCTCTTCCCGCTCGTCTTCACTGCCGCGCAGATGAGTCTCGAGCGAGTCGGCCTCCTCGCGGCCATCTATCCCGCGACCTGGGGCGTGGTGCAGCTCGCCACCGGCGCGTGGTCCGATCGCGTGGGTCGCAAATGGGCGATCGCGAGCGGGATGTGGATCCAGGCGCTCGGCATCGCGATCGTCACGCTCGGCGGCGGCTTCGCCGGGCTCGCGCTCGGCGCGGCGCTCCTCGGAGTCGGCACTGCGATGGTGTATCCGACGCTGCTCGCCGCGATCGGCGATGTCGCGCATCCGTCGTGGCGCGCCTCCGCGGTCGGCGTCTACCGGCTCTGGCGAGACTCGGGCTACGCGCTGGGTGCGCTGCTCGGGGGAATCACGGCCGACGTGTTAGGCCTCGCAGCCGCGATGTGGCTCGTCGCGGCGCTGACCCTCGTGTCCGGTCTCGTGGTCGCCGCGCGGATGACGGAGACGCTGCCGCGCGCTCGAGGACCGGCGAACGGGCTGTCCCCGGGGCGCCCACCGAGCGGCGCCACGCCCACGTCTCCGATTCGAGAGGGAGGATGATCATGGCCTCGACGCTCTTCGTGCTGAACGATCCGCCCTATGGCACCGAACGCAGCTACAACGCGCTCCGACTCGCGGGGGCCATCGCGAAGACCGGCGCGAGGCAGGTGCGCGTCTTCCTGATCGGCGAGGGAGTGGTGTGCGCCCACGGACATCAGAGAGTCCCGCAGGGCCACTACAACATCGAGGTCATGCTGAAGGCCGTCGCGAGGCACGGCGGCGAAATCGGCGTGTGCTCCTCGTGCTTGGACGCTCGCGGCATCGGCGACGCGGAGCTCGTCGAAGGCACGAGGCGGAGCTCGATGGACGAGCTCGCGGCCTGGACGGGCGAGGCGGATCAGACCCTCGTCTTCTGAGCGGAGGCGCGCGGCCATGCGCACCGACCCGAGCGTTCCTCCCTCGCTGAGCGCACGCTGCCGTGCGCTGCCTCCCAGCCGCTCGGGGAGCCCGAGAGATCGGCTTTGGCGAAGCGCGATGCTCGCCCCGGGCCTGATCATTTCCGCGCTGAGCATCGCGCTGGGGGGCGCGCTGGACGCACGCGCCGTCGAAAGCGACCGCCTGGCGGAGGGCTTGTCCGTGTACGTCGAGGACAACTTGCGCTGGGAACACTGGGCTTTCTTCGACCCGGCGCCGCCGGGCGGGAGCCCGGACTACGACTTCGGCGCCAACCGCCTCCGCGTCGGCGTCCGCTACGAGCGGCCCCGCTTCGCGTTCCACGCTGCCGGCCAGTACGTGCAGCTCTTCGCGCTGCCGGACGACGCGAGCGGAACACCGGGAGGCGCGCTGGGTACCGGCGCCGCCTACTTCGACCACTCTGGCGAGCGCGCGCCCGAGGCCGTTCAGCTCAAGTACCTGAGCGTGGAAGCGCGCGATCTGTTCGGCGCGGGCGTCGACGTGGCGCTCGGACGGTTCAGCTACTCGAGCGAGCTGGGACCCGACACCGGTCTCGCGAAGCTCGAGGCGGTGAAGCGCGCGCGCGTCGCCGAGCGCCTGGTCGGGGAGTTCGGCTTCTCCCACTTCCAGCGCAGCTTCGACGGCGTGCGCGTGCGCTGGCACGCCGAGCCCGGTGAGCTCGATCTCGCAGCATTCCGGCCGACCGAGGGCGGCTTCGAGGACGGCGGCACCGATCCCATCGACGACATCGGCGTCGCGGCCGCCGCCTACGCGTTGAAGCCCGGCATCCTCGTGCCGGGCGCCGAGCTGCAGGCGTTCTATTACTACTACGACGACGACCGCCGCGTGCGAGCGCGCGTCGACAACACGGGGCTCCCCGCTCCGGCGCGCCAGCAGATCTCGCTCCACACGGTCGGTGCGCACCTGGTGGGCGCGTGGAGCCTCGGTCCGGGCGAACTCGACTCGGTCGTCTGGGCCGCTTATCAGGGAGGGCGCTGGTTCGGGCAGGACTAACGTGCGGGCGCTGGTGCTCTCGAAGTCGGCTACCAGCTCGCCAAGCTGCCGTGGAAGCCGTGGCTGCGCGTGGGCTTCTTTCGCAGCAGCGGCGACTCCGACGGCGGCGATGGAACCCACGAGACGTTCTTCCAGATGCTGCCCACCGCGCGTCTCTACTCCTACACCACCGCCTACAACCTGATGAACATCACCGACACGTTCGTCGAGCTTCGCCTGCAGCCCACGGCGGTGCTCGCCGTTCAAGCGGGTGTTCGCGACCTACGCCTCTCGGCAGCGAATGACCTCTGGTACGCCGGCGCAGGCGCCACTCAGGAGGAGGGTCGCATCGCCGGCTTCTCAAGTCGCGCCTCCGGCGGCCACCACCACCTCGGCACGGCCGTCGAGCTCACTCTCCGCTACCGGCTCACGGACTATCTCGCGCTCCACGCGTTCTACGGCCACATCTTCGGCGGCGAGGTCGTGCGCACGACGTTCGCCGACGGCCGCCAGCTCGATTTCTTCTTTCTCGAGCTCACGCTCACGCGCGAGTGGAAGGGACGGGCGGCGCGCGAGCCCCGCGCTCCCGCAGACGCCGCGGCTTCGCCAGCGCGACCCCGCGTTCGGGTCCCGGGCGGGCGTGCCGCGAGTGTCCTCTCGTTCGGAGCGACGCCGTGACGGACAACGCGGTCGTTACGCCGTCGCAATACGCGCAGTGGCGCGAGACCTCGCTCGGCCGAAGCACCGAACGCGTCGAGCTGGGCCTGGTATTCGAGCTCGCAGGCCCGCTCGCGGGGCGGCGCCTCCTCGACGTCGGAACGGGCGACGGGACGTACGCCCTCGAAGCGGCTCGTCGCGGCGCCGACGTGACGGGCCTCGACTCGGACCCGGCGATGCTCGCCGCCGCGCGCGAGCGAGCGCGTGAGTCCAGCGTCCCCTTGACCCTCGAGGCGGGTCGCGTAGAGAGTCTCCCGTTTGCCGACGCGTCGTTCGACGTCGTTCTCGCGATTACGGTCCTTTGCTTCGTTCCCGACGCGAACGCCGCGGTGAAGGAGATCGCGAGAGTGCTCGCGCCCGGAGGCGAGCTCGTGCTCGGCGAGCTCGCGCGCTTCTCGGTGTGGGCAGCCAGGCGGCGCGTGCGCGCCTGGCTGGGCTCCGCGACGTGGCGACAGGCGCACTTCTGGACGCGCCGCGAGCTCGTGCGGCTCGCCGAGTCAGCCGGTCTCGAGAGCGAGGTCGTACGCGGCGCCGTCCACTTCCCGCCGCTCGGCCTCGTTGCGCGGGCGCTGGCCCCTATCGACTCGCAGCTCTCTCGCTGGCGCATCCCTGGCGCCGCCTTCCTGGCCCTTCGCGCGCGAAAGCCCGAGGTGGCGTCGTGATGGCGGGCGCGCCGCTCTACCTCGACCACAACGCGACGACGCCGCTCTTGCCGGAGGTCGTCGATGCGATGCTCCCGTACCTCCGCGAGCACTTCGGGAACCCGTCGAGTGGCCATGCTCGCGGCCAGCGCGCGCGCGAGGCCGTGGAGCGGGCCCGCGGACAAGTCGCACTCCTCGTCGGCGCCGGCGCGGACGAAATCGTCTTCACCTCCGGCGTGACCGAGTCGAACAATCTCGCGATCCGCGGCGTCGCGCAGGCGCGGCCCGCGATCCGCCAGCTCGTGACGAGCGCGATCGAGCACCCGGCCACCGAGCGGCCGTGCGCCTGGCTCGAAGCTCGTGGATGAAGCGTGGCACGCGTCGCCGTCGACGAGGGCGGGCGCACGCGCATCGAGCAAGCGCGCCGTGCGCTCGTCCCGGGGACGGCCCTGCTCACGCTGATGAACGCGAACAACGAGACAGGAGTCCTTCAGCCCGTCGCGGAGCTCGCGGCCGAGGCGCATGCGCTCGGAGCGCTGGTGCACACCGACGCGGCCCAGTCCGTCTGAAAGGTACCCGTGCGCGTGGATGCCCTGGGCGTGGACCTGCTCTCGATCGCGGGCCACAAGCTGTACGCACCGAAGGGAGTCGGCGCGCTCTACGTGCGGCGCGGCACACCGATCCTCCCGCTCGTCGTCGGCGCAGCACAGGAGCACGGGCTGCGGCCGGGCACGGAGAATGTCGCCTCGATCGTATCCGTTCGACGAGCCGCGTACTCGCGCGATGCGAGGGTCGCGAGTAGCC
>CAYWRY010000051.1:0-25432 GCA_964460485.1 uncultured Spirochaetales bacterium
TGTACTCCTGGCCGGGCTCGCGCAGGTGCGTGTGCAGGTCGACGAAGCCCGGCGCCACCCAGCGGCCGCTCGCGTCGACGACTTCCGCATCGGGAGCGGCGATTCTCGCTCCAACCGCCGCGACCACGCCGTTCGTGATCAGCACGTCGGCGATCTCGTCGCGACCGCTGGCCGGGTCGATCACGCGGCCGCCGCGGATCAGGAGCTTGGGCATCGGGGGCATCCTCTCGGAGTTCTCGGGGAGTGCGCGCGGCGGCGCGTCAGACCGCCGGCCTCTTGCGGCC
This sequence comes from uncultured Spirochaetales bacterium, assembly GCA_964460485.1. Lineage (GTDB taxonomy): Bacteria > Myxococcota_A > UBA9160 > UBA9160 > UBA6930 > VGRF01. The sequence goes on from CAYWRY010000051.1 coordinate 285, forward strand.
GGCGAGCAGGTAGAGCACCGCCATGCGCAGCGCGACGCCGTTGCGCACCTGATCGAGGATCACGCTGGGCCGCCGGTCGGCGAGGTCGTGCGACAGCTCGACGCCGCGGTTGACGGGTCCCGGGTGCATGACGATCGCGTCGTCCTTCGCGAAGCGCAGCTTCTGGCGGTCGAGCCCGAACGTCGACGAGTACTCGCGCACCGTCGGAAACGCGGCGCCCGACAGGCGCTCGGTCTGGATGCGCAGCGCCATCACCACGTCGGCGCCGTCCAGGGCCTCGCGCAGCGAGGAGTAGGCCTTCACGCCGAGCGACTCGACTTGACAGGGCATCATCGTCGGCGGCCCGGCGACGCGCACCTCCGCGCCCATCTTGCGGAAGCCGTAGATGTTCGAGCGCGCGACGCGCGAGTGCGCGATGTCGCCGACGATCGTGACGGTGAGGCCGTCGAGGCGTCCCTTCTCCTCGAGCACGGTCATCATGTCGAGCAACGCCTGGGTCGGATGCTCGTGGGCGCCGTCGCCCGCGTTGATCACCGGCGCGTCCAGCTCGTCGGCGATGCGCTTCGGCACGCCGCTCACCTTGTGCCGGATCACGACCGCGTCGGGGTCCATCGCGTCGAGCGTCTTCGCGGTGTCGAGAATGCTCTCGCTCTTGGTGAGGCTCGACGAGGAGGGCGTGAAGTTCACCACGTCGGCGCTGAGCCGCTTCCCGGCGATCTCGAAGCTGGTGCGCGTGCGCGTGGAAGGCTCGAAGAACAGGTTGATGATCGTGCGGCCGCGCAGCGTCGGGACCTTCTTCACGTCGCGCTCGCCGATCTCCTTCATCTTCAGCGCAGTGTCGAGGATCGCCTCGATGTGCTCGCGCTCCAGGTCCTCGATGCCGAGCAGGCCGCGCCCCATCATCCGACGGCTCCTTCCGCGCCCTTGGCTCTCGCCGCGCTCGCGTCTCGCAACAGCACCACCTCGAGCGCGGCTTCCGAGCCGCGCATCTGCACGCGGTCGCCGCGCTGAGTGGGGATGTTCTTGCCCACGTAGTCGATCTTGATCGGGAGCTCGCGATGGCCGCGATCGACGAGCGCCGCGACCTGGACGCTGCGCGGACGGCCGAAGTCCATCAGCGCGTCCATGGCGGCGCGTATCGTGCGGCCGGTGCTGGCCACGTCGTCCACCAGGATCACGACGCGGTCGTCCACCGAGCTGGGCATCTCCGTGCGCCGCAGCCGCGGGCGCGCGCCGCTCGAGACGAGGTCGTCGCGGTAGAGCGTGGTGTCGAGCGTGCCGACCAGTGCGTCCACTTCGGCGATCTCGCGCAGGTTCGCGGCGAGCTGGCGCGCGAGGGGCACGCCGCCGTTCGGGATGCCGACCAGGTAGAGCCGCGAGAGGTCGTCGTTCTTCTCGACGATCTCGTGGGCGATGCGCGTCAGGGCGCGGCGGATGGCGGCGTCGTCGAGCAGAAGCGACTCGGAGCGCGCGTCTGCGTCGGAAGTTGCGCGCGCGTGTCGGGCCGAGCCGGAGTCGTCGTTCGCCATCTTGCGCCTTTCTCCGCCTCGCAGGACGGAGTTAAAAGGAGCGGGAGATCGAATCGGCGGCGCAAGGTAACGGCGCGCCGACTCGCCGCCACGGTCGGTTGCGACTTTTTTCGCGCGCGCCGCGCAGGTGCTCGCGAGCGCGCGGCGGGGGCACCCGACCCGCCGCCGCTCGCGAGCCCGTGGCGGATCAGGGGGCGCGGTCGATCCCGACGCGCAGGTCGAAGGAGAAGTTCTCGTCGAAGTGGTTGTCGATCGGCGAGAGGAACAGGTATCGCGCGCCGGCCGGAACGGTGACGACCGTGGAGCTCCCGATCTCGAAGTCCTCTCGGATGTTGGTCGGGTTCAGCAGCCAGAGCGTGCGCGGCGTCGCGACGTCGCTGCCGGCGTCGATCGCGTCGGGTAGGCGGCTCCAGCTGAAATTCCAGAACGGCCCGCCGATCGGGTTGTCGCGCAGGGAGCTCGTCGCGCTGAACACGCCCGCCACTCGCGTGCGACCCGCCTGCACGTTGTCGGAGTAGCTGCCCTTGCGGCGCAGCTGAACGCGCTCGCCGGGCGCGATGCCCAGGGCGGCGAGGTCGATCACCTGCGGTGCGCGGCGCTGGTCGAGGGCGGTGTGCAGGTAGGTGCCGCGCGCGTTCATGCCGTAGTCGAGCTCGCTGCCCTGCAGCGCCCAGCTCGCTCCGCACTCGGACGCCACGTCGGCGGAGACGAACGGCGGGCTGGCAGCGGAGCGCAGCGTCATGCTCACTACCGAGGGCACGCTGATCGTGCCCACCTGAAAGGTCTGGTTCAGCGAGATCGGCAGTGCGAGCTGGCCGTCGATGGAGCCGGTGTCGAGCACGGGTTGGATCAGAGACGCGTCGATCGGGAACTGGATCGAGCCGGGCGGCGGCGCGGCGGTGCCGCGGAACTCGTCGGGGAAGATCGGCCCACCCGCGATCACCGCGAGCGGGAAGTCCACGTTCTGCTCCCCCGTCAGCAGGTCGATCTCGATCGATCCCTGCACGTTGCTCGCCGTGTCCTTGCGGATGCAGACGAACCCCGGCGAGCCGAGCCGCACCTGCGGGACCTCGATCGTGCCGGTGATGTGCAGCGGGTTGGAGAGGTCGAGGCGGATGATCGTGAAGACGCCGCCCTCGAGCGGGCCGGTGATCGTCTGGCGGAAGATGCGCACCGACACCTCGGCGCCGGGCTCGGCGTTCATCCAGGCGGCGATCGTGAGGGGTTGACCACACGCCGCAAGGAGCGAAACGGCGGCGGCGAGGAATAGGGGCTGGATTCGGCTCGGCATCACGAGTCCTCCGTGCAGGAACGACGCACCGTACGGTGCGACGGACAGCCTGTACGATCTCACGCCGACTCAGGCTAGGCCAAGCGAATTCTGCGGCGAGCCGGAGATGCGAGCCCGGCCCGACGCGACGGGTGCCGACCTCGGGCAGGCGGAGGGCCGGGGGCCGGCGAGGCTCGCTAGCCGCGCTCTCCTCCCGCGAGCCAGCGGACGAGCTCCGCATCGAGGTGCCCTGCGCTCATCGGCCGGTGCGCGGGCTCGAGGGCGCGCGATCGCGCGAGAGCAGCGGCTCGCCATCCCGCACGCATCGCGCGCTCGCGAAGCGCCGCGGGTGCTTCGTCGAGCACGACGACGTCCACGTCGTTTCGCCCGAGCGCATCCACGAGGTCCGCGCCGATTTCCGCCGCGTCCCAGCCCGCGTCGAGCATCGCGCGCGGCTCGAGCAGCACCGCCACGTCCACGTCGCTGTGCCCCTGCGCCTCGTCGCGCGCGAGCGAGCCGAACAACCACGCGCGCGTCACCTCGGAACGTCGCACCAGGGCGACGCGCAGCGCGGCGATCACCGCCTCCCGCTTGCGGAGCATCGCGCGAGGATCGGGCGCGGTGCCGCGCGGTAAAGGCGCGCTACTCCGCCCTGCGCACCGCCCCGACCAGCTCCGGGGTCTCGCCCGGCGGGAAGCACTCGACGAACGACCCCATTCGTTCCCAGCGCATCCGGCCGGTCAGGTTGTTCCACCAGGTGAGCGGGTTCAGCAGGGAGAGCCAGGTGCCGTTCCAGTTCCACGACCAGTAGTTGAGGCCGGCCGGACCGGCGAGCGCGGAGCGCGAAACGGTGCCGGCCCAGCGCCCGTCGTTCGAGTTGTCGCGGTTGTCGCCGACGAACAGATACCGGCCGTCCTCCACGGTCTGCTCCAGCATGTCCGGGGTCGTGGCGAGGGGGTTGTCCAGCACGTAGTGACGGCACTCGCCGAGGGTCTCGATCAGCACGTCGCGAGGCGTGCCGTCGTTGCCGGCGTAGATGAGACCGGTGGGCTCGAGGGGAACGGGCGCGCCGTTCAGGATCATCTGCGAGCCGTGGAACCCGACGCGGTCGCCGGGCAGCCCGACCAGGCGCTTCACGAAGTTGTCGACGGGAGCGGCCGGCAAGAGGTCGTGGGGCGCCGGGCCGCCCGGGCCGCGCGCGAAGCGAAACACGATCACCTCGCCGCGCCGGGGCTCGCGCAGCGAGGGAAAGCGCCAGTCGACGCCGGGAATCTGCGGGCCGTAGACGAACTTGTTCACGAAGACGTGGTCGCCGACCAGCAGCGTCGGCACCATCGACTCGCTCGGCACGTAGAACGTCTGGATCACGAACGTGCGCACGAGCAGCGCGATCGCGACCGCAGCGAGCAGCGACGGCAGCTCGTCGCGGGCTCGGCTCGCCTCCCGCTCCGCGCGCTCTCCCCCCGACACCTTCGCCTCGCTCATTCTGCGCCGGGCCTCCCGTACTCGAAACGTGGGCCGCCGCCGAACAGGCTCGTGACCACGCCGACGATCTCCTCGCGCGCGATCGGACCGAGGTCGCGGCTGTCTTCCGAGTGATCCCGGTTGTCGCCCAGCACGAAGTAGTGGTCGCCCGGCACACGGCTCGCGCACGCCGGGCGCTGAGCGGCGGGATCGTCGAGCACGCCGTGCTCGACGGCGCCGAGCTGTTCGCGCAGACCGGAGAGCGCGCGGCCGCGGGCGTCGAGCCGCAGCGTGCCGGTGGGCCACTCCTCGGCGGCGACGCCGTTCACGCGCAGGCGCCCGCCGCGCACCTCGACGCGCTCGCCGGGCAGGCCCACCACGCGCTTCACGTAGCGGGCGCCGTCGCGCTCGAACACCACGACGTCACCTCGCCGCGGCTTCGCCAGCTTGTTCACGAACAAGAGGTCGCCGGCCTCGAGCGTGGGCAGCATCGATTCCGAGGCGACCGCGACGGGCTCGAGCGCGAAGCTGCGGATCGCCCCCGCCGCGACGAGCGGCGCCGCCAGCGCGAGCAACCAGCGCGCGCGCGGCGCGCCGAGCGCGCGGGCGAGCGGGGCCGAGAGCGCGGCTGCGGCCACTACTCGTCCCCCAGCCGCAGCGCCGCCAGGAAAGCCTCCTGCGGGATCTCCACCGACCCCACCTTCTTCATGCGTTTCTTGCCTTCCTTCTGCTTCTCCAGCAGCTTGCGCTTGCGGGTGATGTCGCCGCCGTAACACTTCGCGGTCACGTTCTTGCGCAGCGCCTTCACGGTCGTGCGCGCGATGATCTTCGCGCCGATCGCCGCCTGGATCGCCACCTCGTACTGCTGGCGCGGGATGAACTCCTTCAGCTTGGACGCCAGCTCCGCGCCGCGAGTTTGCGCCTTGTCGCGGTGGACGATCAACGAGAGCGCGTCGACGCCGTCGCCGTTCACCAAGATGTCGAGCTTGACGAGATCGGCCGGCTGATAGCCGATCAGGTCGTAGTCGTAGGAGCCGTAGCCGCGCGTCAGGCTCTTGATCTTGTCGTGGAAGTCGTTCACGACCTCGGCGAGCGGAAGCTCGTAGCGGATCTGCACGCGCGACCCGTGTACGGACATGTCGCGCTGCACGCCGCGGCGGTCCTGACAGAGGGCGATGACCGGGCCGACGTACTCGTTCGGCGTGTGGATCGTCGCGAGGATCACGGGCTCTTCGACGTGGTCGAGCAGGCCGGGATCCGGCAGCGCCGCCGGCGACTCGATCTCGAACGTCTCGCCGTCGGTCTTCACCACGCGGTAGCGCACGGTCGGCGCGGTCGTGATCAGCGAGAGGTTGTACTCGCGCTCGAGGCGCTCTTGGATGATCTCGCCGTGCAGGAAGCCGAGGAAGCCGCAGCGGAAGCCGAAGCCGAGCGCCGCGCTCGACTCGGGCTCGTAGCGGAACGAGCTGTCGTTGATGCGCAGCTTCTCGAGCGCGGCCTTGAGCGGCGCGTAGCCGTCGGCCTCGATCGGGTAGAGGCCCATGAACACCATCGGCTTCACTTCGCGGAAGCCGGGCAGCGCCTGGGTCGCGGGCGACTTCGCGAGCGTCACGGTGTCGCCGATGTGCACCTCGGCGAGCGACTTCATGCCGCAGAACACGATGCCCACTTCGCCCGCGGCCAGCTCGTCCACTTTGCGCGGGTGCGGGTCGATCACGTCGAGCTCGGCGATCTCGTGCTCCACCCGGTCGGCCATCAGCAGCGCCATGTCGCCGCGACGCAGGCGGCCCTCGGTCACGCGCACCAGCACGGCGACGCCCATGTACGGGTCGAACCACGCGTCGAAGATCAGCGCGCGGGTTTGCGTGGCGTCGGGATCGCCGCGCGGCGGCGGCACCACCTCGACGATGCGCTCCAGCAGCTCGCGCACGCCCTGCCCCGTCTTCGCGGAGATCGGCAGCACGCTCTCGGCCTCGAGCCCGATCACGTCCTCGATCTCCTGAGCCGCACGGTCGGGGTCCGCCGCGGGCAGGTCGATCTTGTTCGCCACCGGCACGATCGCCAGGTTCGCGTCGAGCGCGAGGTAGGCATTCGCCAGCGTCTGCGCCTCGATGCCCTGCGACGCGTCCACCACCAACACCGCGCCCTCGCACGCGTGCAGCGCGCGCGAGACCTCGTACGAGAAGTCGACGTGACCCGGCGTGTCGATCAGGTTGAGCACGTACTCGACGCCGTCGCGCGCGGTGAACCTCATGCGCGCCGTCTGCGCCTTGATCGTGATGCCGCGCTCCTGCTCCAGCTCCATCTTGTCGAGGAACTGCGCCTTTTTCTCGCGGCCGATCAGCGTGCCGGTCTCCTCGAGCAGACGGTCGGCGAGCGTGCTCTTGCCGTGGTCGATGTGCGCGATGATGCAGAAATTGCGGATGCGCTGCGGATCCATGCTTCCCGACCGAGCCGCACCGTGAATGGCGCGAGGGCGGAACTTAGGGGGTTCGGCGCGCGACGCCGAGCGCTTCGTAGAAGTAGTCGCGGGTGCGCAGGAGCCCCTCTTCGACCGGCACGCGCGGTTCCCAGCCCAGCTCCCGGCGGGCGAGCGTGCTGTCCGGCCTGCGCGTCCTCGGGTCGTCCGGCGGCAAGGGGCGGTGCACGATCTTGCTCGCGCCGCCGCACAGCGCATTGATGCGGCGCGCGAGCTCGAGCATCGAGACTTCGGCCTGGCTGCCGATGTTCATCGGCCCCACGTAGCTCGAGTTGAGCAGGCGCCAGATGCCTTCGACCAGGTCGTCCACGTAGATGATCGAGCGCGTCTGCGAGCCGTCGCCGTAGACGGTGAGGTCCTGCCCGCGGATCGCCTGCGTGAAGAAGTTCGGAATCGCGCGCCCGTCGTTCACTTGCATGCGCGGTCCGAAGGTGTTGAAGATGCGGACGATGCGGACGTCCACGCCGTGGTGGCGGTGGTAGGCCATCGTCATCGCCTCGGCGAAGCGCTTCGCCTCGTCGTAAACCCCGCGGATGCCGACCGGATTCACGTTGCCGAAGTACGACTCGGGCTGCGGCGAGACGAGCGGATCGCCGTAACATTCGCTGGTGCTCGCCAGCAGGAAGCGCGCGCCCTTCGCCTTGGCGAGGCCGAGCGCCTTGTGGGTACCGAGCGAGCCCACCTTGAGGATCTGGATCGGCAGGCGCTCGAAGTCGGCCGGGCTCGCTGGCGAGGCGAAGTGCAGGATCGCGTCGAGCGCGCCGTTCACGTGCAGGTAGTTGGTGACGTCGTAGTGCTCGAACGAGAACTTCGGATCGCCCAGCAGGGGCTGGATGTTCTCGATGTTCCCGGTGAGCAGGTTGTCGAAAACGATCACTTCGCAGCGCTCGGCGAGCAGGCGGCGGCACAGGTGCGAGCCGATGAAGCCGGCGCCGCCGGTGACGAGCACGCGTTCGAGCTTCCGCTTCGTCATGGTTCTCCTGCACCCCTGCCTAGTTTGCCGGTCCGTCCGGCGAAGCGAGGTAGGCCGTCAGGCCGGCCCGCCACGCTCGCGGCAGAACGCCCAACGCCTTCGCCTTGCCCAGATCGAGGACCGAGTAGCGCGGGCGCGGCGCCGGCAGCCCGAGCTCCTCGGTCGTGAGCGGCTGGATCGGCAGGTCGGCAAAGCCGCACGAGTCGAGCACCGCACGCGCGAGCTCAAGCCAGGTGGCCTCTCCGTCGTTCGCGAAGTGCACGATGCCCTCCGCTCCGGCGGCGACGAGCGCCAGCACGCCCTCCGCCAGATCCGCCGCGTAGGTGGGCCGGCCGCGCTGGTCGGCGACGACGCGCAGCGGCTTGCCTTCGCGCGCCTGGGCGAGGATGGCCGCCGGAAAGTTGCGCCCCCGGCCGTAGACCCAGCTCGTGCGCACCACGAGCGCGTGCGGCACGGCGAGTGCCGCCCGCTCGCCCGCGAGCTTCGTGCGCCCGTAGACCGAGCGCGGCGCCGGCGGGTCGTCCTCGCGATAGGGGCGCTGCGCGTCGCCGGCGAACACGTAGTCGCTGGAGATCTGCACGAGCCGCGCGCCGGACGCGGCGCACGCGCGCGCGAGCGTCGCCACCGCGCCGGCGTTCGCGCGTTCGGCAAACGCCGGCTCGCGCTCGCAGGTGTCGACTTTCGTGAGCGCAGCGCAGTTGACGACGACGCGGGGCGCGTAGCGAGCGAACGCGCGCGCAACCTGCGCCTCGTCGCACACGTCGAGCTCCGCATGCGACGGCGCTGCGCACGCCAGGCCGCGCCCGGCGAGCGCGCGCTGGAGCGCGCTGCCGAGCTGACCCGCGCCGCCGGTCAGGAGATGCATCGCTGGGCCGAGCGGCCCGTCGTCGCCGCGCGGCGCGCCGCCCGCAGCGCGCGGCCCGCGAGCTGCCGTCGCGCCGCATGGCCGGCGCACGCGCGCGCGCGAGCAGGCCCTGCGCTCACCGCGCGTCTCGAGCGAGCACCCAGGTGGGAAGCCGCTGATCGCGCTTCAGCCGATCCGCGAGCTCGTCGGCGTCGGCGCGCGAGGCGATCGGGCCGACGCGCACCTTGAAGCGCGCGCCGTTTCCGCCTTCGTCCGCGACGTAGGCGGGGTGCCCGAGCTTGCGCAGCTCGGCGGCGAGCCCGTCCGCCGCCGCGCCGGTCGCGAACGCTCCCACCTGCACGGCGAAGCCGCCGGCCGGCGGCGCGCTCGAGACCGCGGGGGTGCCCGCGCGGCGCTCCGCGCGCGGCGCTGCATCGCGCTCGCCGGCGTCGCGCACGTCCTCGCGCACGCGCTCCGGCGCGCGCTCGGGCAGCGGCACCTCCGTCGTCTTGCCGGAGAGGTGGTCGACCACGAGTTCCGGCTCCTCGTACGCGGCGCCGGCCACGAGACCCACGCCGAAGCCGGCGACGATCAGCAGCAGCGCCCCCGCGATCGTGGCGATCCACCCAGGCCCCGTGTTCTTCGCCTCCCGCTCGCTCATCACATCCGCTCCGGTGCGCTCATGCCGAGCAGCGCGAGCCCGTTCGCCACGACCGTGCGCACGGCGGCCACGAGGCCGAGGCGCGCGGCGGTCAGCTCCGCGTCGTCGGAGAGCACGCGATGGTTCTTGCCGTCCTGGAGGTAGGGGTTCCAGAGCGCCGCCACGTCGCGCACGTAGTACGCGACGTGATGCGGCTCGCAGGCCTCCGCGGCGCGCGCGACGGTCTCCGGCAACTCGGCGAGCTTGCGGATCAGCTCGATCTCCTCGGGCAGCACGAGCCGCTCGGCGCTCACCTCGCCCGGCTGCGGCAACGGCACGCCGCGCTCGCCCGCCTGCCGCTCGATCCCACAGCAGCGCGCGTGTGCGTACTGCAGGTAGTAGGCCGGGTTCTTCGTCCAGTCCGTCTCTTTCGCGAGGTCGAGGTCGAAATCGAGGTGGCTCTCGGGGCGGCGCTGGATCATGAAGAAGCGGAACACGTCGGCGCCCACGTCCTTCAGCACCTCGTCGACCGTCACGAACGTGGCGCGGCGCGTGGACTGCTTCACGGTCTGGCCACCCGACGTGAGCGTCACGAACTCGTGGATCACGAACTCGACGCGCTCGGCCGGCAGGCCGAGCGCCGCGAGGGCGGTCTTCACGTAGGGGCCTTGGTCCTTGTGGTCGGCGCCCTGCACGTCGATCAAGCGGTCGAAGCCGCGCTCGAACTTCTGCCGGTGGTAGGCGACGTCGGGCAGCAGGTAGGTCGGCTCGCCGCTGCTCTTCACGAGCACCCTGTCGCGGGCGTGGCCGAGGTCGGTCGCGCGCAGCCAGACGGCGCCGCCCTGCTCGTACACGCGCGTCGTCTTGCGCAGATCCGCCAGCGTCTGCTCGACGCGCTTCTCCGCGTACAGCGTCGTCTCGTTCGTGTAGACGTCGAAGGCGATGCCGAGCGCGTCCTGCGTGGCGCGGATCTCGGCGAAGATGCGCTGCTCGGCCTCCACGCGGAAGCGGCCGTCGCCCGGCTCCTCGAGCCAGCCCTCGCCTTCGCGGTCGAGGATCGCCCGCGCGATGTCGGTGATGTAGGAGCCCTGATAACCCTCGCGCGGGAAGACGACCGGCTTGCCGCCGAGCTCGGCGGGCCACGGCAGGCTCTCGTCCTTGAGCGCGTCCTCGGGCGGCGGCGCCGCGCGCCCGAGCAGCTCGAGGTAGCGCGCGCGCACCGACTCGCCGAGCACGCGCATCTGGCGGCCGCCGTTGTTGAAGTAGTACTCGCGCGTCACGTCCCAGCCCGTGGCCTCGAACAGGCGCGCGATGCAGTCGCCGAGCACCGCTTGCCGCCCGTGTCCGACGGACAGCGGGCCGGTCGGGTTCGCCGAGATGAACTCCACCATCACTCTGCGGCGCTTGCCGTCGTCGCTGCGGCCGTACGACTTGCCGGCGACGAGGATGTCCTGGAGCACGCTGCGCCAGCGCGCGCGGTCGAGCCAGAAATTCACGAAGCCCGGACCCGCGATCTCGGCGCGCGCGACGAGCCCGCCCGCGTCGCCGAGCCGCGAGACGAGCGCCTCTGCGACGGCGCGCGGCGGCTTGCGCAGCCGCTTCGCGAGCACGAGCGCGGCGTTGGTGGCGAAGTCGCCGTGCTCGTTCTGGCGCGGCGGCTCGAGCGCCACGGCCGGCGCGCCGGCCGCGTCGCCCGCCTCGGCGAGCAGCGCCTCGATCGCGGCGGCGAGCGCGGCTTGCAGTCGTTCGCGCACGGCGAGGCTCAGCCGCGCGCCCGCGCGCCGTGCGACAGCGCGGCGGAGAAGCGAGCGCCGCGCGGCGTGCCGAACGGAAGCGATCGGAACCGGGCGAAGTCGGCGCTCAGCGGACGCATGTCGGCACGGCCTCTCGTGGAGCGAAGCGCGAGGTTCGCGCAGCGGGGGCGGTTTTCGAGCCAGCGGAGGGTTGCCCCCTCACGCAGATTCGTCAAGGATTTCGCAGGTTTGTGAACGGTTCCTCGCGCACGACCCACTCGCCCGGACGCGCCAAGCCGAGGTCCTCGCGGATCGCGGCCTCGATCGCCACCGGGTCTTCGCGCAGCGCCGCTGCCTCCGCCTCGCGCGCCTGGATGCGCGCCCGCGTCGCCTCGATGCGCGCTTCGGCGGTCGCCGCGTCGCGCCGCAGGTCGAGCCAACGGCCCACCCCGGTGTCGCGGTCGAGCATGCCAGCGGCCAGCAGCCCGACGGCCACTGCGAGCGCGATCGCCGCGTTCTTCAGCAACCCACGCAGCCGGCGCTTCTTCGCGCGCGCCGACGGAACGCCCCGCGCCCTGCGCTTCGCCACGCCCCACCCCCGGGCGCGCAACGTAGCGACACCGTTGCGTGTCGCAGCACCCGCGCGCGCCTCGCGCCGAAAATTCTCGGCGCGTTCTCGGCGCTCCGCGTCAGGGCCGCGCGGGGTCCAGCAGGCGCTCGATGCGGGCCACGTACTCAGGAGCGTCCCAGTCGCGCTCGCCGATGTAGCGCGCGACGAGCACGCCCTCGCGGTCGACGAGGAAGCTCTCGGGATAGCGGAAGCTCTGGTAGCGCCCGGCGACCGCGTGGCCGGAGTCGAGGGCGATCGGGAAGCCGAGCCCGAGCCGCGCGCGGAACTCCTCGACCGGCGCGGGGCCGTCGTCCTCGGAGATCGCCACCAGATCGAAGCCGCGCGGCGCGAGCTTCTCCCACAGCCGCTGCATCGCGGGCATCTCCTGCTCGCACGGCGCGCACCAGGTCGCCCAGAAGTTCACCAGCACGACCTTGCCGCGCAGCTCGCGCAGTGCGATCTCGCCACCCCCGAGACGCGGCAAGACGAACTCCGGCGCCGGGCGACCCGGCTCGATCGGCGGCGCCGCGCGCTCGCCGCAGCCCACCGCGGCGAGCAGGGCCAGCAGCGCGAGCGTTACCGCCCCGCGCGTCCGCCGCTGCGCTCGGATCACGCCGCGCTACTCGGCAGCGACTGCCTTCGGCGCGGGCCGGTCGACGAGCTCGACGATCGACAGCGAGGCTGCGTCGCCGACGCGCACGCGCGACTTGAGCACGCGCGTGTAGCCCCCGGCGCGCGTCCGGTAGCGGTCCGCCAGCTCGCCGAACACCTTGCTCGCCACTTCCTCGGTGCGGATCACCGCCAGCGCCTGGCGCCGCGCGTGCAGGTCGCCGCGCTTGCCGAGCGTGATCATCTTGTCCGCGATGCGGCGCAGCTCCTTTGCCTTCGCGTCGGTGGTCTCGATCTGCTCGTGCTCGAACAGCGAGGTCACCAGGTTGCGAAGCAACGCGAGCCGGTGCCCGGTGGGCAGGCGCAGCTTTCCCCCACGATTCCCGTGACGCATCGAATCAGCCCTCGCGTTCCCGCGCGCGCTGCTCGAGCTCCTTGCGGGAGGGGAAGTTGTCGAGGGTCATGCCCAGCGACAGGCCCATCGAGGCCAGCACTTCCTTGATCTCGTTCAGCGATTTGCGCCCGAAGTTCTTGGTCTTGAGCATCTCGCTCTCGGTGCGCTGAACCAGCTCGCCGATGTAGCGGATGTTCGCGTTCTGCAGGCAGTTCGCGGAGCGCACCGACAGCTCCAGCTCGTCCACCGAGCGGAACAGGTGCGGGTTCATCGACTCCGACACCTCGTGGGCAGGCGCCGCCGCCTCGGCGGGCTCCTCGAAGTTGATGAAGATGCTGAGCTGGTCCTTCAGGATCTTCGCGCCGAACGCGATCGCGTCCGCCGGGGCGATCGAGCCGTCCGTCCAGACTTCGAGGCTCAGGCGGTCGAAGTCGGTCTCGCGACCGACGCGCGCGGGCGTGACGGTGTAGTTCACGCGCCGCACCGGCGTGAAGATCGAGTCGATCGGAATCGTGCCGATCGGCTGATCCTCGACCTTGTTCTTCTCCGCCGGCCGGTAGCCCTTGCCGAGGTCGATCGTGCACTCGAGGTCGAACTCGGCGCCGCCCGTCAGCGTCGCGAGCTTGTGCTCGGGGTTCATCACCTCGATCGTCGAATCCTCGGCCGCCAGCTCCGCCGCGGTGACGATGCCCGTCCCGCTGCGGCGGATGCGCACCGTCTTCGGCCCGCCGGCATTGAGGCGGAGCCGCACCTCCTTGAGATTCAGGATGATGTCGCTGACGTCCTCGAGCACGCCGGGCACCGTCGAGAACTCGTGCTGCACGCCGGCCACGCGCACCGAAGTGATGGCGGCGCCTTGCAGCGACGACAGCAGTACGCGCCGCAGCGAGTTGCCGAGCGTCTGGCCGAAGCCCCGCTCGAGCGGCTCGCAAGCGAAGCGGCCGTAACGCTCGCCGGTCTCCTCGGCTTCCTGCTCGAGGCGTCGCGGGCGGATCAGCTGTCGCCAATTGCGAGCGATGAGTTCCTGCTGCATGCGGGGTCCCCCTGGTGGGTGGAGTGTGGTTCGGGCAGCGCGCGGCTCGGCGGAGCCGAGCGCGGCTAGCGCGAGTAGAGCTCGACGATGAGCTGCTCTTCGATCGGCATCGTGACGTCTTCGCGCACCGGCAGCGCCTTCACGACGCCGGTGAAGCTCGCCTTGTCCATCTCGAGCCAGCCCGGCACGGACTTGCTCTCGAGGGCGTCGAGCGCACCGACGATGCGCGCGATCTGCCGCGAGCTCTCGCGCAGCACGATTTTCGCGTTCGCTCGCACGATGAACGACGGGATGCTCACCGTGCGTCCGTTCACGGCGAAATGGCCGTGCTGCACGAGCTGGCGCGCCTCGGCGCGCGAGGTGGCGAAGCCGAGCCGGAACACGACGTTGTCGAGCCGTCGCTCCAGCAGCTGCAGCAGGTTCTCGCCCGCGCGGCCGCGCATGCGCGAGGCCTTCGCCATCGTGCCGGCGAACTGCTTCTCCTGCAGGCCGTACATGCGCTTCACCTTCTGCTTCTCGCGCAGCTGCACGCCGTACTCGGTGAGGCGCGGCTTGTTCTGACCGTGCTGGCCGGGCGCGTACTGGCGCTTGTCGACGGAGCACTTGTCGCTGAAGCAGCGATCGCCCTTCAGGAACAGCTTCGTGCCTTCGCGCCGGCAGAGGCGGCAGGCAGGTCCGGTGTAGCGAGCCATCGATCTACCTCAAACGCGGCGCCGCTTGGGCGGGCGGCAGCCGTTGTGCGGAATGGGAGTGACGTCCTTGATCACGTTGATTCGCATGCCGGCGGCCTGGAGCGCGCGCAGCGCGGATTCGCGGCCCGCACCGGGCCCCTTCACGTAGACCGAGAGCGCGCGCACGCCGTGCTCGGAGGCCTTCTTGCAGCACTCCTCCGCGGCGATTTGCGCGGCGTAGGGCGTCGACTTGCGCGAGCCCTTGAAGCCGTGCGCGCCGGCGCTCGCCCAGGCGAGCGTCCCGCCCGCCGGGTCGGTGATCGTGATGATCGTGTTGTTGAACGTCGACTGGATGTGGGCGACGCCCGCCGCGACGTTCTTCTTGACCTTCTTCTTGCCGGCTTTGGCTTGCATTCGATCCTTCCGGGTTGGCTTCGCTCGCCGGCCGCGCCTTGCGCGGCTCGGGCTCGCTGCGTGCCTCGCTTGCGGGTTGCCTTCGCTTGCCTGTGGTTTGCTGCGCGCTTCGGCTCTCTGCACGCGGCGCACGCCGCGTGCGGTTATTTCTTCGCCGGGGCCTGCTTCTTGCCCGCGACGGTCTTGCGCGGGCCCTTGCGGGTGCGCGCGTTCGTGTGGGTGCGCTGCCCGCGCACCGGCAGCCCGCGGCGATGCCGCAGGCCGCGGTAGCAGCCGATGTCCATCAGCAGCTTGATGTTGCCCTGCACCTCGCGGCGCAAGTCGCCTTCCACCTGGAAGTCGCGCTCGAGCTGCTCGCGGATGCGCACCAGCTCGTCCTCGCGCAGGTGATCGGTGCGCGTGGTCGGATCGATGTCCGCGCGGTCGCAGATCGTGCGCGCGGTCGTGTTGCCGACCCCGTAGATGTAGGTGAGCGCGGTGCCGATCTGCTTGTTGCGCGGCAGATCCACTCCAGCGATGCGTGCCATTGGTTTACCCCTGTCGCTGCTTGTGCTTCGGGTTCTCGCACAGGATCCGCACGACCCCGCGCCGCCGGATGACCCGGCACTTCTCGCACATCTTCTTCACGGAAGCCCTGACCTTCATTGCTCTCGATCTCCGCTCGGCCCCGCCGCGTCGTGCGCCGCGAGCGCCGCTCTCGGTTTCGTCCCGCTCAGGCGAGCGCCCGTTCGAGGCGCTCCGCCACCTCGCCCACGCTGCCCTCGCCGTCGATCTCCCGCAGCACGCCGCGCGCGCGGTAGTAGGCCACCAGCGGCGCCGTGCTCTCGCGGTAGACCTGCATGCGCGTGCGGATCGTCTGCTCGTTGTCGTCGGTGCGCCCCTCGATCTCCGCGCGGCGCAGCAGCCGCTTCACCAACTCTTCCTCGTCCACCTGGAGCGACACGCAGCGCTCGAGCGAGCAACCGAGCCTCGGCAGCGCCTGATCCAGCGCGTCCGCCTGCGCGGGCGTGCGCGGGAAACCGTCGAGGATGAACCCTTGCTTCGCGTCGGGCTGTCCGAGCCGCTCCAGCGCCACGCCGATCACGGTCTCGTCGGGCACCAGCTTGCCCGCGTCCATGAACGACTTGGCGCGCCACCCGACCTCGGTGCCGGCAGCCACAGCGGCCCGCAGCATGTCGCCCGTCGAAATCTGGGGAATGCCGAGCCGCTCCGCCAGGCGCTGGGCCTGGGTGCCCTTGCCGGCGCCGGGCGGACCGAGCAGCAGCAGGCGGCGCGCGCTCATCGCGAGAACCTCCCGCGCATGCGCGCGCCCTGGACGAACCCTTGGTACTGATGCGAGAGCAGGTGCGCCTCGATCGCAGCCAGCAGGTCCTTGCTGACGCCGACCACGATCAGCAGCGCGGTGCCGCCGAAGTAGAACGGCAGACCCAGGTAGGTCGAGAGCGCGACGGGCAAGATGCAGACCGCGGAGATGTAGATCGCGCCGACCAGGGTGAGGCGCCCGAGCACGCCGTCGATGTACTTCGCGGTGTGCGCGCCGGGGCGGATGCCGGGGATCGAGCCGCCCTGGCGCTTCAGGTTGTCCGCCACGTCGTCCGGGTTGATCACGATCGCCGTGTAGAAGAAGGCGAAGAACACGATCAGACCCACGTACAGCGCGTTGTAGAGCCAGCCGCCGGCGTTTAGGTAGTCCTGGATGAAGCGCGTGAGGGTGGCCATCACGCCAGGGTCGGTGGGCGATACGTTCGCGAACTGCGCGATCGTGCTGGGGAAGACGAGCAGGCTCGAGGCGAAGATCGGCGGGATCACGCCGGCTGTGTTCACGCGCAGCGGGAAGTAGGTGAGGCCGCCCTGCATCATCTGCCGCCCGACGACGCGGCGCGCGTGCTGGATCGGGATGCGGCGCTGGCCGCTCTCCACGAAGAACACCGCGCCCACGATCAGGATCACGAGCCCCAGGAACAGCAGCGCCTGCAGGATGTTGAACTGGTCTTCCTGGATCAGCTCGATCACCTGCATGACGGCGCCGGGGATGCCGACGACGATGCCCGAGAAGATCACCATCGAGATGCCGTTTCCGATGCCGCGCTCGGTGATCTGCTCGCCCAGCCACATGATGAAGGCGGTGCCCGTGGTGAGCGTGATCATCGTCATCGCGTAGAACGTCCAGCCGGGATTCACGACGGCTCCCTGGCCGAAGGAGCCCGTCTCGAGCGCGCGCGCCATCATCATGCTCTGGAAGGCCGCGAGCACGATCGTCCCGTAGCGCGTGTAGCCGGTGATCTTCTTCTGCCCCTGCTCGCCCTCTTTCTTCAACGCCTCGAGCTGGGGCACGACGATCGTGAGCAGCTGGAGAATGATCGAGGCGCTGATGTAGGGCATGATGCCCAGCGCGAAGATCGACATGTTCTCGAGCGCGCCGCCCGAGAACACGTTGAACAGGCCGAACACTCCACCGCCCAGCGACTCGAGCTGCGCGCGCACCACGCCGGCGTCGACGCCCGGCGTCGTGATCTTCGCCCCGACGCGATACACCGCGAGCATCCCGAGCGTGTACAGAATGCGCTTCTGCAGCTCGGGGATCTTCGCGATGTTGGCGGCGCCGCCGATCATTCCCGCACTCCGCTAGCCGGCGAGCGCCGCTTGGCGGCGCTCGCTTCGGCTCGCCGCGCGCGACCCGCGCGCCTCGCGTGCTCTGCCGCTCTCGCTCTCAAGCCAGGATCTCCACGCTGCCGCCGGCCCCCTGTACCTTCGCGAGCGCGCTCTCGCTCGCCTTGTGCACGCGCAGCTTCACGCCCTGCGGCGCGTCGCCCTCGCCGAGCAGCTTCACCTTCGCCGCGCTGCGCTTCACGAGGCCTCTCGCCACGAGCGCGGCGAGGTCGATCTCGCTGCCCGCCGCGAAGCCCTCGAGGTCGCCGACGTTCACGATCTCGTACGCGCTGCGGTGGACGTTCGTGAAGCCGCGCTTGGGAAGGCGGCGCACGAGCGGCATCTGGCCGCCCTCGAAGTAGTAGGGCGTCTCGTTACCGCGCGAGTTCTTGCCCTGGCCCTTGCCGCCGCGGCCGGCGGTCTTCTGCAGGCCCGAGCCGGAGCCGCGCGCCGCGCGCTTGCGCTTCTGCCGCGCGCCCGGACGCGGAGCGAGCCGATTCAGCATCGCTCAGCCCTCCACCTTCACGAGATGCGTCACCGCGTGGATCATCCCGCGCACCGCCGGCGAATCCTGCAGCTCGGCCGTCTTGCCCGGCCGGCCGAGGCCCAGCCCCCGCAGCGTCGCCTGCTGCTTCTCGCCGTAATGGGCGCCGCTGCGCACCTGCTTCACCCGGATCTTCTTGCTCATTGCGCGAGCTCCGCGCGACGCGCCTCGGGGTCGCGCAGCTCGCGCAGCGCCGCGAGCGTCGCGTTCACCACGTTGTGCGGATTGCTCGTGCCGAGCGCCTTCGAGAGCACGTCGCGCACGCCCGCGGACTCCACCACCGCGCGCACGCCGCCGCCGGCGATCACGCCCGTGCCCGACGAGGCGGGCTTGAGCAGCACCTGGCCGGCGCCGAACTGCCCGAGTACCTCGTGCGGGATCGTCCCGTTCAGCAGCGGAACGCGCATCAGGTTCTTGCGCGCACGCTCGACGCCCTTGCGGATCGCCTCGGGAACCTCGCCGGCCTTGCCCAGGCCGACGCCGACGACACCGTTGCCGTCGCCGACGACCACCAGCGCGCTGAAGCTGAAGCGCCGGCCGCCCTTCACGACCTTCGCCACGCGATTGATGTGGACGACGCGGTCGTTCAGCTCGTAGTCGTTTGCGTTGAGCTTCTCGCTCATGCTCTTCCTTCCTGGCTGCCGTTCAGAACTTCAGGCCGGCTTCGCGCGCGGCGTCGGCGAGCGCCTTGACGCGCCCGTGATAGAGGAAGCCGTTGCGATTGAAGACGACTTCCTGGATGTCGTGCTTCTTCGCCGCGGCCGCGATCGCTGCGCCCACCCGCTTGGCCGCCTCGACGTTGCCCGTGCCGCCCTCGGCGACGCCCGCCTGGAGCGTCGACGCGCTGGCGATCGTGCGCCCGTCGGCGTCGACGAGCTGCGCGTACATGTGCTTCGCGCTGCGGAAGATCGTGACGCGCGGGCGCGAGGTGCCGAGCAGAGCCCGATTCACGCGCGCTCGGCGCGCGAGCCGCGCGGCCCGCTTCGGATCCCGTGATTTCCTCTTCATGCTTTCTCTCTCTGCTCCGGCGGAGATCAGCCCGCGGCAGCCTTGCCGACCTTGCGGCGCACGTGCTCGTCCACGTAGCGGATGCCCTTGCCCTTGTAGGGCTCCGGAGGCTTCACCTCGCGCACGTTCGACGCGAACTGCCCGACTTGGTGTCGACTCGCGCCCTCGATCTTGATGCGGTTCTCGGCGACGGAGACCTTGAGCCCTTCCGGGATCGGCATCTCGACCGGGTGCGAGAAGCCGACCGAGAGGTTCAGGTTCTTGCCCTTCACCTCCGCGCGATAGCCGGTGCCCTGGATCTCGAGCTCGCGCGAGAAGCCCTGGGTCACGCCGGCCACCATGTTCTGCACGGTCGCGCGCACCAGCCCGTGCAGCGCGCGCGTCGGCGGCAGGTCGTCCGGGCGCCCGAACTTCACCTCGCCCGCGGACACCTCCACCTTCACCGCCGCGTGCAGCGACTCCTTCAGCGTGCCCTTCGGCCCCTTCACCTCGATCGCGTTCCCGCGCTGCGTGATCGTCACGCCCGAAGGGATCGCGACCGGTCTTCGGCCCACGCGCGACATCGCTACCAGACCTCGCAGAGCAGCTCGCCGCCCACGCGCTGCTCGCGCGCCGCGGCGTCGGAGATCACGCCCTTGTTGGTGGACAGCACGGCCGTGCCGAGCCCGCTGCGCACGCGCGGGATCGCGTCCGCTTCCACGTACACGCGGCGGCTCGGCTTCGACACGCGCCGCATGCCGTCGATCACGGACTTGCCGTTCGCGTCGAGCCGCAGCTGGATGTTCAGCACCGGGCGTCCGCCCTGCGCCTCGACGGTGACCGCGCCCAGGTAGCCGGCCTCGGCCAGCACGCGGGCGACCGCGAGCTTGAGCTTCGAGGACGGCACTCTCAGCGAGGGATGCCGCGCCTGACCCGCATTGCGGATGCGCGCGAGCATGTCGGAAATCGGGTCGGTCATTCGCTCCTCTCCTACGCCCGCCGGAACGGCATGCCGAGATGGTCGAGCAGCGCCCGCGCCTCGGCGTCGGTGCGCGCCGTCGTGCAGACGGTCACGTTCATGCCGACGATCTTCTCGACTTTGTCGAAGTCGACCTCGGGGAAAATGATCTGCTCGCGCAGGCCGAGCGTGTAGTTGCCGCGGCCGTCGAAGCCCTTGGTGGGCGTGCCGCGGAAGTCGCGCACGCGGGGCAACGCGACGTTCACCAGCCGGTCGAAGAACTCCCACATGCGCGCGCCGCGCAGCGTCACCATGCAGCCGATCGGGAGGCCGGCGCGCAGCTTGAAGTTTGCGATCGCCTTCTTCGACTTGCGCACCAGCGGCTTCTGGCCGGTGATGGCGGCGAGCTCCGCGGTCGCCTTCTCCATCAGCTTGGGGTTCTGCACCGCTTCGCCGAGGCCGATGTTCACGACGATCTTCGCGAGGCTCGGCACCTGATGCGGGTTCCGGTACGAGAACTCGGTGCGGAGCTTCGGAGCGATTTCCTTGCGGTAGCGCTCGAGCAGGCGCGGGGCGGCCATCACAGCACCTCCGGCGCGAGCGAGATGATCTTCATGAACCTCTGCGCACGCAGCTCGCGCGCCACGGGCCCGAAGATGCGCGTGCCGATCGGCTCGCGCGCGTTGTCGATCAGCACCGCCGCGTTGTCGTCGAACTTGATGTAGGAGCCGTCGGGGCGCGACACGCTGCGGCGCGTACGCACGACCACGGCCTTGCGCACCTCGCCCTTCTTCACGCGCGCGTTCGGGATCGCGTCCTTGACGGTCACCACGATCACGTCGCCGATCGACGCGTAGCGCCGGTGCGTGCCGCCGAGCACGCGGATGCACGCCACGCGGCGCGCCCCGGAGTTGTCGGCGACTTCGAGCTCGGTCTCTTGCTGGATCATGGCCGTCTACCCTTGCGCCCGGCGCGCCTTTTCGAGCGTCTCCGCCACCTTCCAGCGCTTGCGCTTGGAGAGCGGGCGGTGCTCGACGATGCGGACGCGGTCTCCGACCGCGCATTGGTTCGATTCGTCGTGCGCCATGAAGCGGGCGAAGCGACGCACGTACTTGGAGTACGTGACGTCCCGCACGAGCCGCTCCACCGAGACGACCACGGTCTTGTCCATCTTGTCGCTGACGACGACCCCGTCCAGGGTTCGCCGGCGTCCTCGTTCGCTCACTGGTTCGCTCCACGCTTCTCGCGCAGCACGGTCTCCACGCGCGCGATGTCACGCCGCAGCGTGCGCAGCAGCGCGGTGTTCTCGAGCTGTCCGGTCGCCTTCTTCATGCGCGCATTCCAGAGCTGGTCGCGCAGCTCGCGGCCCTTCGCCGCCAGCTCCGCGACGGCGAGGTCGCGCAGTTCCCCTGCCTTCATGACGCGAGCTCCTCGCGCGCGACGACGCGCGTCGGCACCGACAGCTTGTGCTGCGCCAGCCGGAACGCCTCGCGCGCGATCTCGATCGTCACGCCTTCCATCTCGTAGAGCATCCGGCCGGGCTTCACGACGCACACCCACTCTTCCGGGTTGCCCTTGCCCTTGCCCATGCGGGTCTCGGCGGGCTTCTTGGAAATGGGCTTGTCGGGGAAGATGCGGATCCAGATCTTGCCGCCGCGCTTGATGTGGCGGGTCATCGCGATGCGCGCCGCCTCGATCTGGCGCGCCGTCAGGCGGCCGCGGTCGAGGGCCTGCAGGCCGTACTCGCCAAACGCGACGGTGTTGCCGCGATGGGCGAAGCCGCGCATGCGGCCCTTCATCTGCTTGCGGTACTTGGTGCGCTTGGGCTGCAGCATCGCTCTACCTCTGCGCGTCTTCGCGGTCGCGCAGCGCGAGCGGGCCCGAGCGCAGCTCCTTGTCGGAGACGTCGCCCTTGAAGATCCAGCACTTCACGCCGATCACGCCGTAGGTGGTCTTGGCTTCCGCGAGGCCGAACTCGATGTCCGCGCGCAGCGTGTGCAGCGGCACCCGACCCTCGGCGTAGCGCTCGCGGCGGCTCATCTCCGAGCCGCCCAGGCGGCCGCTGCACTCCACGCGGATGCCCTTGGCGCCGAACTTCATGGTCGACGTCATGGACTTCTTCATCGCGCGCCGGAAGGCGACGCGGCGCTCGAGCTGCATCGCGATCGACTCCGCGACGAGCTGCGCGTCGAGCTCCGCCTTCCGGATCTCCTTGATGTTGATGAAGATCTCGTGCGGCGTGAACTTCGCGAGCTCCTGGCGCAGCACGTCGACCTCGGCGCCGCGCTTGCCGATCAGGATGCCCGGACGCGCCGTGTGGATGTTGATCACGCATTTCTCGCCGGTGCGCTCGATGACCACCTTCGAGATGCCGGCGTGATACAGCTTCGCCTTGATGTGCTTGCGGAGCCGGTAGTCCTCGTGGATCTGGTCCTGGTAGCGACGATCGTCGAACCAGTTCGACTTCCAGCCATAGAGCGTCCCGAGGCGGAACCCGTAGGGATGAACTTTCTGTCCCACGACTATCGCTCCTCGAGCTCGACGGTGATGTGCGACGTGCGCCGCTGAATCCAGTTGGCGCGGCCCTGCGCGCGCGCGCGGATGCGCCAGAGGCTGGCGCCCTCGCCGACCTCGACTCGCGTCACGACGAGATTGTCCACGTCGATTCCGGCTTTCTCGCGGTCGTTCTTCACGTCCGCGTTCGCGAGCGCGCTCTTCACCAGCTTGCGGATCGGGCGCGCGACGCGCTTGTTGCTGAGCGCGAGCAGGTCGAGCGCCTGCTGCACTTGCTTGCCGCGAATCTGGTCGGCGACCAGGCGCGCCTTGCGCGCGCTCACCTTGCAGTCGCGGAGCGTGGCGGTGACGGCCGTCATGCGGGCTTCACCGCCTTGGCGACCAGCGTGTGGCCGGTGAACTTGCGCGTGGGCGCGAACTCGCCGAGCCGGTGGCCGACCATGTTCTCCGTCACGTAGACGGGCATGAACAGCTTGCCGTTGTGGACGTGGAAGGTGAGCCCCACGAAGTCGGGCGTGATCATCGAGCGCCGCGACCAGGTCTTGATCACCTGCTTCGCGCCCGAGGCCGTCGCGCGCGAGACCTTGCGCTGCAGGCTCGGGTCCACGAACGGCCCCTTCTTGACGGAGCGGGCCATTCCTACTTCCTCCGCTTGACGATGAGCTTGTCGGACGACTTCTTCACGCGGGTCTTGTGACCCTTCGTGGGCACGCCCCAAGGCGTACAGGGATGGCGTCCGCCGGACGACTTGCCCTCGCCGCCGCCCATCGGGTGGTCGACGGGATTCATCGCGACGCCGCGCACGTTGGGCTTCTTGCCCTTCCAGCGCGAGCGGCCCGCCTTCCCGACGGAGACGTTCTCGTGGTCGAGGTTCCCGACCTGGCCGATGGTCGCGGTGCAGCGCGCCAGGATCATGCGGTTCTCGCCGCTCGGCATGCGCAGCTGCGCGTAGTCGCCCTCGCGCGCCATGAGCTGCGCACCGGCGCCAGCGGAGCGCACGAGCTGCGCGCCCTTGCCGGGCTTCATCTCGACCGCGTGGATCACGCTGCCGATGGGAATGTTCGCGAGCGGCAGCGCGTTGCCCGCGCGGATCTCCGCGCTCGGGCCCGACATCACCTCGTCGCCGACCGACAGCCCGAGCGGCGCGAGGATGTACCGCTTCTCGCCATCCTTGTAGTGCAGCAGCGCGATGTAGGCCGAGCGGTTCGGGTCGTACTCGATCGCGGCGACTCGGGCGGGAATGCCCTGTTTGTCGCGCACGAAGTCGACCGTGCGATACAGCCGCTTGTGGCCGCCGCCGCGGTGCCAGCTCGTCACGTGCCCGTGGGCGTTGCGGCCGCCGCTCTGCGGCTTGCGGCCCGAGACCAGCGAGCGCTCCGGGCGCTTCTTCGCGATGCCCTCGAAGTCGATCACGCTCATCTGGCGTCGACCCGCGGACGTCGGCTTGTAGATCTTCACCGGCACACTAGACCCCTTCGAAGAACTCGATCTTCTGGCCCTCGGCCAGCACCACGATGGCCTTCTTCCACGCGCGCTTCGCTCCGACGAAGCGCCCGACGCGCTTCTTCTTCGCGGGCGGATTGATCGTGCGCACCCGCAGCACGGAGACCTTGAACAGCTCCTCGACGGCGCGCTTCACGTCGTGCTTCGAGGCGGCGGTGTCGACCGCGAGGGTCACCGCGTTCACCGACTCCTTGGCGACGGTGCTCTTCTCGGTGACGACCGGGCGGAGGATCACGTCGTGGACGTTCACGCGGCGCTCCCTTCCTTGGCGAGGCGTTGGGAGAGCGCCGCGACGGCGTCCTTCGCGACGACCAGGCGCTCGTGGCGCAGCACGTCGTAGACGTTCAACCCCTCGGCGCGGATCACGTCGACGCCCGGCAGGTTCGCCACCGAACGCTCGAGCTGGGGCTGCGCGCTCGCGGTCACGATCAGCACCGACTTGCCGGCCACGCCCAGCGCGTCCAGCAGCGCGAGCGCGCGCTTCGTCTTGTACTCGGACAGGGCGAGGCCGTCGGCCACGACCAGCGCGCCCTCCTTCTTGCGCAGCGAGATCGCGCCGACCAGCGCGGCGCGGCGCGTCTTCTTCGTGAGCTTGTGCCCGTAGTCGCGCGGCGTGGGTCCGAACACGACGCCGCCGCCCGCCCACTGCGGCGCGCGGATCGTGCCCTGGCGCGCTCGACCGGTGCCCTTCTGCTTCCACGGCTTGATGCCGCCGCCCGAGACCGCAGCGCGGTTCTTGGTCGCGTGCGTGCCGGCGCGGCGGCGCGTGAGCTGCCGCCGCACCTCGGCGTGGAACAGGTGAGCGCGGATCTTTCCCTCGAAGATCGCGGGATCGAGGTCGATCGACCCCGCCTTCCCGCCGCCCGCTGCGATCACATCTACCGTCGCCATGACAACTCTCCGATCTGGGCAGCGCGCCTCAGATCTTGATCTCCACGTCCACGCCCGCCGCGAGCTCGAGCTTCATCAGCGCGTCGACCGTCTGCGGCGTCGGGTCGAGGATGTCGATCAGCCGCTTGTGCGTGCGGATCTCGAACTGCTCGCGCGACTTCTTGTCGATGTGCGGCCCGCGCAGCACCGTGAAGCGGTTGATCGAGGTGGGCAGCGGGATCGGTCCCGCCACGCGCGCGCCGGTGCGGGCCGCCGTGTCCACGATCTCGCCGACGCTCTGGTCGAGGAGCTTGTGGTCGTATGCCTTCATCCGGATGCGGATCTTCTGGGTCGCGAGTTCAGTGGCCATGGGTTCGCTCCGTGCGTCGCCGCGGTTGCCTTGTCACTCGATGATCTCGGCGACGACGCCGGAGCCGACGGTGCGTCCGCCCTCGCGGAT
>CAYWRY010000052.1:0-25192 GCA_964460485.1 uncultured Spirochaetales bacterium
GCGCCGGGCTTCGTCGACCTGCACACGCACCTGCGCGAGCCCGGCCAGGAGTACAAGGAGGACATCGCGTCGGGCGGGCGCAGCGCAGCGGCGGGGGGCTTCACCTCGATCGCCTGCATGGCGAACACGAATCCGGTGAACGACGACCCGTCGGTCACCGACTACGTCCTCGACCGCGCGCGACAGGACTCGCCGGTGCGCGTGTATCCGGTCGCGGCGGCGACCAAGGGCCTGGCCGGCGAGGTGATGACCGAGATGGTCGCGCTCGCGAAGGCGGGCGCGGTCGCGTTCAGCGACGACGGCAAGACGATCATGGACAGCGGCATGCAGCGCCGCGTGCTCGAGTACTCGAAGCTGACCGGCAAGCCCGTGATGGTGCACGCCGAGGACCGCTGCCTGGTGAGCGACGGCGTGGTGAACGAGGGGCCGGTCTCGACGAAGCTCGGGCTGCCCGGCAACCCCGCGATCGCGGAGACCGTGCACGTCGCACGCGACATCCAGCTCGCGGAGCTGACGGGCGCGCACCTGCACGTCGCCCACGTCTCGACCGCGGGCGCCGTCGCACTGATCCGCGAGGCGAAGAACCGCGGCGTGCACGTCACCGCCGAGGTCACGCCGCACCACCTGACGCTCACCGACGAGGCGGCGCTCGGCTACAGCACCAACGCGAAGATGGCGCCGCCGCTGCGCGGCGCGGCCGACGTGGCGGCCTGCGTCGCAGGCCTCGCGGACGGGACGCTCGACGCCATCGCCACCGACCACGCGCCGCACGCGGTGCACGAGAAAGACGTCGAGTTCACGGCGGCGCCGCCCGGCATCCTCGGTTTCGAGACGGCGCTGCCCGTGGTGCTCGCGCTGGTGCGCGACGGGCGCGTGACGCCACTGCAGCTGATCGCGTCGCTCACCGTGAATCCGGCGCGCGTGCTCGGTCTGGCGCAGGGCCGCCTCGAGCCCGGCGCGCCCGGAGACGCGGTGGTGATCGATCCCGAGAAGAAGTGGACCTACGACCCGGCGAAGGGCTTCTCGAAGAGCCGCAACTCGCCGTGGGCAGGTCGGGAAATGCACGGCCGCGTCGAACAGACGATCGTGAACGGCCGGCTCGTCTATCACGCCGACCGAGGAGTGCTGGTTCCGTGAGCAAGCCCGCCTCCGCGCCGCCGCCCGCGGCGCTCGCACTGGCCGACGGCAGCGTCTACCGCGGCGTGGCCTTTGGCGCGCGCTGCGTCCGCGTCGGCGAGGTGTGTTTCAACACCTCGATGATGGGTTATCAGGAAATCCTCACCGATCCGTCCTACGCCGGTCAGATCGTGACGATGACCTACACGCAGATCGGAAACGTGGGCGTGAACCCCGAAGACGAAGAGTCGGCCCGCCCATTCCTGAGCGGCTTCGTGGTGAAGGAGCTGTTCGCGAAGCCGAGCAACTTTCGGGCGAAGGAATCGCTGCCCGAGTTCCTCGCGCGCTTCGGCGTCCCCGCGCTCTCCGGAATCGACACGCGCGCGCTCGTGCGGCGCATCCGCGACGCGGGCTTCCAGAACGGCGCGCTCAGCACGGACCCGGAGCATCAGGGAACCGAGGAGCTCGTCGAGCGGGCGCGCCAGGCGCCGGGACTCGAGGCGACGGACCTCGCGTTCGAGGTGAGCTGCAAGGTGCCCTATCGCTGGAGCGAGGGCGGTTGGCGCGGCGTCGACGGCCAGCTCCCGCGCGCGCGGCGGCCCGAGCCGACGCTGCGCGTGGTCGCCTACGACTTCGGCGTGAAGCGCAACATCCTGCGCCGCCTCGTCGACCAGGGTTTCGACGTGACGGTGGTGCCTTCGCGCACGAGCGCGGCCGACGTGCGCGCGCTGAAGCCCGATGCGGTGTTCCTCTCGAACGGGCCCGGCGACCCGGCGGCGGTGCAGGCGATCCGCGAGAACGTGCGCGCGCTGGCCGACGACTACCCGATCTTCGGGATCTGCCTCGGGCACCAGATCCTCGGTCTCGCGCTGGGCGGCGAGACGAAGAAGCTGAAGTTCGGGCATCACGGCGGCAACCAGCCGGGCAAGGACCTCGCCACCGGCAAGGTCGCGATCTGCGCCGAGAACCACGGCTACGCGGTCGACGCCGATTCGCTGCGGCGCGCCGGCGAGCCGGTCGAGATCACGCACGTGAACCTCAACGACGACACCGTCGAGGGCCTCGCGCACCAGCGCCGCCCGCTGTTCAGCGTGCAATACCACCCGGAGGCCTCTCCGGGCCCGCACGACGTCGACTACTTCTTCTCGCGCTTCCGTGAAATGACGCTGCGCGCGAAGCGCGGCGAGCGAGTGAGCGGCGCGCAGATCGCCAAGGGGAACTAGGGAAGTGCCGCGCCGCGACGACTTGAAGACGATCCTGGTGATCGGGTCGGGGCCGATCGTGATCGGCCAGGCCTGCGAGTTCGACTACTCGGGCACCCAGGCGTGCAAGGCCCTGCGGGAGGAGGGCTACCGGGTCGTGCTGGTGAACTCGAACCCGGCCACGATCATGACGGATCCCGAGACGGCGGATCGCACTTACGTCGAGCCGATGACGGTCGAGTCGGTCGAGAAGATCATCGCCGCAGAGAAGCCCGACGCGCTGTTGCCGACGATCGGCGGCCAGACCGCGCTGAACCTCGCGGTGGCGCTCGCCAAGGCGGGCGTGCTCGACAAGCACGGCGTGCGGCTGATCGGGGCGAACCTCGCCGCGATCCACAAGGCGGAGGATCGCGACCTGTTTCGCGCAGCGATGATGAAGATCGGCCTCGCGCTGCCCGAGTCCGGCGTCGCGAAGACGCTCGACGAGGCCCGCGCGATCCTGAAGCGCACCGCGCTGCCCGCGATCATTCGCCCCAGCTTCACGCTCGGCGGCACCGGCGGCGGCATCGCCTACACGCCGGGCGAGTTCGACGCGATGGTCGCCTGGGCGCTCGCGCAGTCGCCCGTGACGCAGTGCCTGGTGGAGCAGAGCGTGCTCGGCTGGAAGGAGTTCGAGCTCGAGGTGATGCGCGACAGCGCGGACAACGTGGTGATCATCTGCTCGATCGAGAACTTCGACCCGATGGGCGTGCACACCGGCGACTCGATCACGGTGGCGCCCGCGCAGACGCTCACCGACCGCGAGTATCAGGTCATGCGCGATGCCGCGATCGCGATCATCCGCGAGATCGGCGTCGACACCGGTGGCTCGAACATCCAGTTCGGCGTGAACCCGGAGAACGGCGCGATCGTCGTGATCGAGATGAACCCGCGCGTGTCGCGTTCTTCCGCGCTCGCCTCGAAAGCGACGGGATTCCCGATCGCGAAGATCGCGGCGAAGCTCGCGGTCGGGTACACGCTCGACGAGCTGCGCAACGACATCACGCGCGAGACGCCCGCGAGCTTCGAGCCGACGATCGACTACGTCGTCACGAAGATCCCGCGCTTCACGTTCGAGAAGTTCCCGAGCGCGGACAATCTGTTGACCACGCAGATGAAGTCGGTCGGCGAGGTGATGGCGATCGGGCGCACCTTCAAGGAGAGCTTCCAGAAGGCGCTGCGCAGCCTCGAGATCGGCCACGCCGGCTTCGAGCCGCCGTCGCTCCCGGCGGGAGAGGCGGGCGAGAAGGCGCTCTGGAACCTGATCGATCGGCCGCGCCCGGGCCGGCCGTGGGCGATCGCCGAGGCCTTCCGGCGCGGCGCGACGGTTCGCGAGCTCCACGAGCGCTCGAAGATCGACCCGTGGTTCCTCGAGAACTTGAAGGAGATCGTCGACACCGAGCGCGCGCTGCAGGCCGCCGCGCCGGCGGATCGCGCGGCGTGGCTGCGGCCCGCGAAGCAGATGGGCTTCAGCGACGCGCGGCTCGGCGCGCTGTGGGGCATGCGCGAGGCCGACGTGCGCGCTCTGCGCAAGCAGCACCGCGTCACGCCCGTCTACAAACGCGTCGACACCTGCGGCGCCGAGTTCGAGGCGCACACGCCGTATCTGTATTCGACCTACGAGGACGAGTGCGAGGCGCGGCCCACGCACGCGAAGAAGATCATGATCCTCGGCGGCGGGCCGAACCGGATCGGGCAGGGCATCGAGTTCGACTACTGCTGCGTGCACGCGGCCTTCGCGCTCTCCGAGGCCGGCTTCGAGACGATCATGGTCAACTGCAACCCCGAGACCGTCTCGACCGACTACGACACCAGCGATCGCCTCTACTTCGAGCCGTTGACCCTCGAGGACGTGCTGGCCATCGTCGACGTCGAGCAGCCGTTCGGCGTGATCGTGCAGTTCGGCGGCCAGACGCCTCTCAAGCTGGCGGTCGCGCTCGAGCGAGCGGGCGTGCCGATCCTGGGAACGCCGCCCGACGCGATCGACCGCGCCGAGGATCGCGAGCGCTTCGATCTCGTGCTCGAGAAGCTGGAGCTCAAGCGCCCGCCCTCGGGCATGGCGCGCAGCTTCGAGGAGGCGCGCGCCGTCGCGGAGCGCATCGGCTACCCGGTGCTGGTGCGGCCGAGCTACGTGCTCGGCGGGCGCGCGATGGAGATCGTGCACGACACCGAGAGCCTCGCGCGGTACATGCAGTACGCGGTGCAGGCTTCGCCCGAGCACCCCGTGCTCGTGGACCGCTTCCTCGCCGACGCCACCGAGGTGGACGTCGACGCGATCTGCGACGGCCGGCGCGTCGTGATCGGCGGCGTGATGGAGCACATCGAGGAGGCCGGCGTGCACTCCGGCGACAGCGCGTGCTCGCTGCCGCCGTGGTCGCTCTCGAAGACCATCGTGGACGAGATCGTCGAGTCCACCAAGAAGCTCGCCCGCGAGCTGGGCGTGATCGGCCTGATGAACGTGCAGTACGCGGTGAAGGGCAGCGACGTCTACGTGCTCGAGGTGAATCCGCGCGCGTCGCGCACCGTGCCGTTCGTGGCGAAGGCGATCGGGCGTCCGCTCGCGAAGCTCGCCGCGCTCGTGATGAGCGGGAAGACGCTCGCGGAGCTGGGCTTCACCGAGGAGATCTGGCCGAGGCACTACTCGGTGAAGGAGGCGGTCTTCCCGTTCGTGAAGTTCCCGGGCGTCGACACCGTGCTCGGGCCGGAGATGAAGAGCACCGGCGAGGTGATGGGCATCGACTCCGACTTCGGGCGCGCTTACGCGAAGGCGCAGATCGAGGCGGGCAACCCGATCCCCACGAGCGGGACGCTGCTCGTCTCCGTGCGCCGTGCCGACCGCGCGCGCGTGGGCGAGTGCGTGCAGGAGTTCGTCGACGCGGGCTTCGAGGTGATGGCGACCGACGGCACCGCGAAGGTGCTGGAGGCGATCGGCATCGCCGTCGAGGTGGTGCCGAAGGTGGGCGAGGGCACGCCCCACGTCGTCGACCGCATCGAGCGCGGCGATGTCCACCTCGTGTTCAACACGGTGGAGTCCTTGCCGAGCGCGGTGCGCGACTCCTTTTCGATCCGCCGCGCCGCGCTGAACCGGGGCGTCCCCTACTTCACGACGCTCGCCGGCCTGCGAGCCGCCGCGGGCGCCATCCGCGCCCTGCGCCGCGGCACGATCGGCGTGCGTGCCCTCCAAGAGGTGCACGCGCCGCGCTGAACCCGCTCGCAGTTACCCTGCGCTCGATGCACGCGACGCCCCTCGCCGCCGCGCTTCACGCCGTCGCCGCGCCGCTCGAGTTCGCGGCCAAGGACGACTTCGCGCGCGCGGAGCGGGTGCAGGGGCTCGAGACGAGCGTTCGCGCCGCGGCGGAGCGCGCGCTCGCGCTCGCGATTCCGCCCGAGGCTCGGCGTCTGCTGGAGGGCGTCCGCACGCGCTTTGCGGCGCCGCTCGCGAGCCGCGAAGAGCGCCGCGCCGCGGTCGCGGTTTCGCTGCGCGAGCTCGTGCCGCTGCGCGACGCCGCCTACGCCGACCGCGCCATCGCGCGCGCGGCGGCGACATTGCCCGGTGTCGGTCCGAAGCGCGCCCAGGCGCTCGCGCAGCGCGGCCTGCGCACCATCGCGGACCTGCTGTTCCATCTGCCCACCCGATACGACGACCGCCGCCAGCAGCGCAAGATCGGCGAGCTGCCCGTCGGCGCGCGCGGCACCTTCACCGGCGAGGTCGTGGTCGCCGACTTCGTCCCGATCCGCGGCCGCGGGCGCATCTACCAGGCGGTGGTCGGCGACGGCACCGGCAACGTGAACCTGAAGTGGTTCCGCGGCGGCGAGGCGGTCGCCGGCTCGGTGAAGAAGGGCGTCCGCCTGCGCGTGACCGGCGAGGTGCGCCGCTATCGCTTCGAAAAGGAGATCATCCACCCGGAGATCGACGTGCTGGGCGAGAGCGGAGACGGCGCGGGCGAGGGCGTCGTGCCCGAGTACACGACGCCCGAGGGCATCCCGCCGCGCACCTTTCGCCGCATGGTGGCCGCCGCCGTCGCCGAGTACGCGGACCTCGTGCCGAGCCTGTTCCCCGAGCGCGGGGCCGGCGCTCGCTCGCTCCCGCCCACGCCCGACGCACTGCGTGCGATCCACACGCCGGCGCGCGACGCCGACCCGGAGGCGCTGCGCGCGCGCGCGACGCCTGCCCACGAGCGCCTCGTGCTGGAGGAGCTCTACCTGCTCGAGGTGGGACTCGCGCTGCGCCACGCCGAGCGCGCCCAGCGCGCGGGCATCGCGATTCCGCCGGACGGGCCGCAGCTCGCGGCCGCGCGCGCCGCGCTGCCCTTCGCGCTGACGCGCGCGCAGCAGCGGGCCCTCGGCGAGATCGCGCGCGACCTCGCGCGGCCGCATCCGATGTCGCGGCTGCTGCAGGGCGACGTTGGCAGCGGCAAGACCGCCGTGGCGGCGCTCGCCGCCGTCGCGGTCGCGGCTGCGGGCGCGCAGACCGCGCTGATGGCGCCCACCGAGGTGCTCGCGGAGCAGCACGCAGCCACGCTGCACGCGCTCGTACCGGATCTGCGCATGGCGCTGCTGACCGCTTCCGTTGCACGCGCCGAAGCCGTCGCCATCCGCACGCGCCTCCCCGCCGGCGAGCTCGATTTGGTCGTGGGCACCCACGCGCTCCTGCAGGAGGACGTGTGCTTCGCGCGCCTCGCCCTCGTGATCGTGGACGAGCAGCACCGCTTCGGCGTGCTTCAGCGCGCGGCCCTCGCGGCGCGCGCACCGGCCGGCCGGGAGCCCCACGTGCTCGTGATGACGGCGACCCCGATCCCGCGCAGCCTGTCGCTGACGGTGTTCGGCGACCTCGACCTGTCGGTGATCGACGAGCTGCCGCCGGGCCGCGCGCCGGCGCACACCCGACTGTTGCGGAGCGGCGAAGGCCGGCGCGTGGTGGAAGAGGTGCGCGCCACCCTCGCACGGGGAGAGCAGGCGTACGTCGTCTACCCGCTCGTCGAGGAGTCCGAGAAGGTCGACCTGCGGGCCGCCACCGAGAGCGCGGAGGCCATCCGCCGCGCGTTCCCGCTGCACCGCGTCGACCTCGTACACGGGCGGCAGAGCGCCGCCGAGCGCGGCGCCGTCATGGATTCCTTCAAGCGGGGCCAGACGCACATCCTCGTCTCCACCACCGTGATCGAAGTCGGCGTCGACGTGCCGAACGCGACGCTGATGGTGGTGGAGCACGCCGAGCGCTTCGGCCTCGCGCAGCTCCACCAGCTGCGCGGGCGCGTCGGGCGCGGCAGCAAGCCGGGCACGTGCCTGCTGGTGGCGCGCGGCTCCTCCGAGGCCGGCGAGGCGCGCCTGCGCGCGATGCTCGAGACGACCGACGGCTTCGTGATCGCAGACCACGACCTGCGCATCCGCGGCCCCGGCGACTTTCTCGGCACGCGCCAGAGCGGCTTCCTGCCCGATCTGCGTTTCGCAGATCTGCTGCGCGACGCGCGCCTCGTGGCGCTCGCCCGCGAGGCTGCGCGCGAGACGGTGCGCCGCGACCCGCGCCTCGCGCGCGCGCCCGAGCTCGCGCGTGCCGTCGAGACGCGCTGGGGCGAGCGGCTGGCGCTGGTCGGCGTGGGCTGAGGGGCGAGGGCATGAGCTCCGCGACGCTCGAAGCTCGCATTCAGGCGATCGGCCGCGAGCTCCTCGACCGCGCGCGCGGCGAGACGCCGGGCGTCTTCTCCGCCGCCTACTGGGAAGGCCAGCTGCTCGACTGGGCGATGCGCGATCCCGCTTTCAAGGTCGACCTGTTCCGCTTCGTCGACGCGTTCCCCATGCTGCGCACCCGCGAGCAGGTCGCCCGGCACGTGGAGGAGATGCTCCTCTCGGGGGGCCGCGAGCTGCCGGCGGCGATCGCGACCGCGCTGCGCGCGACGACCTCGCGGCTCACGGGCGGCGTCGCCCAGGCGGCGCTGCGCAAGAACGTCGAAGCGATGGCCGGTCGCTTCATCGTGGGACGCGACGCGCGCGACACGCTGCCCGCGCTGCGCCGGCTCCACGACGCGGGCGTCGCCTTCACCGTCGACCTGCTCGGGGAGGCGACGCTGAGCGAGCCCGAGGCCGAGGCCTACCTCGCGCGCTACCGCGATCTCGTCGAGAATTTGCCGAGCCAGGTCGGGACGTGGCCCGCGGACGCGGTCGTCGACGGCGCGCCGCGCGCGAACGTGAGCATCAAGCTGTCCGCGCTCGACGCGCAGCTCGAGCCGGCCGATCACGAGGCCGCGGTCGCGACCCTGCTGCGGCGCGCCTTCCCGATCTTCCTGGAGGCGCGGCGCCGCGGCACGTTCCTCAACGTCGACCTGGAGCAGTGGGCGACGCACCGCATCGCCTACGACTTCTTCGAGCGCGTCGCGCTCTCGCCGGAGCTGCGCGACTGGCCGCAGCTGGGCGTGGTGGTGCAGGCCTATCTACGGGACGCGGAGGGGATCTACGGGCGGCTGCTCGCGCTGGCGCGGCGGCGCGGCGTGCCGATCACGATTCGGCTCGTGAAGGGCGCCTACTGGGACTACGAGACGGTGCTGGCCGACCAGAACGGCTGGCCCTCGCCCGTCTGGCGCACGAAGGGCGAGACCGACGCTTGTTATGAGCGCCTGTCGCGCCGGCTGCTCGAAACCCATGCCGACACCGCGCCCGCCTTCGGCTCCCACAATCTGCGCTCGCTCGCCCACGCGTTCGCCGTCGCGGAGGAGCTGCGCGTATCCGCTGGCGCCTACGAGGTGCAGATGCTCTACGGCATGGCCGAGCCGGAGCGAGCGGCGATCCGCGCGAGCGGGCGGCGCGTGCGCGTCTACGCGCCGGTCGGTGAGCTGCTGCCGGGCATGGCGTACCTCGTGCGGCGCCTGCTGGAGAACACCGCGAACGCCGGCTTCCTGCGCCTCGCGCACCACGGGCACGCCGACCCTGCCCTGCTGCTCGCGGCGCCGGCTGTGCCGAGGGAGAGCGCCGCAGAGGCGAGCGCGGCGCAGCGCGCGAGTCGCGGGCGCGGCGCTCTCGCGACGCCGTTCGAGGGCTGCCCGCCCACGGACTTCGCGGACCCGGCGCAGCGCGAGTCGTTCGCCTGGGCCGTAGGCGCCGCGCTGTCTGCCGGACCGATCGAAGTGCCCCTCGCGATCGCGGGGCACATGCCGCGCGGCGGGCGCACACTCTCGCGCGAGTGCCCGTCCGACGGCGCCCGCAGCGTTGCGCGCGTCGCGCTCGCGAGCGCCGACGACGCGAACGCGGCCGTGGCGGTCGCGGCGCGCGCATGGCCCGCCTGGCGGGACCGCCCGCTGGCCGAGCGCGCGGCGCTCCTCGAGTCCCTGGCGAGGCGCCTCGAAGGGGATCGCCACGCGCTCGCGGCGCTGCAGTGCGTCGAGGTGGGCAAGCCTTGGCGCGAGGCCGACGCGGACGTCGCGGAGGCGGTCGACTTCTGCCGGTACTACGCGCGTCAGGCGCTGATCGAGCTCGCGCCGCGCGCCCAGGGCAGCGCGCTCGGCGAGGAGAACACGCTCTCTTACGAGGGCCGCGGCCCGTGCGTCGTGATCGCGCCGTGGAACTTTCCGCTCGCGATTCTCACGGGCATGACTACGGCTGCGCTGGTGGCAGGCAACACGGTCGTGATGAAGCCCGCGGAGCAGTCGAGCGCGATCGCGTGGCGCCTTCACCAGCACATGCTCGCGGCGGGTTTCCCTGCCGAGGTCGCGTCGTTCTTGCCCGGCATCGGCGAGGAAATCGGCCCGCTGCTCGTGGCGCACCGCGACGTGGCGCAGATCGCGTTCACCGGCAGCAAGCGCGTCGGACTCGCGATCGTCGAGGCCGCGGCGAAGACGCAGCCGGGCCAGCGCCAGGTGAAGCGCGTGGTCTGCGAGATGGGCGGCAAGAACGCGATCGTCGTGGACGACGACGCCGATCTCGACGAGGCCGTCGTCGGCGTGCTGCGCAGCGCGTTCGGCTACGCCGGCCAGAAGTGCTCGGCGTGCTCGCGGGCGCTGGTGGTCGACGGCGTGTACGACGCGTTCGTCGCGCGCCTCGCCGCAGCCGCCGCGGCGCTGCCGATCGGGCCCGCGCATCTACCCGGCACGACGATCGGGCCCGTGGTGGACGCCGAAGCCCAGGCGCGGCTGCAGCGCGCGATCGAGAGCCCGGGCGCGCGCAAGCTGTTCGTGGGCAGCGCTCCGACCGGCGGCTGCTTCGTGCCGCCCGCGATCCTCGCGGTCGAGGATCCGCAGCACGAGCTGATGCAGCGCGAGCTGTTCGGGCCGGTGCTGGCCGTGTTCCGCGCGCGAGACTTCGCGCACGCGCTCGACGTCGCCACCGACAGCGAGTTCGCGCTCACCGGCGCGGTCTACTCGCGCTCGCCGGCAAATCTCCGCGAGGCGCGCCGCCGCTTCCGGGTAGGCAACCTCTACCTGAACCGCGGCTCGACGGGCGCGCTGGTCGGACGGCAGCCGTTCGGCGGGTTCGCGATGAGCGGGATCGGCACGAAGGCCGGGGGCCCCAACTACTTGCTCCAGTTCGCGGACCCGCGGGTTGTTACGGAGAACACGATGCGCCGCGGGTTCGCGCCCGAGCTGCTGGAGTAGGGGCTCGCATTGCCGGATGCGCGTCGCTCGGCGCGTTGCGACGGGAATGGAGACGCGTTGCTCGGCTCAGCCCGCCGCGTCGAGGAACTCGCTCACCGCTCGGTTCCACGCCGCCGGCTCTTCGAAGTAGGGCGAGTGCCCGGCGCGCGGAATCGCGACCACCCGCGCCCGGCAGGCGGCGGGAAGCTGCTTCGCGCTCGCCGCGATCGCGCCGGGAGGGAAGAGCCCGTCGACCTCGCCGACCACGAGCAGAACCGGACACGCGAGCGCCTCGAGCGCGGCGGCGTCGTGGCGCGTGGCCACGAGGCTCGGGAGCACGTCGGCCAGCTTCGGCTCGCCGAAGCCGCCGAGCTGCTGGTACAGCACGGCGCGCGCGGGGTGGCGGTCGAAGAAGTCCGGGGCGACGGCGGGATGGCGGCCGAGCTCCGCCGTCGCGAAGCCGCCGCCCTTTCCGAGATTCGCGAAGGAGGCGCGCAGCTCCGGCGTGTCGATGCCGCCCGGCGTGTCGGCGAGCACCAGCGAGCGGACCCGCTGCGGCTGTGCGAGCGCGAGGCCGAGCACGGCCCAGCCGCCCATCGACTGGCCGACGAGGTCCGCGCGCGGGATCGCGAGCTGATCGAGCAGCGCGGCGAGATCGCCGGCCGCGCGCTGCGGAGTGTTAGGGCCGCCGCGCGCCGTTGAGCGCCCGAAGCCGCGCTGATCCCACAGCACCACGCGGCGCGACTTCGCGAAGTGCGGCACCTGCTCGAACCACACCGCGTGGTTGCCGCCCGCGCCGTGGGTGAGAACCAAGGGCGGGCCGTCGCCGATGGTCTCGTAGTAGATGCGCTCTCCGTCGCGCTCGAGGTGGCCGGTATCGCGTCGCATGAACGCGACCCTATCACGGCGCTCGCGGCAGCTAGTTTGACAGCCGCGTGGCGGTTCGGCTACTCAGCCTCGCGATGCAACGAACCGCGCGGCACCTGCTGGCCCTCGGCCTGCTCCTTAGCGGGGCGGGAGTGGGCTAGCGCGCGCAGCGCAACACGAAGCCCTCTCCCGCCGCGCAGGCCGGAGGGGGCTTCGTGTTTTCGGGCTTTGCGAGACGCGTGACTCCTCCCGGCGGCGCTGCGGGCGTGGGCCACCACCAGGAGTACGCCATGCGACCCGATTCCGAAGGTTCGAACGCTCCGGCGAGAGACGCCGGCCCGAGCCCAGCCAGCGCGCCCCTCCGGCGCGTCACGATCTTCGACACGACGCTGCGCGACGGCGAGCAGTCCGCCGGGGTCTGCTTCAGCGCCCACGACAAGGCGGAGATCGCCGCGCGCCTCGACGCCCTCGGCGTCGACGTGATCGAGGCGGGCTTCCCGGTGAACTCGCCGGAGGAGGCGGCCGCCGTGCGGGCGGTCGCCCTCGAGGTGCAGAACGCCCGCGTGTGCGCGCTCGCGCGCGCGGTGCCGAAGGACGTGGCCGCCGCCGGCGAGGCGCTGCGCGGCGCGCGCGCGCCGCGCATCCACGTGTTCGTGAACGCGAGCGACATGCAGCTCGCGCACCAGCTCGGCAAGTCGCGCGCGCAGGTGGTCGCCATGGCGGCGGCGATGGTGCGCAGCGCGCGCGAGCTCACCGACGACGTGGAGTTCTCGCCCATGGACGCCACGCGCGCGGACCCGGAGTTCCTCGCCGAGCTGGCGCGCGCCGTGCTCGCGGCCGGCGCGAGCACGCTGAACCTGCCCGACACCGTCGGCTGCGCGACGCCCGATCAGGTGGACGCGATGATCCGCGGCGTGCGCGCGCGCGTGCCCGAGCTCGAGCACGCCACGATCTCCTTCCACGGCCAGGACGATCTCGGCCTCGCCACCGCCAACTCGCTGGCGGCGATCGCCGCGGGCGCGGGGCAGGTGGAGTGCACCGTCAACGGGATCGGCGAGCGCGCCGGCAACACGCCGCTCGAGGAAGTCGCCGCCGCGCTGCATGTGCACGGCGCGCGGCTCGGCGCCGTGACCGGCCTGCGGCTCGCGACGCTGCACGCGCTCTCCTGCGAGGTGGCCGCGCGCTCGGGCTTCGGGGTGCCGCCCAACAAGGCCGTGGTCGGCGGCAATGCGTTTCGCCACGCCTCGGGCATCCATCAGGACGGCGTGCTCAAGCACCGCGAGACCTACGAGGTGCTCGACCCGGTGCTGATCGGCCACCCGGTCGGCAGCGAGATCGTGCTGGGCAAGCTCTCGGGCCGCGCGGGCTTTGCGAGCCGCATCAATGCGCTCGGTTTCGCGCTCGCCGAAGCCGAGCTGGAGCGCGCGTTCCGCGCCTTCCAGCGCGTGGCGGCCGAGCGGCGCGAGGTGAGCGACGCCCAGCTGCGCGAGCTGGTCGCGCGACTCGCGGCGTGAGAGGATGGGGCGGCGGCGCGGGCGCCCGCGCCGCCGCCGAGCCGCGAGGCGCCCGATGAGTGCGAGCCTGAAGCGATTCCCCGTCGCCGCGTCCGTCGACGCCATCGAGAAAACGCTGCAGGACGACGGCGGCGTGATCGTCGACGGCTTCCTCGCGCCCGCCGTCGTGGCGCGCATCCGCGAAGAGGTCGCAGCGGCGCGCGCGGCGGCCAACCCGGGCCTGAAGCACCTCAACCCCGCCATCCAGTTCTTCTTCGGCGACAAGACGCGGCACGTGAACGGCATGGCGGCGCAATCGCGGACGTTCGCGACGGAGGTGCTGACCCATCCCGCGTTCCTCGGGCTGTGCGATCGCGTTCTGCTGCCGGCGTGCGCGCGCTACCAGCTGAACCTCGGGCACCTGATCGACCGCGGGCCCGGCGCCGAGGCGCAGATGCTGCATCGGGACGAGGACGTGTGGGTGCACGTGCCGCGGCCGCACCCCGAGCTCCAGCTCGCATCGATGATCGCGCTGGAGGACTTCCGGGTGGAGAACGGCGCGACGCGCCTCGTACCCGGCAGTCATCGCTGGCCGCGCAGCCGCAAGCCGGAGCCCCACGAGATCGCCGACGCCGTGATGCCCGCCGGCAGCGCGGTCATCTACCTCGGCTCGACGATCCACGGCGCCGGCGCGAACTCCACCGCCGCAGAATGGCGCCCCGGCCTGCACGTCTCCTACACGCTCGGCTGGCTGCGCACCGAGGAGAACAACTACCTGGCGGTGCCGCCGGAGATCGCCCGCACGCTGCCGCGTGCGGCCCAGGAGGTTCTCGGCTACGCGGTGCACGACGCGATCGCGAGCGCGGGCGGCTACCTCGGCATGCTCGGCCTGAGAGACCCCGTGGAGTTGATGAGCGAGGGGAAGCTGTAGGCGCCCGGCAAGGAGGCTCTCATGGTCAAGCTGGAGCTGGTCTCTCTGAAAGGGCCGCTGGCGCCGCCGCAGACTGGAGGCTGGCAGGTCGCCCTCGGCGACTCCGCGCGCAGCGTGATGACCGACTTCAACGAGCACAGCATCGTGAGCGTGCGCGCCAACGACCAGATCGACGCCGCGCTCGAGCACATGCGCCACGCGGGCGTGCGCTCCGCGTTCGTGCTCGACGATCCGCGCGAGCGCGTGCTCGGCCTGATCACGGCCTACGACATCATGGGCGAGAAGCCGCTGCGCATCGCGCAGCAGATGCTCGCATTGCGCGAGGATCTGCTCGTGCGCCACCTGATGGAGGCGACGGTCGCGTGGGAGGTGTTGCGGCTCTCCGACGTGGAGCGGGCGACGGTCTCCGCGGTGCTCGATGCCTTGAAGCGCTGCGGGCGAACGCATCTGCCGGTGGTGGCGGAGGACGCCGCCGGACGCGTGCAGCTGCGCGGGGTGTTCTCGTCGGCGAAGTTGTTACGGCTGACCGCGGCGAGCCGCGGCGCCGGCGGAGCCCGCTAGCGAAGGCGCGGGCTGGCTCGCGACGCGGCCCGCGCTCTCGCCCAGGTGCTCTGCCTTCCAGCGCATCGCCATCAGGATGCGGCTGCGAGCAGACGGGTGGTCGAACAGCAGCGCCTCTTCGAGCGGGCCCGGTGTCAGCTTCCGATAGCTGCCGAGCTTCAGCGCGATGCTCGCGAAGCCGTCTGGCTCGCGCGCGGCGTTGAGACCGAACAGGTCCGCCTGCGCCTCGCCGGCGCGAAAGATCGTGCGGTAGACGGGTGTCGCCGCGAACAGGAACACGGCGAGCGCGGCGTACAGGATCGGGAGCCCCGCCGGATCCGCGAGCCCGCGCACCCTGAAGCGCGCGCCGAAGCGGCGCTGGGCCCAGGCGAAGGCCCGGTCGGCGAACAAGAAGCCGGCGGCGAGCAAGAGGCCGATCTGGATGAGCAGCGAGAGCGTGTGGCCCATCGCGTAGTGGCCCATCTCGTGGCCCATCACCGCCCGAATCTCGGCGGGCGTGCACTCGCGCAGCAGGTTGTCGTTCAGCGCGATGCGCGCGGTTCCGAGCAGTCCGGAGACGTTCGCGGAGATGCGCGTCGTCTGGCGCGATGCGTCGACGACGAGCACGTCGTCGCTGGGAATGCCGTTCGCGCGCGCGAGCGAGAGGATCTCCTCGCGCAGCGGGCCGGCCTCTAGCGGCGTGTAGCGATTGAAGAGCGGCTCGATGACCACCGGCCCGATGAAGAGACCGAAGGCCAGGAAGCCGATCGAGAGCGCGCTCGTCCACGCCCACCAGGCGCGCCCGCTGCGCCGGATCAGCGCGTAGGCGGCCGCGAGCAGGAGCGTGAGCTGCACGACGCCCACGCCGAGCTCGATCGCCCAGTCTCTCAGCCAGGCCCAGAACGTTTGCGTCGAGAGCCCGTACTGGTGCTCGCGCACGAACTCCGCATAGATCGCCCACGGCAGCTCGAGCAACGAGATCGCGACGACGAACAGCGGAGCGAACAAGAGCACGACGAGCCACCGCCGCGACGACACGCGCTCTGCGAGCTCGCGAATCCGCACCGCAACCCCGAACCGCAACATCACCGCCGCCGCCGCGACCGAAACGAGCGCACCCCACAACGACAACCAGTACCCACCTTCGAAGTAGGCATCCGACCGCGCCATCGCTTCCGCCGGCACACTCGCGAGCAACGCCTCGGTCGCCGCCACGGGATCGAACGCTGCGGCCGGCATCAGCCCCTCCTCCGCGCCCGCGACGGTAACTCCGCAAGCGAAGCTCGAGCGCCTCGACGGCGCTCGAGCTTCGACTCTCCTCCTCCCCGACGGACTCGCGGCACGCCCGCCCCTGCGGCGCCTCGATGCAACGCTCTTCTCTTCTCCCCTACGCCAGCACGGCCTCGATCAGCTTGGGGCCCGGCTCGGCGAGTGCGCGCCTCAGCGCCTCCACGAGCTCCACATCGGTGGTCGCGCGCGACGCCGGCACGCCGAAGCCCTTCGCGAGCGCCGTCCACTCGATCGTCGGGCGGCCGAGGTCCGTGAGATCGCGCGCCTTGGGTCCCGGCTCCGCGATGCCGGCCCGCGCGAGCTCCGCCTGGAGGATGCGGTACTTGCGGTTGGCGCAGACGATCGCGGTGACGTCGGCGCTCTCGCGCGCCATCGACCACAGCGCCTGGACGGTGTAGAGGCCGCTGCCGTCGGCCTCGAAGGCGATCACCTTGCGATCCGGGCAGGCGATCGCGGCGCCCAGCGCGTTCGGCAGTCCCTGTCCGATTGCGCCTCCGGTGAGGCCGAGCATCGTGAAGGGCGCGGCGCTGGCCGCGAAGCCGGCGTTCCACGGCAGGCCGCTGGTGGCGGCCTCGTTGACGACGATCGCGTTTTCGGGCTGGAGGGCTGCGAGCGCGCGGCCGAGGCTCGCGAGGTCGAGCTTTGCGCCAGTGGGCGCGAACCCGTCGGCGGCGCGCGGCGGCGCGGGCGGCGCGGGCTTCGCCGCGCCCAGCTCGTCGGCGAGCGCCTCGAGCGTTGCCGTCGCGTCGATTCCGGCGTCGGGATCGGCGAGCGCGCAGAGCGCTGCGCCCGGCGGTGCGAGCCGCGACGCCTCGTTCGGGTAGCCGAAGAAGCCCACCGGTTCGCGCGCGCCCGCGAGCACGATCGCGCGCGCGCTCGCGAGCGCTGCGCGGCCCTGCTCCGGGAAGTACGGGAGTCCGGCGAAGCTCGGCAGGTGCCGGCCGCGTTCCATGCGCGCGGGGAACGTCTCCACGAGCACGGTCGCGCCGCACGCCGCGGCGATGCGCGCTGCGGCGTGCTGGCCGCGCGCGCCGAGCGCGTCCTGCCCGAGCAGCAGCAAGCCGCCGCCAGCGCGCAACAGCCGCGCCGCCTCGCGCACGAGCTCCGGCGGTGCGGCCGGCGCAGCCGTGCGGGCGGTGGGCGTGATCGCCGCGGGCGCCGGATTCCACTGCGCGTCCGCCGGCAGGATCAGCGAGGCGATGCGCGCGGGATGCCCGAGCGCCGCCGCGACCGACGCCGCGCTGGCCTCGGCCATCTCTCCCGCGCCCTTCACCGCGCGCGTCCAGCCGGACCACTCGGTGAGCAGCGAGATCTGCGAAGTGAGCGGAGCGTCGAAGGCGAGGTGGTCGGTGGTCTGGTCGCCGATCCAGTTGATCACGGGCACACGCGCGCGCCGCGCATTGTGGAGGTTGGCGAGCCCGTTGGCGAAGCCGGGGCCCAGGTGGAGCAGGGTCGCCGCGGGCCGGCCCGTCATCCGCGCGTAGGCGTCTGCCGCGCCCGTGCACACGCCCTCGAACAGGCCGAGCACCGCGCGCACGCCGGGCGCCCGGTCGAGCGCCGCCACCAGCGGCATCTCGGTGGTGCCGGGATTCGCGAAGCACACCTCGACGCCGCCGCGTCGCGCCGTCTCGATCAGGGCCTCGGCACCGTTCATCGCCGCCTCCAGGCGCCCGGCGCCGCGGGCCGGAACCCGGCTCGCGGGCGAGGCGCAAACGTGAGGACCGAAGCATCGCGCATCCAGCCCGCTTCGGAACGCGGTTTCGGGCCGGCGGCGGCCCGAAAACCCCTGGAAGCGCGCGGGTCATGCCCCTATCGTGCGCGCGCCGCGACCGGCCCGGCGCACTCGCTCCGAACGCTCGCTGGCGGGGCCCGACGCGCCGTTTCCCCGGTGCGCTCCGGCCTCACACACGCCCCGTTCCTCGAAGACTGCTCAGGAGAAGCCATGGATTTCTCGGTGCTCGCTCTCGCCGCCGGCGTTCTCGCCGTCCTGACCGCCGGCTTCTGGTACCGCGCGGTGCTCGCGGCGCCGACCGCAACGGACAAGGCCAACGAGATCGCGGCCGCCATCCGCGCCGGCGCCGAGGCGTTTCTGAGCCGCCAGTACCGCACGGTGGCGATGGTGGGCGTGCCCATCTTGATCTTGATCGCCTGGCAGCTCGGCGCCTGGTACGCGATCGGCTTCCTGGTCGGTGCGGTGGCGAGCGCGGCCGCCGGCTTCATCGGCATGAACGTGTCGGTGCGCGCGAACGTGCGCGTGGCGAAGGCCGCCAGCTCCGGCTTCGG
Organism: uncultured Spirochaetales bacterium; assembly: GCA_964460485.1. GTDB lineage: Bacteria > Myxococcota_A > UBA9160 > UBA9160 > UBA6930 > VGRF01. The sequence goes on from CAYWRY010000052.1 coordinate 18,320, forward strand.
GCCGGCATTCGACCTCAGCTTCAAGGGCGGCGCCGTCACCGGCATGATGGTGGTGGGCGCGGGCCTGATCTCGCTGACCGCGCTGGTGATGTCGGCGCCGGACGCGCTCGAGAAGACCCACGCGCTGATCGGTCTCGCCTTCGGCGGCTCGCTGATCTCGGTGTTCGCGCGCCTCGGCGGCGGCATCTTCACGAAGGGCGCCGACGTCGGCGCGGACCTGGTCGGCAAGGTCGAAGCGAACATCCCCGAGGACGACCCGCGCAACCCGGCGGTGATCGCCGACAACGTGGGCGACAACGTCGGCGACTGCGCGGGCATGGCGGCCGACCTGTTCGAGACCTACGGCGTGACGGCCACCGCAGCGATGCTGCTCGGCCACATCCTCTACCCCGAGACCGCGATGTTCCTCTACCCGCTCGCGATCGGGGCCGTCGGCATCGTGGGCTCGATCGTCGCCGTCTTTTTCGTGCGCATCTCCGAGCCGGCCGCCGGCCAGACGCCCGCGGTGATGCGCGCCATGTACCTGGGCCTCGGCATCGCGTCGGCGCTGATGCTGATCGGCGTCTTTGTCCTGAACGGCATGACGGCGCTGCCCGACGGCCTTTCCGCCACGGCCTTGTGGACCTGCGCGCTGATCGGCGCCGTCGTGACCGGCGCGATGATGTGGGTGACCGACTACTACACCGGCGGCAGCTCGCCGCACGTCGTGCGCATCGCCACCGCGAGCAAGGGCGGCCATGCCACCAACATCATCGCGGGCCTCGCGGTGGGCATGCAGTCCACCGTGATTCCGGTGCTCGTGATCGTCGCCGCGATCTGGGCGACCCATCAGCTCGCGGGCCTCTACGGAGTCGGCGTCGCGGCGATGAGCATGCTGTCGCTGGCGGGCATCGTGGTCTCGATCGACGCGTACGGCCCGATCACCGACAACGCCGGTGGCATCGCCGAGATGGCGGAGCTGGGCAAGGACGTGCGCGCGGTGACCGACCCGCTCGACGCCTTCGGCAACACCACCAAGGCGGTGACGAAGGGCTATGCGATCGCGTCCGCCGGCCTCGCCGCGGTGGCGCTGTTTGCGACGTTCATCGAAGACCTGAAGGTCGGCGGCGTCTCGGCGAGCTTCCTGCTCTCGGACCCCAAGGTGATGGCGGGCCTGTTCATCGGCGCCATGACGCCGTTCGTGTTCGCGTCGTTCGCCATGCGCGCGGTGGGCGAGGCAGGCGGCAAGGTGGTCGAGGAGGTGCGCCGCCAATTCCGCGAGATCCCGGGGCTGATGGAGGGCACCGGCAAGCCCGACTACCGAACCTGCGTCGACATCGTGACCGCCGCGGCGCTGCGCCTGATGATCGTGCCGGCGCTGATCCCGGCTGCGATCCCGATCGTCGTCGCCGCGGCGCTCGGCGCCGAGGGTCTCGGCGGCCTCTTGATCGGCTCGATCGTCGCGGGCGTCTGCCTCGGCATCTCCATGACGACCGGCGGCGCGGCCTGGGACAACGCCAAGAAGTACATCGAGAGCGGCGCGCTGGCGGGCGAGAAGAAGGGCAGCGACGCGCACAAGGCGGCGGTCACAGGCGACACCGTGGGCGATCCGTACAAGGACACCGCCGGCCCGGCGGTCAACCCGATGCTGAAGCTCGTGAACATCGTCGCGCTGCTGCTGATCCCATTCCTGGCGTAGCTCGCAAGGGACGCTCCTTCACTCGTTCAGGAGATGGACCGAGCTTTCCTCCCGAGAGGTGAACGAGTGATGGGCCGTCCCCTGGCGAATCCGGCGGCGACTCCAGCAGGCTCACGCCGCGCGCCGACGCACCGTCCGTGAGCGAGCGCGACCCGCGCGACAAGCTGCGCCCGCAGCTCTCGCTGAAGGACGCGGTGTTCCTGGTGGTCGCGTCGGTGGTCGGTTCGGGAATCTTCCTCACGCCCGGCGAAATCGCGAACCGCATCCCCCACGCGGGCTTGATCTTCGTCGCCTGGGCGGCCGGCGCGGCGCTCTCGTTCGCCGGCGCGCTCGCGAACGCCGAGCTCGGCGCGATGTTCCCCCACGCGGGCGGTGACTACGTCTACCTGCGCCGCGCCTTCCACCCGCTCGCCGGCTTCCTGGTCGGCTGGATCACCTTCTTCGCAATCTTCTCCGGCACGGTGGCGACGCTGGCCGTCGGCTTCGCCGAGCGCGTGGGCGCGCTCTACGGCTGGTCCTTGCCGAACGTGGTGCTGTTTGCCGCGCTCACCACGCTCGCGACCACCTGGCTCAACGTCGCCGGCGTGAAGTACGGCGCGTGGGTGAACAACGTCACGGGCTACGTGAAGGTGATCGCGCTGTTCGCGTTCGGGCTGGTCGCGCCGCTCACCGGAAGCGGCGACGTCGCAAACCTGTCGCCGCTCGTGAGCGGCGTCGTCGAGGCGGCGAGCTTCGGCGCCTTCGCCCTCGCCATGTCGCCGGTGCTGTTCAGCTATCTGGGCTGGAACGCCGTGGTCTACGTCGCCAGCGAGATCCAGCAGCCGCAGAAGAACCTGCCGCGCGCGCTCTTCGTCGGGCTCGCGCTGTGCGCCGGGATCTACGTCGTGATCAACGCCGTCTACCTCTACGCGCTCCCGCTCGCAGAGATTCGCCGCGTGGACGACGTGGGCACCGCCACGGCGACGGTCCTGTTCGGCGCGATCGGCGGCAAGCTGATCCAGGGCTTCGTGCTGGTCTCCATCCTCGGCACGCTGAACGCGACGATCCTGGTGGGCGCGCGCATCGCCTACGCGATGGCCCTCGACGGCCTGTTCGTGCCGGGTGTCGAGCGCGTGCACGAGGTGTACGCGACGCCGGCGATCGCCCTCTGGCTCCAGGCCGCGGTGGCGATCGCGATCGTGGCGCTGCTCCAGAGCTATCCCGGCGCCCTCGACTTCACGACCTTCGCGATCCTGCTCGCGACCAGCGCCGACGTGCTGGCGCTGTACGCGCTTCGCATCCGCCAGCCGCGACTCGCGCGTCCCTACCGCGCGTGGGGCTATCCGGTGGTGCCCGCGCTCTATCTCTTCGCGAACGTGGCGATCGCGATCTCGCTGCTGTTCGGCTCGACCACGCCCGCGCTGGTGAGCCTCGCCGTCTCGGCCGCCGCGCTGCCGTTCTACTTGGTCTTCTCTCGCACGCGCCGCGCCGACTGAGCGCGGCGCACAGGAGCCCCGATGCTCGACTTCTCCATCGCCCACACGCTGAAGCCGATCGAGGCCAAGATCGCCGAGACGAAGCATCCGCGGCATCGCGCCCTGTTGCAGAACTTCCGCGAGCACCTGGTCGCAGAGCTGGCCGGCGACGTCGAGGCGATCATGAAGACGCAGTGCGCGAATCCGCAATACCACTTCTACGGCTCGGGCACGGGCGACTTCGGCCCCAAGGGCGGCGCGGCGGTGCGCGGCTTCTACTCGAACATCTTCGCGCTCGGATACAACAAGCTGCGCTACGACGTCGACCGCTTCATCGTGGACGACCGCGGGCTCTTCCACGAGGGCTGGATGCACATCGTCTTCCCCGGCCGCGCGCTCGAGGCGATGGGCGTGCCGTGCGACGACCTCGAGGCGAACTACGTCTTCTCGTATCGCCAGGCCGCGGTCTTCCACTACGACGAGAATGGCGTGTGCACCGGCGAGGACACCTACAGCGACGGATCGCTCACGCCGCAGCGCCTGCGCAAGCTGCTTCCCGAGGAAGAGGCGACGCTGCCGCGCGCAGCGCGCGGGTAGCAAGCGCGCGCCGGAAGGCTCGTCCCCTCGCTTCAGGCGTCCTTGCGGACGCGGTCGTCGTCAGTCGGCGCGAGCGCGGCGTTGGCCGCGCCGTTCCTCGGCGCGATCAGCGAGGCCAGCACGCCCACGGCCAGCGTTCCCAGCACAATCGCGAGGCTCATGGTCGGCGAGATGTGGAGCCCCGTCGGCCCGACCGCGTGGTGCCACGACGTGAGCGCCATCTTGCCCGCGATGAAGAAGAGCAGTGCGATCACGGCCTTCTCGAGGTGCACGAGGTAGCGGGTGAGCGCGGCGAGCACGAAGTAGAGGCTGCGCAGGCCGAGGATCGCGAAGATCATCGCGGCGTAGACGAGCAGCGGCTCGTGGGTGACCGCGATGACCGCAGGCACCGAGTCGAAGGCGAAGGCGACGTCGGAGGTCTCGATCGCGACGAGGCAGAGGAACGCGGGCGTCGCGTAGAGGGGGCCCCTGTGCGTCGCCAGGCCGCCCTCGCCCGAGACGGCCGAAGGCCGCACGAACAGCGCGTCGCCGTGCAGGCGCGTGTAGACCGGAAAGAGCCGGCCCATCAGCTTCACGCTCCAGTGATTTGCGTAATCGCTGATCTGCCGCTCCTCGGTCCCCGACTGGAGCATCTTCACGCCCGTCCACGCGACGAAGGCGGCGAAGCCGAAGCCGACGTAAGGGCTCGCCTCGTAGAGCCCCGTGCCGACCAGCACGAAGATCGCGCGGAACACGATCGCGCCGGCGATTCCCCAGTAGAGGATGCGGTGCTGGAGCGCGCCGCTGATGCCGAAGGACGCGAAGATGGCCATGAAGACCATCAGGTTGTCGATCGAGAGCGTTTGCTCGAGCGCGTAGCCCGCCAGGTAGAGGTTCGCGGCCTCGGGGCTGAAGCGGTTGTAGAGGTAGGCGTAGAAGCCGAGCGCGAGGCACACCCAGAACACGACCCACTTCGCGGCGTTGCGTGGCGTGATCTCGGACGAGCGCCGGTGGGCCACGAGGTCGACGTAGACCGACAGCGCGACGACCCCGTAGAAGATCAGGATCGTCTCGATCGGGAAGCCGATGTCGGTCATGCGCCTCTCGCCCCTCGGGCGCTCGATCTTAGGTGGCATCGGCGAGCCGGCGCACGTAGCTTCGCGCCCCTACAGCGTTTTTCTGCATCCCCCGCCGAGGCTGCCGTGTCCGCAATCCGCCACGACTTCGACAAGCTGCGCCGTCTCCCGCCCTACGTCCTCGCGGAAGTGACGGCCCTGAAGCACGCCGGGCGAAAGGCCGGCGAGGACATCGTCGACCTCGGCATGGGCAACCCCGACATGCCCACGCCGCCGCACATCGTGGAGAAGATCCGCGAGTCGGCGCTCGACCCGCACACCCACCGCTACTCGGCCTCGCGCGGCGTGCCGAACCTGCGCGCGGCGGTGTGCGAGTGGTACCAGCGCAACCACGGCGTCGAGCTCGATCCCGAGGGCGAGGCGATCGCCGTGATCGGCGCGAAGGAAGGCCTGGCGCACTTCGTGCTCGTCACGGTGGGGCCCGGCGACGTCGTGCTCGCGCCGGATCCGACCTATCCGATCCATCAGTACGCGGTGGTGATCGCTGGCGGCGACCTGCGCCACGTGCCGATCGGCGCGGACCACGACTTCATCGCGAACCTCGAGACCGCGGTGAAGCGCACCTGGCCGAAGCCGAAGCTGCTGATCGTGAGCTTCCCGCACAACCCGACCACGATGACCGTGGACAGGCCTTTCTTCGAGCGGCTCGTCGCGTTCGCACGCGAGCACCACCTGATGGTGATCCACGACTTCGCCTACGCCGAGATCTCCTACGACGGCTACGAGCCGCCCAGCATTCTCGAGGTGCCGGGCGCGAAGGACGTGGCGATCGAGTTCCTCTCGCTCTCGAAGAGCCACAACATGGCGGGCTGGCGCGTCGGCTTCTGCGCGGGCAATCGCGAGATGATCCACGCGCTGACGCGCATCAAGTCGTACCTCGACTACGGCATCCCGACCCCGATCCAGGTGGGCGCGATCGTCGCGCTGCGCGGACCGCAGGACTGCGTGGCCGAGACCGTCGCCGAGTACAAGGCGCGCCGCGACGCGCTGATCGACGGGCTCGCGAAGCCGGGCGCGGGGCAGTGGAAGATCGAGAAGCCGCTCGGGACGATGTTCGTGTGGGCGCCGGTGCCCGAGCCGTTCCGAGCGATGGGCTCGCTGGAGTTCAGCAAGAAGCTGCTGCGCGAGGCGCAGGTCGCGGTGTCGCCGGGCGTCGGCTTCGGCCAGAACGGCGAGGGCTGGGTGCGCTTCGCACTGATCGAGAACGTGCATCGCACGCGCCAGGCGGTGCGCGGCATCCGCAAGTTCCTGCGCAGCGCGGGGGCCTGAGCCGTGAGCGCGCACGACCCCGACGGTTCAGCGCGCGAGCGCAGCTCGAGAGGCCGCAAGCCCGCCGGCGCGGCGGGCGCGCAGCGAGGCGAAGCCGAGCGAAGCTCGATCGGGATCGGGCTCATCGGTCTCGGCACGATCGGCACCGGCGTCGCGAGAGTGCTCCGCAACAACGCCGCCGTGATCTCCCAGCGCCTCGGCTTCCCGCTCCAGCTGGTGCGCATCGCCGATCTCGACACCGAGCGCGACCGCGGCGTCGACCTGTCGGGCGTCCGCTTCGACCGCGACGCAGCGGGCCTGATCGCCGACCCGGACGTGCAGATCGTGATCGAGCTGATCGGCGGCTACGGCGCGGCCAAGCAGTTCGTCCTGGCCGCCATCGACGCGGGCAAGCACGTCGTCACCGCCAACAAGGCGCTGCTCGCGATGCACGGCAAGGAGATCTTCGACGCGGCGGCGCGCAAGGGCGTCGACGTCGCGTTCGAGGCGAGCGTCGGCGGCGGCATCCCGATCCTGCGCTCGCTGCGCGAGGGCCTGTCGGCGAATCGCATCCTCTCGATCCACGGCATCGTGAACGGCACGACGAACTACGTGCTCACGGAGATGGAGAAGACCGGCGCGCCCTTCGACGCCGTGCTGAAGCGCGCGCAGGAGCTCGGCTACGCCGAAGCGGATCCCACCTTCGACGTGGACGGCATCGACGCCGCCCACAAGCTCACGCTGCTGGTCGCGATGGCCTACGGCGCCGACGTCACGCCCA
>CAYWRY010000053.1:0-24813 GCA_964460485.1 uncultured Spirochaetales bacterium
TTATGGCCACCGGGGAATGGAAACGCGAGATTTCTTCTCAGCCTCTCAGCCGAGCATTCGCTCGAGGCCGGCGACCACGTCGTGCAGCGTCTCGAAGGGCTCGAAGGCGACGCCTTGCTTCGCCAGCTCGGCCGCCAGCGAGTCCTTCGCGAACACGAGGTCGGCAGCGCGCGCGCCGCACAGGTCCGAGACGCGACCGTTGCCGACGTGCACCACGCGCGTGCGCGGATGGAGCGCGCGGAAGTCGCGGATGCGAGCGGCCTTGCACACGCCCGTGTTGCAGCCGCAGCGAGGATCTGGATGGCGCGCGGCGATGCGCCAGCGGTCGTTCTCGTACCAGAGCCGGTTCGAATCGTGCTGAAAGCGCACTTGATGGATGCGCTGGAGTCGCTCGAGGTTGTAGTCGAAGCCGTCGCTCAGGATGCGGAACGGGATGCCGCGTTCCTCGCACCACGCCACCAGCGCGCGCCCGCCCGGGTCGATCTCGATCGTGCGCAAGAACTCGTTCAGCGCGCGCTCGGGCAGTGCGAGCCCGTCGAGCAGCGCCACGTTGTACGACCACGCGTCCAGCTCGCCGCGCTCGAGGCGCTTCCAGAGCGCCGCGCGCTGCTCGGCGGCGTGCGTGCGCGCGATCGTGGAGCCGACGTCCTGCTTCGCGAAGGTGCCGTCGTAGTCGCAGAAGACTGCGAGCCGCACGTCCTTCGGGACGCGTACGAACAGGCTTTCGTGGGCTGCGAGCTGCGCGCGGAGTACGGCGTCGTCGCGCGGCTCGGGCTCGGGGCCGCCGAGCAGCGCGAGCGGCGGGAGCGGCCCGCGCGCGGCGAGCTCGCGCGCGCAGTCGCGCGCGAACGCGGCGGGAGCGCGAGACGCGTTCACCGCCGCCAGCAGCACGGAATCGGGCGTGTGGCTCACCAGGCCGCACGGTCCGCCCTCGCTGAGCAGGTCGAGCGCGCGCGCCGTTCCCTGAGAGCCCCCGGCGTCCACCTCCCGGGCCAGCGCGAGCGCGTCTTGCAGTAGACGGATCTCCGCCGGCAGGAGCTCCGCCACGTCGTCGGAGATCACGAACATGCCGCCGCTCGCCGCCACCGCCGCGGCGAGCGAGCGCACCTCCTCGGGAGTGAGGTCGGTGCCGCGGCTGCGCGCCATCACGCAGTCGGGGTCGTTCAGCCAGAGGCGCCGGTGCATGAACGCACGGGCCTGGACCGAGCGCAGCGCGCTCTGCGTCGATGGCGTGGTGTGCTCGATGCCGGGGATGCGCGGCGCGGGGCGCGGCTCCCAGTGCGGCGCGACGTCGGGCCCGATGCGCATCCCGTCGACGAAGCCGACCGCCGCGCCGAGCGGTGATCCGCAGCCGAGCACGAAAGCCTCCGCGCCGGCGCCGGCGCGGATCGCCGCGAGGCCGCGCTGCAGGCGCGCGGCGCGCGGCAGGGAGGCGTCGGCGGCGTCCGCCTGCATGGCCGCGGCGTAGAGGAAGTCGATCTTGAAGTACTCGAAGCCCAGCTCGGCGAGCGCCGCGAAGGTGTCGGTCAGGTGGCGCTGCACCGCGGGCTGGGACGCGTCGAGCGCGTAGACGCGCGAATCGCGCGCCCACTGCGCGTGCATCAGCGCGAGGAAGGGCTGGCCGCCGCGCCGCAGCAGCCAGTCCCCGTGCTCGCGGAACACCTCGCTCTCCGCGACGACGCAGAACGGCGCCGTCCAGATGCCGGGAGTGAAACCCGCACTGCGGATCTCGCCGGCGAGGGGCGCGAGGCCGCGCGGGAAGCGCTCGTTCGTGTTGAGCCAGTCTCCGACTGCGCGCTGGAAGCCGTCGTCGATCTGCACGACGTCGATCGGCAGCGTGGCGCGGAGCTTCGCGAGCGCCGCGAGGTTGCGCAGCACGTGGGCCTCGGAGACGGCCGCAAAGAACTGATACCAGCTGCACCAGCCAGCCTGGAACGGCGCCCGCGTGCGCGCGCCTGCCCGCATCCCCAGCTCGGCGGCGAACTGTTCGAGCAACGCGTCAGCGGAGTCGCCGAGCATGAACGTGAAGCGCTCGGCGGGAACCCGCCCGCCCGGTGCCAAGGCAACCTCGAGCTGCGCCTCCACCTCGACGCGCACGGCTTCCGGCTCACGACGCAGGAACACGAGGCCGCTCGCGCGGCCCGCCTCGAGCAGCCCCGCGAGGCACGCGGCTCCGGATCCCGTGGCGGCGGCCGTCACCAGATCCGATTCGTGCCAGCCAGCCCGGTCCGGCGGGGGCGCGCCCACGCCGTGGAACATGCCGCGCAGCCACGCGCCGGAAGGAAACGCCGGCGCTCCCTCCACGCTGAGCGCCTCGGAGCTGCAGCCGGACCACGACTGCCAACCGTTGCGCAGGAAGCGCAGCTGCCCTTCGCCATGCGGCGGCCGCCAGCGCAGTCCGACCACCGCGGATTCGAGGTGCAGCGGCTCGTCGGCGAGCGAGCGCAGCGACACGTCGACGACCGCCTCCTCGCCGCGCAGATCCGCCGAGACGGTCACCTCGAAGGGTCCGATGCGGTGCGTTCCGGGAGACAGCGCCGCCTCGGCGAACGCGATCGGGCCGAGCGCGCCGTCGGGGCTACGGTGCGGCGGGACGTCGGCGGAGTAGCGGACGCCGAGCCGCACGGGCTCGAGCCGGCCGGCGCGCTCGTGGCGCGCGAGCGACAGGAGTGACATGGAGGCGCATGATATCGGCGGCGCATCGCGAATCCCTTCGCGTACGCGCGTGCTCGACGGCGCGACCGGCACGGAGCTCGAGCGCCGCGGCGTCGCGTGCGCGCTGCCCCTGTGGTCGGCGCACGCGCTGCTCGAAGCGCCCGGGGTGGTGCGCGCGATCCACGCGGATTACGCGCGCGCCGGCGCCGACGCGCTCACCGCGAACACCTTCCGCACGCAAGCCCGCGTGCTCGCGCGGGCGGGCCTCGCCGGCCGTGCGGAGGAGCTGACCGCGCGGGCCGTGCGGCTCGCGCGGGAAGGCGCGCGCGACGCGGGGGCCGCAGCCGCGCTCGTGTTCGGCTCCGCGCCGCCGCTCGAGGACTGCTACCGGCCGGAGCTCGTGCCCGACGACGCGGCGCTCGCCCGCGAGCACGGCGCACACGCGCGCAATCTCGTGCGGGCGGGCGTCGACGCGGTGCTGGTGGAGACGATGAACTGCGCGCGCGAAGCGGAGGCCGCGCTGCGCGCCGCTCGCGAGGCGGGCGCCACCGCGCTCGTTTGCTTCGTGTGTCGCCCGGACGCGCGACTCCTCTCGGGCGAGCCGCTCGCGGAGGCGATCGGCCGCGTGGCACCGCTCGCACCGCTCGCCGTCGGCGTGAACTGTGCGCCCTGGAGCGATCTCGCCGCCTGCCTGCCGGTGTTGCGCGCGTCGCGCCTGCCGTTCTTCGCGTACGCGAACCTCGGCGCGCCGTTGGCCACCGGCGGCCGCACGCACGAAGCGACTCCCAGCGCGTTCGCTGCGGGCGCGCTGCCTTGGGCCCTGGCTGGCGCCGCGTGGCTGGGCGGCTGCTGCGGCACGACGCCGGCGCACGTTGCGGCGCTCGCGGAGGCGCACGCGCGCCCGATCGGCAGGTCGGCGCTTCGGTGACACAAATTGGCGTCGCGCGGTCCCGATCGCGAGCGCGCGCTGCCGCTTCCTGTGCCGGCAACTGTGGCGGCTCGCTTCGGCGGCGCCGTCGAATGCCCGCGCGCGGCGCGGGCGGCGCTCCGTCTGGCACGTCGGTTGCTCTACTCGCAGCCTGGAAAATCTCCAGCGCCCGGGCAGGCAACCCCTCCCCTCGCGGCCTTCGCGAGGTGCCTGCTCGGGCGCGTCGCTTTTTCGTGCGCCGCGCGTGCAGCTCGGCGGCGGTGCGCGCGCGGCGTCAGCTCCGCAGCACGCTGCGCGCGATGCCGGCGAGATAGAACGAGCCGGTGGCGACGAGCAGGTCCTCGCGGCCGAGCGCCTCGCGCGCCGCTCGCAACGCGAGATGCGGGTTCGGGACGATTCGCAGGTCGAGCCCCGGGGCCGCGGCGCGCATGGCCTCCGCGACCTCCGCCGGCGTGAGCGAGCGGACCGGCTCGGCGCGCGTCACGGTCACGCGATCGGCGTGCGGCGCCAGCGCCGCGCAGATCGCGGCGAGCGCCTTGCCGGCGGAGATCGAGACGACCAGGTGTGCGGCGCGCCGAGGAATCCGCGCCAGCACGCGCGCGAGCGCCTGCGCCGATGCCTCGGTGTGCGCTCCGTCGATCACGATCCAGGGCGCGCGCGAGACGATCTCGATGCGCGCCGGCAGCGCCGGCGCCGCGAAGGCGCGCTGCGCGGCGCGGGCGAGCGCGGCGTCGTCGACCAGGCCCAGCCGCCGCGCGCAGGCGAGGGCGAGCGCGGCGTTCGCCGCCTGATGCGCGCCCGGCGCTCCGAGGGAGAGATCGCAGGCGAAGGCGCCCTCCTCGAAGCGCATGCGCGAACCCTCGATCGCCTCGCCCAGCACGCGCGCCTCGAACTCGCTGCCGAGCCGCGCGAGCGGCGCGCCGACCTCCCTCGCGCGCGCCTCGGCGACCGCGGCGGCCTCGGGCGCCAGCGCGCCAATCACCAGCGGAACGCCGGCCTTCGCGATGCCCGCCTTCTCGCCGGCGATCGCGGCCAAGGTCGAGCCCAGCTTCTCGGTGTGCTCGAGCTCGATGGTCGTGATGCACGTGACTGCGGGCGAGACCGCGTTCGTCGAGTCGAGCCGGCCGCCGAGGCCGACCTCCAGGATCGCCACATCGACGCGCTCTTCCGCGAACAGCGAGAGCGCGGCTGCGGTGGTGGCGTCGAAGAAGCTGGGCGGATCCTTGCCCTCGCGCAGCGCGTCGACGGCCGGGCGCAGGCGATCGACCGCGTCTGCCAGGCGCTCCCCGTCGATCTCGCGCCCGTTCAGACGGAAGCGCTCGGTCCAGCGTTCGAGGTGCGGCGAGGTGAACGTGCCCACCCTGAGGCCGGCTTCGAGGAGCAGCGCCTCCGACAGCAGCGCCGTCGAGCCCTTGCCCTTCGATCCGGCGATGTGGAGCACGCGCAGCCCGCGTTCGGGATTGCCGACGCGCCCCAGCAGCGCGCGGATCGGCGCGAGCGAGAGGCGCGCGCCGGCGTAGCTCGGCGCACGCTCGAGATTGATGAGGCCCTGGAGGTAGGCCTCGGCCTCCGCCAGGCGACCGCGCGGCGCGCGCGCTTCGTCGCGCGAATCGTTCGCCGGCATCGCCGCCCTTCCCGCGGAGCTCGCCTCTCCACGGGTCGCTCGGCGCGACTCCGCGGCGCGCCCCAGCTCTACTGCACCATGTACTTCTTCCAGGAGCGGTAGCTCTTGACCGCGTCGCTCGTGCCTTCGGCGGCGGGGTAGAAGTACCGGACCGCGTGGCCGCAGGTCGCGCAAATCTTGTAACAGAACTTGAAGCCCTCGACTTCCTTCACCTGGCCGACGACGACGCGATTCTCGTCGGTGCAGCACGCCTTCGCGGCGGGAGGCGACACGATCCGCTTCGGGTACTCGTTCTTGGGCTTCTCGGCCGTCGTGTAGCGGATGATGTTGCGCGACAGGCGGTTCGCCTTCGCCTCGGTGCTCTGCTTGCGGATGTTGCTGCCGATTCGTCTCACGCTGTGGTCCTCGTCGTGTGCCCGGCGCGCGCCGGCTCGTCAGTCGAGCGCGCGCAGGAGCGGGGTCAGATCTTCGTAGGGCGTCTCGCACGGGGCTCCGCTCGCGAAGCGCAGCGCGTCGTGGCCGCGCTCGGCGCCGCAGCGCAGCAGCGTCGAGCTCCGCGTGCCGTACTCGGGCGTGTGGATGCAGGTGCGCTCGAGCGCGTTCTCGCTGCGCGCGTCGTGCGAGCGACAAAGGGCGGAGAGCGCGTCCAGCGCCGCGTGCTCTGGGCCGGCGGCGACGCGCTCGGCTTCCCCGAGCAGCCGCGCGATCTTCGGCACCGCGGCGTCGTTCGGATCCGCGTTCCCGATCACGTGGGCGCCGGGGCCCAACACGCGCACGCGCGGCTTCTCCTCGTACACGACGGCGAAGGCGTGCTCAGCGTCGGCGACGAACAGGTTGAACGGGTTGTAGGCGTTCGCCGCGATCTGGAGCGCAGCTTCTGCGGCGCGCGCAGCCGAGCTGCGGCCTAGCGCGTCCGCGACCAGCAGCCCGCGCGAGCGGCGGCGGGCGTCCAGGAGCTGCGTCGGCCGGTTCGTCAGGGCGACGAACACGCCGGCGTCGTTCAGTCCGAGCCAGGTTCCACCCGCGCGCTCGTCGACCGGCGCGACGACGCGCCGGCCGTGCCACGTGTGCACGCGCGGACCGGAAGCCGGGCGCGCGAGAAACTCGTCCCGATTCGCCGCAACCAGCAGGTGGGCGCGCGGGTAGCAGCGATGAAGGGCGATCAGGGTGCACATCGGCGCTGGCCTCTGTGCGGCGGGGGCCGCTCGGCGCGGGATCGTGGCAAAGTAGTGGACGGTCCCCGCGGGATCAAGGGGTTCGTCATGGTAGTCGTGAGAGGAGGGTGGCTGGCCGACACCCGCGCGTGGCGCGGTCGTCGCGAGGAACCGGCACGTCGGCCGCGGCGCCGATGCTCGCCTCGTTCAGATTGCCGATCGCGCGCATCCAGGTTGCCGGCGGCGGGTTTGCTTCGGCATCCGCACGGACCCGCGCGTTGGCTCACCCCGCCCTCGAGAGTAGGATGGTCGAGTCGCTTCCTCATTCGCGCGGCCACACACGGAGCGTGCCGTGTTGAAAGGGCTCCCGATGCGAGCGCTCGCCCTGCTCCTCTGCGTTTCCGTCGCGGGAAGCCTCGGGTGCGCGACCGGGGGCGGAGCAGCGCAGAGCGGTCGGCGACCGCCGGTTTCGACGCCGCCGCCGTCCGCAGACCCTGATGACCCGACCGCGGGTCTTCCCGAAGACGACGTCGACACATCCGCGCCCGCTGCGTCGGGAATCACCGCGGGCGACCGCGCGAAAGCTGCGACACAGGGCATGCTGATCGGCGCGATCGTCGGCGCGCAGGCCGGCCCGATCGGAGCAGCGGTCGGAGGCGTCGCCTCGATGATCTACGGCGCGATCACCGGCGAGGCGCCGCTCGGTGGCGCCGGCGGCGGCGGTCCGCGCGGCGGCGAGCGCAGTCGCGAAGAGGAGATGGAGCGCGAGATCGAGCGCGAGAATCAGCGCCAGGGCGAGCTCGAGGACGAGATCGCGGCGGAGCTCGAGCGCCAGGAGGAGTTGCTCAAGCAGATCGAGCAGAGCGAGCAGCTCGAAGCCGTCGCCGCCCAGCCGTCCGGCGGCGGCGCGGGCGCGGTGGCGGCGGACACGCGCGAGGCGCCGAGCGCTCCTGCCGAGAAGGATCTTCCCGCGGCGATCTTCGACGAGGAGCACCGCAAGATCGCAGCCGGCGCGTGGGGAAACACGCGCGAGCTCGCCGTGCTCGTGCGCTCGCTCGACGCGGATCGCGACGGCGCGCCGGAGGAGGTGCGGTACCACGACGAGGCGACGGGCGTGATCCTGCGCAAGGAGTCCGATCGCGACTACGACGGCGACATCGACGAGTGGACGATCTACGAGGCCGCGGCGATCGCGCGCATCGAGCAGGACAACGACGGCGACGGCAAGGCCGACGAGTGGCAGAACTACGGCAGCGACGGCCGCATGGCGTCGCGCGAGATCGACCGCGACGCGAACGGGGCACGCGACGCTTTCTTCGTGTTCGAGGGCGGCGTGCTCACGCAGGAGCGCCACGACACGAACGCCGACGGGAAGATCGACCGCGTCGTGTACTACGAGGCGAAGCTGCTCGACCGTGCCGAAGAGGACCAGAACTACGACGGCAAGCTCGACGCGTGGACGACCTACGACCGCGACCTGATCACCCGCATCGAGCGCGACGCGAACGCCGACGGCGTGCGCGACACTTTCGAGACCTACGACACCAGCTCGGGCCGCTCGCTCCTCGCCCTGCGCGAGGAGGACAAGAACCAGGACGGCACCGTCGACGTGAAGTCGGTCTACGAGAAAGGCAAGCTGAAGCAGCGGCAGATCAGCGACGCGGGCCTGACGCCGCTCTGAACCAGAGGCCGGCGCGAGCCTCCCGGCGCCGCGCCCGGCGAGCCCCTTCGCGGCGAGCGTGCTGCGCGCTCACGGCGCCGGCGGCGAGCTCGGCTGCGGTGCTGGTGCGTTCGATTCTGCGCCGCGTGGCGCCGGAGCTCGCGCGTCGCGGTCGCTCTTCACCTCGATCTCCACGCTGCGGCGCTGTTGCGCGCGGAACGCCTCGATCTCCGCGCTCCGGCGCCGGATCTCCAGCTCGCGGTTTTGGCGCCGGATGCGCTCCAGCTCCGCAGCTCGGTCCGAAGAGCCGACGGAGCTGAGCGCGAAGTCGAGCTCGAGCTCCAGCTCGCCGCGCGTCCCGTCGCTCGCCAGCGCGACCACGCGGACGCGGTTGCGCCCCTCGCGCACGGGCACGTAGCCCGCGAAGGAGCCATCCGGCGCGAGGTGCACATCCGTCGAGAAGTCGCCGGTCGTGACGTTCGTGAGCACCACGTCCTCGATGTCCGAGAAGGACGTGCCCGCGAGCAGGGCGATCACGCCGTCCGGGCGCTGCACCGGCGTGTACACGCCGCCCGTGCGGCGCGCGATCTCGGTGGTCGTGCGGTTGTACTTCAACGCCTCGGGGCCGAGCGCGTAGGTGTTGATCGAGATGCCGGCGGTGCGCGCCAGGTCGGCCGCGCGCAGCGCGTACTCCTCGTCGCCCACGTCGACCTCGGTGCCCTTGCCGATCGGGAAAGTGGGCAGTCCGTCCGTCAGGAACAGCGCGACCTTCTGCGCGTCGGCACGCGGCTGGCTGCGGGCGCCGGTCAGCCCGCTCAGCTCGCTCACCGCCATCAGGATGCCGGCGCCGAAGTTCGTCGCGCCGTGCGGGCCGCGTGCGAGCACGCCGAGCAGAGCGCTCCGCACGGCGTCGTAGTCGCTGGTGAGCGCGATCTCGAGCTGCGCGTCCTGCTGCGTCTCCGCCAAGCGCTCGCCGGTCGCCGGATCGACTTCGCCCGAGAACGTGATCACGCCCACACGCACCCGGCGCGGGTCGAGATCCTCGAGCAGCTTGCGGGCGGCCCGCACCTGGGCGCGCAGGATCGAGTCTTCGGGATCGGTGCTGCGCACGTCGGCGGGGAACATGCCCGCGAGCCCTTCGGCGAGCGGGTCGACGCCGACGAGCCCGTCCCCGTCGATGTCGCCGCCGCTCGCCGCGCGCGTCGAGTACGAGACGTCGATCACGAGCATTACGTCGAAGGCGCGCGGGTCCGCGGCGTCGGCGAGCGCGCTGCCCGCGATGCGCGCCTGGTGCACGAAGCCCTCGACGCGCGCTCCCGGCATCGGGGAGTCGAGCCGCACCTGCACGGCCGACTCCGCGCGCGCGCTAACGGCGCAAACGAAAAGCCCCGCCGCTGCGGCGAAACGCAGGCGGCGGGGCCTTCTCGTCTTCTGCGAACGGCGCAGCATGCGCCGGACTGGTTAGCTCGCTTGGCGCTGCGACGGGCGCAGCTCGATCTCCACGCGCCGATTCTGCGCGCGGCCCTCGGGTGTCGCGTTGGTGACGAGCGGCTGGCTCTCGCCGAAGCCGAGCGTCGTCAGGCGGTAGGCCTCGACGCCCTTCACCACGAGATGGTTCTTGACCATCAGCGCTCGGTCCTCGGACAGACGCAGATTCGCGTCCTCGGGACCCTGGGAGTCCGTATGCCCCTTCACGAGCACGTCGGAGTCCGGATAGCGATTGATCGTCGCCGCGACCGCGTCGAGCCGCGAGAGTGCGCCCGGTGTGAGGTTGCGCGAGCCGGAGTCGAACATCACCTCGCCGGCGAAGGAAACCATCACCGAGTCCCCCTGGATCGCGACGTTCGCGTCCGGGATCGCCTCCAGCTCCTGCGCCGCGCGCTCCTTGTTCTCCAGGTAGTGGCCGATGCCCGCGCCCGCGAGCGCCCCGACCACGGCACCGATGCCGGCGGCCTTGCCGTCCTTCTTGGAGACCGCGGCTCCCGTGGCCGCACCCGCGGCGGCGCCGATCAGCGCGCCCTGGGCGCGCTTGTCGTCCAGCACCGTGCCGGTCTGCGTGGCGCAGCTCGCGAGCAAGCTCGCGGCAGCCACGAGACTCAGCGCCGAGCCCATCCGTCGGAATCTGCGATCCATGTTCTCTCCCGTTGTCAGCGCGAGTTCGCGCCTCCCGTGCCCGCCTGAGACGCAGCCGGCGGCGGCGTATTCGAGCGACCGCTCGCCAGGAGCGCCGTGGCGTCGCTCACGAAGCGCACCAGCGCGTCCCCGAAGGCCGCCGGCGCACACGCCGCCCCCGGCGGGCGCGGCGCGTCGAGCGCGACGACGCGCTTCGCGCCGGCGGCGAGCAAGCCGTCGTGCGGCGCGTCCGCCTGCTCGAATGCGAGCGACGACTCGCCCGTGATGCGAAAGAAGCGCTCGCGCAGCACGCGGTGCGAGAGCAGATCGCGCCGCTCCGGCAGCGCGCACGCCCGGCGCACGTAGACGGCGAGCTCGGCGTCGGCGAGCCGGGCGCCGGCCGCGAGGTCCGCCGGTGCGAACGCCACGCCGACGGGCGTGCCGCTCGCCGCGAGCGCGCGCGCCGCCTCGAGCGCGAGCGCTGCGCCCGAGCTCTCGTCTGCGAGGGCGTCGCCGCGCGCAGCACCCGTCGCGAGCGGCGCCACGAGCACGACGCGGGGGCTCGCCGCGAGCTCGGGCGCGTGCGCGCGCGCCCAGCGCTCGGCGGCCGCGAGCCCGTCACTGCCGGGGGGACGCGCGCCGAGCTCGACCAGCGCGCGCAGGTTCGCGTCGAAGCGCTCGGCGCTGAAGTGCGTGGGATTGCGCGGCGGACCTACGGCCTCGTCCTCGGTCGCCACCGTCGGCGCGCCGCCACAAGCCGCAACTGCGAGCGCAGCGAAGGCGCCGATGCGACGCAATCGCGATGCGGAAATGTGTGCGGACGATCTCACCCACGAAGCCTAACCGCCGGCATTCAGATTCTCGGCCGACACGTGACACTTTCCGTCCGTGCGGACCACTTAGAACCCGGATGCCCCATCCCTGGCGGGGCTTCTCAAGGGTGGAAGGCAGGGTTCGCGAAAGCGGGCCCTGCCTTCAACTCGCACCCTCCCCCGCGATCCCGTTGGCGACTGGCCGTGGCCGAACCGTCGGATCCCAGTGGGCAGGACGACGAGCTCGCCCTCGCTCTCTCCGAGGAGAGCGCCTGCGAGGAGGACGACGCGCCCGGGCGCGTGCCGCGCGTGCTCGGCGGCGCGCTGCTCGGCGTCGACGGCGTGCCCGTCGAGGTCGAGGTGCGCATCAGCTCGCAGCTTCCGCGAGTGGACGTCGTCGGATTGCCGGAGGCAGCGGTTCGCGAGAGTGCGGCGCGCGTGCGCGCGGCGATCGCCGCGGTCGGCCAGCATTTCCCCAACCGGCGCGTCACCGTGAACCTGGCGCCGGCGTCGCTGCGAAAATCCGGCGCGGGACTCGACCTGCCCATCGCCGTGGGCGTGCTCGCGGCCGCGGGCGCGGTGCCGTGGGAGTCGCTCTCGGGCCTCGGCCTCGTCGGCGAGCTCGCGCTCGACGGCCGCATTCGCGGCGTGCGCGGCGCGCTCGCCCAGGTGCTCGCGCTCGCAGGGGCCGGCTGCGCGCGCATCGTCGTGCCGGCCGCGAACGGCGCCGAGGCTGGGCTCGCGGAGCACGCCGGCGCGCGCGTGGCGGAATCGCTCGCCGACGTGATCGCGTGGCTGCACGCCGCCCGCGAGCTGCCCCACGCCGAGCCGGCGCTCGCAAGCGGCGCATTTCCCTGGGAGCCCGACCTCGCGTCGATTCGAGGCCAGGCGCAGGCGAAGCGAGCGCTCGAGATCGCGGCTGCCGGCGCGCACGGCCTCCTGATGCGCGGCGCCCCGGGCGCGGGCAAGACGCTGCTCGCGCGCGCGCTGCCCGGGATCCTGCCGCCGCTGCGCCTCGACGAGGCGCTCGAGGTCGCGCGCATTCGCAGCGCGGCGGGCGCGCTGGAGGAGGGCGCGCCGATCTCGCGCGTGCGACCCTTCCGCGCGCCGCACCATTCCGCGAGCCGCGCGGGCCTCCTCGGGGGCGGCAGCCCGCCGCTCCCCGGCGAAGCGACGCTCGCCCATCGCGGCGTGCTGTTCCTCGACGAGCTCACCGAGTTCGAGCCGCGTTGCCTCGAGTCGCTGCGGCAGGTGCTCGAGGAAGGCGTGATCGTGCTCTCGCGCGCGCAGCTGCGCGTCGCACTGCCCGCACGCTTTCTGCTCGTCGGCGCGTGCAATCCCTGCCCCTGCGGCTGGCACAAGAGCGGAGTGCGCGACTGCAAGTGCGACGACGGTGCGCTGGCGCGCTACGAGGCGCGCCTCTCGGGACCGCTGCTCGACCGCATCGACCTCCACGTGGGCGTGAAGCCGGTGCCATTCCGAGAGCTCGACGCGCCCCACGACGCGGAGTCGAGCGCTTCCGTGCGAGCGCGCGTGCTGCGCGCGCGCGAGCGGCAGGCGCAGCGGCTCGAAGCGCTCTGCATCGCCACCAACAGCGAGATCCCGGCGGGCGCCCTGCACGAGCTCGCGGCGGCGACCCCCGACGCGCGCGCGCTGCTCGGCCGCGCCGTCGAGCGCTTCGGGCTCAGCGCACGCGCTGCGCACCGCGTGCTGCGCGTGGCGCGCACGATCGCGGATCTCGCGGGCGACGTGCGCGTGGGACCGGGCGCGATGGCGGAGGCGGTGGGGCTGCGCGGCGCGAGCGTGACGCGGGGCGGCGGCGCGCTCGGGGATCCCTGAGCAACCGCGCCGCTGCGAGCCGCTAGCGCGGCTTTCGCTTCGGCTTCCGCGGCGCCAGCGGCGCCTTCGGCAGCGCGGCGCGGAGCCCATCGCGCAGGGGCTGGGAAGCTTCTGCGTCCGCGAGTCGACGCAATGCGTCCGGATGCTTGGCCGAGCGGTCGAGCGCCGCGCGCCAGCGCGCGCTGGTCGCGCTGCGGAACTGCAGCTCGGCGGCCGCGAGATTGCCCGCCGCCGGGCTCGTGCGCGCGAGCGCGCGAATCACCGGTCGAGCCTTCGCAGAGCCCGCGAGCCCGAGCACCCAGCCGGGCGCGCCGCGTCGGCCCGCGGCCTTCGGGATCGCCACCTTCGCGGCTGGCAACGGGAGCGCGAGCAGTCGCTCTGCGTCGACGATGCCGGCGCCGTAGTCGTCGGCGTCCCAGCCCGGCGGCTTCGCGCAGGCCTGCTTCAACATGCGGCGGAAGACGCGGGAGAGCTGGCCCGCGCCATAGCGCTGCAGCAGCGCGTCGCGGCCGTGGAAGGCGAGCCACAGCGCGCAGACGCCCGCCGCGCCGGCGACCGCGTAGGAGGTTCCGCTGCTCGGCGCGACGCCGAACACCGGCGCGCCGCTCTTCCGCCTCGCGCTGGCGCGCCACACCGACTCGCCCGGCGCCGAGACGTCGACGTCCTCGCCCCGCGCCGAATTGGCCCACGGTGCGCCTTCACAGTTGGTCGCCGCGACCGCGACGACCTCGTCGAGCCGCGCCGGATAAACCACGAAGGGCCACACGTTGCCCGCCGCGGCGAGGACGATCACGCCGCTGTCGACGGCGCGGTGCACGGCGCGCCGCAGCGCGTCCGACGGCACTGGGCCGCCGAGGCTCATCGAGATGACGTGGGCGCCGCGATCGACGCAGTGATGGATGGCGCGCACCACGTTCGCGAACGAGAGGTGGACGACGCCGCCCGACACGCGCACGGGCACGAGCTCGGCGAGCGGCGCGACGCCCGAGACGAACTTCGCCTCCGGGCCGCGCTGCGAGCTCATGATCACGCTCGCCGTCGAGGTGCCGTGCCCGGGCGCCGACCCGTCGAGCGGATCGCGCGCGTCGGGGTCGTCGCTCTCGAAGTCGAAGCCCGCATCCGTGCGCACGCGCCGCGGCGCGGGCGGCGGATCCCACAGCTCGGGGTGATCCGTGTAGCCCGTGTCGATGTGACCGATCGTGATGCCTTGGCCGAAGCGCAGGCCGCTCGGGGGTGCGATCGCCCAGGCCTGCGTCACGCGCATCGCGTCGAGGCTCCACTGCGGATCCGCGGCGCAAGGCAGCGGGCCCCCGCCGCCGACGCCCCTTGCGCGGGCGGCCGCGCTCGCCGGCCGCGCCCGCTGCGCCCGCGCGCGGATTTCGTCGGGCGTCAGCAGCGTGCGGAGATGTGGCCGGCTCGGCTCGAGGCCGGGCGCCGCGAACAGCGGCTCGACGCTCGCCACGCCCGCAACCGAGGTGAGGCCGCGCGCCATCTCCCAGGCCGCGCTCACCTCCACTCGCGCGTCTCGCGCGGGCGACAACAGGACCTCGCGCCGCGTCGCGAGCGGCTCGCCCGTCCAGGCGATGGGCTCGATCCGCCACGGGCCGGGAAGGCGCGCCGCGAGCGCTTCGGCCAAGGCGCGCTGTTCGCCGGACGGCGCCGGGACGAGCTCGACGGAGAAGCTCTCGAAGTAGCTGAGATTCGGTTGCATGCGCCGCGGAGGGTTCTTCGCCATGGGCGCAACGCTCCTCCCGGCGCGGCGCGCGCGGCTATGAAGCCCCTCACAACCGGCGATTTGAGCGCGCCCCGGAGCGGCTGGCGGCGCGGACACCGAGCGATGCGCGCTGCGCTCGTTCTGCGCGTCGAGTCGCCGCCCGGCGTTCACGCGGTGTCGAAAAACAGCCGCGACGACCGAAATCCGTCACCGGCGGGGCAGGGGCCGAGGCGCGCCCCAGGCGCGAAACCGTTGCCCAGTCGCGGGGTTACACGATGGAGGGTGCGGAGCGGAGGGTGCCCCCGGCGACGCTGAACGAATGGCACGTGCGCTGCATCTCACTGCGACAAGGGGACACGACGATGCGGACCTCGGCTGCGGTGCTGCGAGCTCACACGCTTCGTGAAATCGGCGACGACGCCGTCGTGGAGACGACGCTGCTCGAGCTGGTGACCACGCTGGGCGAGCTGACCGAGGACGATCGCGAAGTCGTGGCCTCCGTGGTCGAGCTGTTGCGCAGCGGGCGAGTGCGGCTGATCGGGAACTTCCGCGGGCAGAAGATCGCGGTCGCCTGATCGCCTTCGCGGCCGGGCATCGATGCGAGGCCCCGCGCGCGGCGTTCACCGAACCTCCCTCGCCGCACGCCGATCGTACTTGTTGGGGAGAGCGCGATCCGGCGCGGCTTCGAGCCGCGCCGGATCGCGTTGTCCGCTCGGTAGCTCGTTCCGGGATCTCGCATGTGCGCCCGGGGCAGTTGTCACGGATCGGCACGTCCATGGAGCGCCCGAGGCCTCGCGCCGCGTTCGCGAGTCGCACGCGGGCTTGCCTCGCGAGATGCGATCAGCATCATCCGCGGCTGGGGGGAACCGGGGATGAGCCGGCAGGGGAGCCTGTTTGCGCCGGACGCGGCGAGCGAGACGCCGGCGGCAGACGCGCGCGAGCCGGAGGCCACGGCGCTGGCGGCGGATGCCGCGGAGGACGACGTGGAGACCGGCAGCGACGATCGCGCGGGCCGGCGCAAGGCGCCGAAGGTGCGCGGCAGCGCGACTGCCGCCGACATGGCGAAGAAGCAGCGCGACATCTCGGTGTCCGAGTTCTTCGCCAAGAACCGCCACCTGCTGGGCTTCGACAACCCGGCGAAGGCGCTGCTCACCACGGTGAAGGAAGCCGTCGACAACTCGCTCGACGCCTGCGAGGAGGCGGGCATCGTCCCCGATATCCGCGTGGAGATCGTGCAGCTCGAGGAGACGCGCTTCCGCGTCGCGGTCGAGGACAACGGCCCCGGCATCGTGAAGCAGCAGGTGCCGAAGATCTTCGGGCGTCTCTTGTACGGCTCGAAGTTCCATCGCCTGCGCCAGAGCCGAGGCCAGCAGGGCATCGGCATCAGCGCGGCCGGCATGTACGGCCTGCTCACCACTGGCAAGCCGGTCCGCATCGTCACCCGCACCGGCGACAAGAAGCCCGCTCACCTGTTCGAGCTGGTGATCGACACCAAGACGAACGACCCGCGCGTGACGCGCGAGGAGACGGTCGACTGGCACCACGCGCACGGCACGCGCGTCGAGATCGAGCTCGAAGGCGCCTACCGGGGCGGCAAGCAGTCGGTCGACGCCTACGTGCGGCAGATCTCGCTCGCGAACCCGCACGCGAAGCTCGAGTACCTGCCGCCGAGCCCGGACGAGACGAACGGCGCGATCCTGTTCGACCGCGTCACCAAGGAACTGCCGCCCGAGACCGCCGAGATCAAGCCGCATCCGTACGGCGTCGAGCTCGGCGTGCTGATGCAGATGTTCCGCGACACCCAGGCCCGGAACCTGCGTAGCTGCCTGCAGCAGGATTTCTCGCGGCTCTCCGGCCGGCTCGCGGACGAGATCTGCGAGCGCGCGAACGTGAAGGGCAACCGCCGGCCCCACGAGATCGCGCGCGAGGAAGCGGAGCGCATCCATCGTGCGATCCAGGCGACCAAGATCATGGCGCCGCCGACGGACTGCATCGCACCGATCGGCGAGCAGCTGATCGAGCGGGCGCTGCGCCAGGAGGTGAAGGCGGACTTCTACGCCGCCGTGACGCGCCGGCCGGCCGTCTACCGCGGCAACCCGTTCCTGATCGAGGCGGGGCTGGCCTACGGCGGCGAGCTGCCGGCCGAGGAAGCGATCACGCTCTACCGCTTCGCGAACCGCGTGCCGCTGCAGTATCAGCAGGGCGCCTGCGCGGCGACGCGCGCCGTGACGAGCACGGACTGGCGTTCGTACCAGCTCCAGCAGCCGAAGGGCGCGCTGCCGATCGGCCCGATGCTCGTGATGATCCACATCGCCAGCGTGTGGGTGCCGTTCACCTCCGAGAGCAAGGAGGCGATCGCGCACTACGACGAGATCATCAAGGAGATGCGGCTCGCGCTGCAGGAGTGCGGGCGTCGAGTGGCGATGTTCATCCGCAAGCGCCGGCGCGAGGCCGACGAGGCGAAAAAGCGCTCCTACATCGACAAGTATCTGCCGCAGGTCGCCATCGGCTTGCAGGAGATCCTCGGCTTCGACGACGAGGAGCGGGGCAGAGTGGTCGCCAACCTCACGCACATGCTCGAGAAGAGCCGGAGGTTCTGATGGCGGCGAAGAAGGCGAAGGCGGCGGCGCCCAAGCGGAAGGCTGCGGCGGGCGCCGGCGAGAAGGACGCCCGGAAGCGCGCCGAGGAGATCCGGCGCAGGAACTCCGCGCTCGACGACGTGACGGTCGCCGCGATCCGCGAAAGCGCATCCGGCGTGCACACGCAGGTGAACAAGCGCGGAAAACCCGATCTCGCGTTCCCGATCCGCTCGCTCGCGAACGTGAAGTATGCCGAGGCCAAGGGCTACTTCGAGATCGGCAAGCAGAAGAAGACGCGCACGCTCACGGTGAACACCGTGAAGAGCTTCGCGCAGACCCTGCGCATGATGGGGCTCTCGAAGACGTTGGTGGAGACCAACGACTTCGCCACGAAGCGCGACGCCTACTACCAGTCGAAAAACTGGAACGAAGCGCGCTTCGACGAGCAGACCGAGAGCGACGCGGTGATGGACGACATCGAGGCGATGTTCTCGGTGCGCGGGATCTCACGCGAGCAGCTGCGCTTCATTCCCGACGAGCACGGCGGCGCCGTGGCGGGCAACCTCGTCGTGCTCGACCCCGACCGCGAGAGCGGCGAGGTGGAGCGCATCGACTGCACGCGCTTCGGCAGCGGCGCCTACTCGATCCCCTCCACCGTCGAGCACCTCTCGTTCGAGACCGACGCGAAGTTCATCCTCGCGATCGAGACCGGCGGCGTGTTCCAGCGCCTGCAGAGCCACAAGTTCTGGCAGACCGCCGACTGCATCCTCGTCTCGCTGGCCGGCGTGCCGACGCGCGCGACGCGCCGCTTCATCCGCAAGCTCTCCGACGAGTGCAAGATCCCGGTCTACGCGTTCGTGGACTGCGATCCCTACGGCATCTCGAACATCTACCGCACGCTGAAGGTCGGCTCCGGCAACGCCGCGCACCTCTCGCAGTTCTTCTGTGTGCCGCAGGCGCGCTTCCTCGGCGTGACACCGCAGGACATCCGCGACTACCAGCTCCCCACGCATCCGCTGCTCGACGTTGACATCAAGCGCGCGCGGGACGCGCTGAAGAACGACCCGTTCTTCAAGGCGCACAAGCCTTGGCAGAAGGCGATGAACGACCTCTTGTCGATGGGCGTGCGGGCCGAGCAGCAGGCGCTCGCCAAGTGGGGGCTGAACTACGTGATCGACGAGTATCTGCCCCGGAAGCTGGCGAACGTGGCGCAGTTTCTGCCGTGAGGGTCGAGAGGGCGGCGCTGCCCGCGCGGCGTCGAGCCGCGCAGGCGGCGTTGCGTTGCGCTGTGCTCGGGCGCGAATCGAGCAGTGCTCGAAGAGTTGTTGGGGCAGTTCGATGACGAGACGGGGGATTTTGCTCGCGGGCGGGACCGGGACGCGGCTGTATCCGATCACGCGCGGAGTCAGCAAGCAGCTGCTGCCCGTCTACGACAAGCCGATGGTCTACTACCCGCTGTCGGTGCTGATGCTCGCGGGCATCCGCGACGTGCTGGTGATCACGACGCCCGAAGACCAGGCGAGCTTCCGGCGCCTGCTCGGCGACGGCTCGGGCATCGGGATGGCGATCTCGTACGCCGTGCAGGCGAAGCCCGAGGGCATCGCGCAGGCCTTCGCGATCGGCCGCGACTTCCTCGCCGGCGGGCCCGCGGCGCTCGTGCTCGGCGACAACCTCTTCTACGGGCACGGCCTCTCCGAGGCGCTGCGCGCCGCGAGCGCCAGAGCCGACGGCGGCACGGTGTTCGGATACTGGGTGCGCGACCCGGAGCGCTACGGCGTCGTCGAGCTCGACGGGCACGGCCGCGCGGTCTCGATCGAGGAGAAGCCGAAGCAGCCCAAGTCCAACTGGGCGGTCACCGGGCTCTACTTCTACGACCACCGAGTGAGCGACGTCGCCGCGGCACTGAAGCCTTCGGCGCGCGGCGAGCTCGAGATCACCGACCTGAACCTCGCCTACCTCGCGCGCGGCGCGCTGCGCGTCGAGCTCCTCGGCCGCGGCTTCGCGTGGCTCGACACCGGCACCCACGAGTCGCTGCTCCAGGCGGGGCAGTACATCCAGGCCGTGCAAGAGCGCCAGGGTCTGATGGTCGCCTGCATCGAAGAGATCGCGTGGCGCATGGGCCTGATCGACACCGAGCAGCTCCTGCGCCTCGGCGCCGAGATGAAGAGCAACGCCTACGGCGACTACCTCACGCGCATCGCGAGAGAGCCGCGTTGATCCTGCGCGCGCGCGAGCGCGTCGATGCCGATCGGCAGGAACCTCCGCGCCGCGAACACTGCGCAACGCCTGCCGAGGCACCACGTGACGCAACGCCGCTGGCGCGGCTCGAAGCCGCGCCGGCGGCGCCCTGCCAACTCCCGTGTCGTGCTGGGCCGGCAACGAGCGCGCGGCGCGGACGCTGCCACATCACCAACAAAACCCGCCCGCCCCTCGCGGCTCCGCGAACCTTCCAGCAAGCTCGCCCCGAGATGAAGGTCCACCAAACGACCCTCCCTGGCGTCCTCCTAATCGAGCCCTTCGTCCACCAGGACGACCGGGGCTTTTTCCTCGAGAGCTACCGCTTCGAGCGTTACGCGCAGCACGGCATCGCGGCTCCCTTCGTCCAGGACAACCACTCGCGCTCGCGCCAGGGCACGCTGCGCGGCCTGCACGCGCAGCTCGATCCCGCGCAGGGCAAGCTGGTGCGCTGCATCGCGGGCGAGATCGTCGACGTGGCCGTTGACATCCGCGTCGGCTCGCCGCACTTCGGCAAGCACTTCATGACCGCGCTCACGGCGACGAACTTCCGCCAGCTCTGGATCCCGCCCAACTTCGCCCACGGCTTCCTGGTGATCAGCGACGGTGCCGAGGTCGAGTACAAGGTCACGGAGCCCTATCGGCCGCAGGGTGAGATCGCGATCGCTTGGAACGACCCGGAGCTCGCGGTGCCCTGGCCCGTGCTGGTGCCGTCGCTCTCGAACCGCGACGCGGCCGCGCCGCGGCTCGCCGACCTGCGCGAGAAGCTGCCGCGCTTCTGAGCGGGCGCGCCTCGCTCCGTCTCGCGCGCAGCGGGTCGCGCCGACGCCCGGGGCCCCAAAGGGGTCGCGCTCAGTACTCCTCGATCTCGACCGACTCGTCGTCCTTGATCGCCGCGATCTTGATCGGGGCACCGCAGTAGCTGCAGAACACCTCGTCGCCCGGGCCGGCGCCGTCGAGCGAGACCTCCGTGTCGCAGATCGGGCACTCGATGAACTTTGCGCGCGCCATGTCGGAAGGCATCGGCCCGCGCGGCGCGAGCTTGAGGCGGTTTGCGCGGGACGCTGAGCTCGACGCCGCGCGGCGCGCCCGGCCACCCGAGCCCGAGCACCGCTCGGATCTCGAGTGCGGCCGAGCGATCGGCGCACGCCGCGCCGCAGCTCCGCGAGCAGCGGGAGTCCCGGAGCTGTTTGGCGGCTTTCCCGCGTAGGGCTCAGCGCGCCGCGCGGTCGCGCTTCTGGCAGTCGGGGCAGTGGCCGTAGAGCTCGTGGCGATGGCGCAACAGGCGGAAGCCGTAGCGCTTGCCGATCTCGTCCTGCGCCTTCTCGATCATCGCGCACTCGAACTCGACGATCTTCCCGCAGCGCGTGCACACCAGGTGGTCGTGGTGCTCGTGCTCGATCTCGTAGCGCGCGACGCCGTCGTCGAAGTGGCGCTCGATCGCGAGCCCCGCGTCGCACAGCAGCTTCATCGTGCGGTAGACGGTGGTGAAGCCGATGCTCTGGTGGCGCTCGCGCACGCGGCTGAAGAGATCCTCGGCGGTGATGTGTCCCTTCACCTCCAGGAACACGTCGAGGATCGCCTCGCGCTGCTTGGTGTGCTTGAGGCTGTGATCCTCGAGGTAGCTGGCCAGCGCCTTCTGCTCGACTTCGTTCGCCATCGGTGCCCTAGTTCGCGCTTCTCGCACGTGCTCGCGCCAGGTTGGTCTGCGCCGCCCGATTGTCGCAGTCGATCGCCACCGCGCGCTCGAATTCCTTCAGCGCGTCGTCGGGCCGGTCGGAGGCGTCGTAGGCGAGGCCGAGGTGGTTGTGCACGGCCGAGGAATCCGGCAGGAGCCGCGCCGCCGCCTCGAGGTCCCGCACGGCGGCGGGAACGTCGCCCCGGTCGAGCGCCGCGGTGCCGGCGCGGAACAGCCGCGTCGCGTCCAGCGTGGTGCAGGCGACGAGCAGCGAGGCGGCGAGGATGAAGGAGGCGCGGAGCATGCGCCGACGATAGCCGTGCGCTCCCGAGCGGGGGCGCCTACCTCCCGATCCGCACCTTGGCGACCACCGGCAAGTGGTCCGACGCGCGCTTCGCGGCCGCCGACTTGTGGGCGATCACCTCGCTCACGTCTGCGCCGCGGGCGTAGACGCGATCGAGCGCGAGCAGTGGGCTGGCCGCCGGGAAAGTGCGCGGAAAGCGATGGCCGCCGCCGAGCTCCTCGTCGAGCGCGCGCGTGGCCTTGCAGCGCCGCCAGGCGTTCATGTCGCCGAGCAACACCACGGGCCCCTGCAGCCGCGGGTGCTCGAGCAGCTGCTCGACCTGCTGCTGGCGCGTGCGGTCCACCAGCGCGAGGTGCGTGGCGACGATGGCGACCGGGCCCACGTCCGTCGTGAACTGCGCCGCAACCGCCGAGCGCCGCTCGACGTTCGAGAAGGTGAGGTCGAGCGTGAACACGCTCGTGATCGGCCAGCGCGAGAGGATCGCGTTGCCGAGCTCGCCGAGGCGGTGCACGCGCGAGGTGGCGAAGGCGACGTGGAGGTGCAGCGCGTCCGCGATGCGCTCCAGCGGATCCTCGGCGTCGAAGGGCCGCAGCACCTCCTGCAGCGCGATCACGTCGGCGCCCAGCTCGGAGATCACGAAGCCCGCGCGCGCCGCGTCGGGCGCGCTCGCGCCGTTCATGCCCGACCAGCGGTGCACGTTGTAGGTGGCGACGGTGAACTCGCGACCCATCTCGCGACCCGCGCGCGGATGACGCGGCGAGCGCACGACGGCCAGGTAGGGAACGGTGGCCTGGAGCGCCTGCTTGCGCGCCTTGTGGCGAACCTGGTCGCCGCGCAGCGTCTCGCGCTGCCGGCGGGGGGGCTTCAGCTCTGCAGACATGGCGGAAGGTATCGGCACTGCGAGCGCTGCTTTCAATCGAGAATCGGGCTCGATTGCGTGGCAATCGGGCCGGCGAGCGGCGGTCGCCATCAGCCGCCGCTGCGACGCACCTGCGCGCGGCCCAGGCGGCGCGCGGTCTCTGCTCGCGCAGCGAAATGCCGCGCCACAGCGTGGGGTTGCCCCCCGAGCTGCTGGCGCAGCTTCGCTGCATGCGGTGCCCGGCGCGATCGATAAGTTCCGCCGCCATGTCGCAAACCGTCTCGGATCCGCTCGCCGCCGTGTCGCAATCGCCCGCCGTGAAGGACGCCGCGCGCGCGCTGGTCGACGCCGTGCAGCGCGCAATCGTGGACAGCCCCCTCTCGGCCGACGGCTACGCGCAGGCCATGCAGCAGATCGCGGAGCTGCGCGGCCGCCCGCTGTTCTACCCGCTGCTGATGAGCGGCCTGGGCGAGGGCGCGCGCCTGCGCCTCGCGGACGGGCGCGCGCTCGTCGACTTCATCGGCGGGATCGGCGTGTACGCCTTCGGACACAGCGACCGCGATCTGCTGGAGACCGCCGTGATCGCTGCCGCGCGCGACGCCGTCTTCCAAGGCAACCTCTCGCCGGGCCTCGAGCAGCTGAAGCTCTCGCGCCTCCTGCTCGGCCACGCCTCGCCGCGCCTCGCGCACGCCTGGCTCTCGGTTTCCGGCGCGATGGCGAACGAGAACGCGATCAAGATGATCTGGCAGAAGCACCACCCGGCGCACTTCATCGTCGCCTTCGAGAACGCCTTTGCCGGCCGCACCACGACGATGGCGGAGGTGACGGACAAGCCGACGTTCCGCGAGGGGCTGCCGCTGCGCGGCAACGTGCTCTACGTGCCGTTCTTCGATCCGCGCGTCGAGGGCGGAACGCAGCGCTCGCTGGCCGCGCTCGACGGGCACCTCCGGCGCTACCCGGGCCAGATCGCCGGCATGATCTTCGAGCTCGTGCAGGGCGAGGGCGGCTTCAACACCGCGCCGCGCGAGTTCTTCGCTGCGCTGATGGAGCGCTGCCGCGCGGCAAAGATCGCGGTGTGGGTTGACGAGGTGCAGACCTTCGCGCGAACGGGCGAGCTGTTCGCGCACCGCACGCTCGGCCTCGAGGACTACGTGGATCTGGTCACGGTCGGCAAGATTCTGCAGGGCAGCGCCGTGCTCTACACGAAGGACTACAACCCGCGCGAGGGCCTGGTCGCGGGCACCTACGCCGGCGCGACGGTCGGGCTCGCCGTGGGCGCGCGCATCATCGAGAAGCTCGCGGGCGAGGGCTACCTCGGCGCGGGCGGCCGCGTCGCCGGCATCGGCCGCCGCGTCGAGGCGCGCTTCCTCGCGCTCGCGCAGCGCATGCCGAAGGCGATCGGCCCGCGCAGCGGCGTCGGCGCCATGCAGGCCTTCGTCCCGTTCGACGGCGCGCCAGCCACGACCAATGCGATCCTCAAGGCGGCGTTCGACGAGGGCGTGATCGTGTTCGGCGCGGGCAAGGACCCGATGAAGATCCGCATGCTGCTGCCCGTGAACGTCACCGACGAAGAGCTCGACGCCGGCTTCGCCGCGCTCGAGCGCGCCATGCGCCGCGTCGCCACCGAGAAGGGACTCGCATGCTGATCCTTCGGCCCGTGAACGAGGGCGACCTCGACGACCTGGTGGGGCTCGCCAAGCTGCTCGACTCGATGAACTTGCCGGCGGACCCGGAGTTCCTGGTCGAGCGCATCGCCCTCTCCGGCCGCTCCTTCCGCTCCGCCCGCGGCGAGGACTCCCTCGATTGGCGCGAGGCGATCTACATGTTCGCGCTCGAGGACCTCGAGACGAAGCGCACGATCGGCACCTCGCTGGTGATGGCGAAGCACGGCCGGCCGGGACGTCCCTACTACTGGCTCGACGTCTCCACCGAGGAGCGCCGCAGTCCCGAGCTGGGCAAGAGCTTCCTGCACAAGAAGCTGCGCCTGCAATCGACCACCGACGGCCCCACCGAGATCGGCGGCCTGATCCTCGATCCGGCCTACCGCCATCACCCGCGCAAGTGCGGCAAGGCGCTCTCGATCGTGCGCTTCGCCTACATCGCCGCGCACCCGCGGCGTTTCGAGAAGCAGATCATCGCCGAGATGCTGTCGCGCTTCGAGGCGCCGGGGAAGAATCGGCTGTGGGATGCCTTCGGCGCGAAGTTCACCGGCCTCGACTTCCGCACCGCCGATCACCTCTCGGCGAAGACGAAACAGTTCATCGCCGATCTGTTCCCGGTCGACCCGGTCTACGTGACGCTCTTCCCAGACGAGGTGCAGAAGATCATCGGCCAGCCGAACGACACGGCGCGCGCAGCGGTCGCGATCCTGGAGCGCATCGGGTTCTCACCCATGAATCAGGTGGACCCTTTCGACGGCGGCCCGTACTACGGCGCGGCGCGCGACGCGATCGTCTCGGTGCGCGAGCGCCGCGAGCTCGTGCTGCCCGGCGTGCCGCGCGGCTCCCAGGGCGCGAAGAACGACCGCCTCGCGCTGCTCTCCACCGAGACCGGCGGGCGCTTCCGCGCGACCGTCGTGCCGCTCGACGCCGAGGGCGCGCCGCTGGTCTCCGCCGACGTGCGCGAGGCGCTCTCGGTGAAGAGCGGCGACCGCGTCAGCG
>CAYWRY010000054.1:0-24436 GCA_964460485.1 uncultured Spirochaetales bacterium
GGTGGCGAGGGCGGTCGCGGCGAGCGCCGTGCGGCGCAGCTCGGCGATCAGCACGAATCCGGGCTAGTGCGCACCTCGACCGCGCGCCTCGCCGGAGAGGCCGCGCATCGTGGCGGCCCCGCTCGGCGCCGAGCGCTCGTCGCGAGCACTCATCGCGGCGAGTCCGAGTCAGCGCGGCGCGAGGCGCACGCGGATCTCCTTGTGCGAGTTGTTGAGGTTGGAGCGCATGCGCCGGATCGGCCCCGCAAGCTCGAAGCCGCGAAAGCGCGCGAAGAACTCCTCCCAGAACACTCTCGCCTCGAGCCGCGCGAGCTTCGCGCCCAGGCAGAAGTGCTCGCCCCAGCCGAACGCCAGGTGCGGGTTCGGGTCGCGGCGGATGTCGAAGCGGAACGGATCGCCGAAGACGCGCTCGTCGAAGTCCGCCGACGTGTAGTGCAGCACGACCTTCTGGCCGGCGTGGATCTTGCGGCCTTGGAGCTCGACGTCGCGCGTGGCCGTGCGCCGGAAGTAGTGCACGGGCGTGGTCCAGCGCAGCATCTCCTCGGTGGCGGTCTCCAGCAGCGCGGGCTCGCGCTCGAGCGTGCGATACGCCTCCGGGTGGTCGACGAAAGCGACGAGCGTTCCCGTGAGCAGCGTCCGCGTCGTCTCGTTGCCGGCGACGATCAGCTGGATGAAGAGGCTCGCGAACTCGACGGGGGTGACGGCCGCGTCGCC
Organism: uncultured Spirochaetales bacterium; assembly: GCA_964460485.1. Lineage (GTDB taxonomy): Bacteria > Myxococcota_A > UBA9160 > UBA9160 > UBA6930 > VGRF01. Next base: position 715 of record CAYWRY010000054.1, read on the forward strand.
GGCCGCGTTGACGAGCAGCGAGATCAGGTCGCTGCCGCGTTTGCCGGCGCGCTCGCTGGCGAGCTGGAAGCCGTACGCGCCGAGCTTGAAGCTCGCGCTGCCGGAGGACTTCTCGGGGTCGAGCTCCGGGTCGTCGCGCCCGATCACCCGGTCGCCGGCCTCCACGATCCAGCCGCGATCGGCCTCGGGGATCCCGAAGATCTCGCAGATCACCTGGAGCGGGAGCTGCGCCGCCATCTCGTGCACGAAGTCGCAGGTGCCGCGCTCGGCTGCGGCGCTCATCACGGCGCGCGCGCGCTCGCGCAGGAAGGGCTCCATGCGGCCGACCAGCCCGGGCGTGAAGCCGACCAACACTTTGCGGCGCATCTCGCGATGCTTGGGCGGATCCATCGCGAGCAGCTGGCCGCGCATCTGCGCGAGGCGCTGTGGCTCGAGGTCCTCGATCACGACACCGCCCAGCTCGGCGGAGAACGTCGAGGGATCGCTCGACGCCTCGATCACGCCGTCGTGCCGCGACAGCAGCCAGAAGCCGTTGCCGTCGGGCGTCGCGTGCCAGTGCACGGGCGCGTGCTCGCGCAGGAACGCGAACTTCTCGTGAGGGAACGCGCTCTCGTACTGGACCGGGTCGTAGACGTCGAGCGTGGCGAGGTCGAAGTCCGAGCTCATCGCGTACTCCCGAGAAAGCGCACGCTATCTCACGCGCGGCGCGGCGGGTCCGGTCAGCGCAGTCACGCTCAGCCCGCCGTGCTTCGTGGCGAAGGCGGCCTCCAGCTCGAGGCCAGTGCGCCGGGCGAGGCGCGGGTCGTGGGCGAGCAGCGCGACGCGCCAGCCCGCGCCGAGCTGCGCCGCGCGGTGGCCGAGCGCTTGGTAGAGCGTCTCGAGCTTGCGCGACTCGGACACGCGCCGGCCGAAGGGCGGGTTCGCGACCAGCGCGCCACGCGGCGGCGCCGCGGCGGGCAGCGCGAGCCAGGCGCACTTCGTGACGGCGGCGCGGGCGAAGTCGATCGCGTCCGCGACTCCGGCGCGCTCGGCGTTCGCGCGCGCCGCCGCGATCACGCCGACGTCGCGGTCGCTCGCGCAGATCGCCGTCGCCACGGCGGCGCGCGTTTCGGCCTGCGCGGTGCGCCACGCGTCCGCGTCGAAGAGCGCGAGCTGCGAGAGCGCCGGCGCGAGCAGGCGCCCCGGCGCGAGGCCGCGCGCGAGGCCGGCGGCCTCGATCGCGATCGTGCCCGAGCCGCAGAACGGATCGAGCAGCGCCTCGCCCGGCTGCCAGCCGCTCGCCAGCACGAGCGCGTGCGCGAGGTCCTCGCGCAGCGGCGCCTTGCCGCCGTCGAGCCGGTAGCCGCGGCGATGCAGGGGCGTGCTGGTCGCCTCCAGCGAGAGCGTGCAGACGTCCTTCTCGAAGCGCGCGAGTAGGCGCGCCGCGGGCGCCTCGGCGTCGGCCGGAAACGGCGGCGGAACGCCGAGCCCGCGCGCGATCGCCGCGCGCACGCGCTCGGCGATCAAGCCGGTGTGGTAGACGCGCGAGGCTCGGCTCGTCGCGCGGATCGCGAGCGGAACGTCCGCGCGCAGCCATTCGCGCCAGCGCAGCTCCGCCGCCTTGCGCTCGAGCTCGCCTGGCGCGCGGCAGCGGAACTCCGCGACGCGGATCAGCAGATGGCTCGCCGTGCCGAGCCAGCGCGCCGCGCGCATCGCGAGACGCACGTCGCCGGAGAGCTCGACGCCGCCCGGCAGCGCGCGCGGCTCCGCGCCCAGCTCCGCCACCTCGCGCGCGAGCAACGACTCGAGCCCGGGCGCGCAGGCCGCGAAGAGCGTACGAGGCATCGAGGCGACGGTATCGCTGGCTCGCGTCCGGGCCGTAGGGCTGCGCGTGATCGAGGACCGCTTCGAACACGCGGCTTGGCGCGCGCTGGCGGAGCGTACCGGTCTCACCCCAGCGTGAAGCGGTGTCCGGCGGTGTAGCCGCCGTCGACGGGCAGCGTGACGCCGGTGACGAAGCTCGCCTCGTCGCTGGCGAGGAAGAGCGCGGCGTTCGCGATCTCCACGGGCTTGCCCCAGCGCCCGAGCTGGTGCGCTTCCTTGATCTGCGGCGCGAGCGGCGCCGCGGGGCCGGCGAGAACGACGCGGCGGAACAGCGGCGTGTCGATGAAGCCGGGGCAGATCACGTTCACGCGGATGCCCGCGCGCGCGTAGTCGATGGCCATGTTCTTCGTCAGCAGCACGACGCCGCCCTTCGACGCGTTGTACGAGCTGCCGCCGAGGAAGCCCTCGATGCCCTCGACGCTCGACACATTCACGATCGCGCCGCTCTGCTGCGCGAGCATCACCTGCAGCACGTGCTTCGACGCGAGGAAGGTGCCCTTCAGGTTGACGTCGACGACGCGGTCCCACTCCGCGGCGTCGAGCATGTGGATCATGCCGCCGCCCGCGACGCCCGCGGCGTTCACCAGCACGTCGATGCGCCCGAGGCGCTCCTTCGCCTGCGCGACGACCTCGCGCACGCGCGCCTCGTCGCGCACGTCGCCGGTCTCGAAGAAGTTCTGTGGCGCGAGCTTCGCGCCGGCGAGCCAGTCGGCGCCGGCCTCGCCGTCGGGCTTATTGAGATCGAAGCCCGCGAGCGACGCGCCCTCCTGGGCGAAGCGGAGCGCGCACGCGGCCCCGATGCCCGACGCGGCCCCGGTGATGAGCGCAACCTTGCCTGCGAGCCGAGCCATCGGCGTTTCCTCCGCTAAGCGGCGCAGCGTGGCGCGGATCGTGGGGATCGACAATCGCGCGCGGGGAAGTCCACGTCGCGCGGTCAGCGCGTGATGCCGGCCGGCGCGCTCAGCTGCGCGCGCAGCGTGCGCACCTCGCCGAGCCAGCCGAGCGCGCCCGCACGCTCCGCGAGCTGCTCGGCTTCCGCGGCCAGGCTCGCGGCCTCGTCCGGCGCCCCGCGCAGCTGCGCGCAGCACGCGAGCGCGAGGGAGACGGGGCCGTGCGCAGTCATCAGGCCCCGCACGGCGACGCGGCCGCGCTCCGGTCCCAGGATCGGCTCGGCGAGCGGCGCCAGCTCCGCGACGCCGACGCGCGCCGCGGCGCAGGCGAGCACGTGCGCGTTCGCGACCGCGCTCGGATACCTCGCGAGCTCGGCGAACGGACCGCGCGCGAGCTCGCGCAGCAGCTTCGCGCAGCGCTCGCGCTCGCCGGCCGCCGCGAGCGCGTAGGCGAGCATCGCGGCGACGCCCGGGCCCGCGTCGACGCGCCGCGCGAGCTCGAGCGCCGCCAGCGCGTCGCGCGCTCGTCCGCGCGCAATCGCCACCATCAGCCGCTGTGCGCGCCCCATCGTCTCGCCGGGGAAGCCGTGGCGATCGGCGAGCGCCTGCGCCTGCGCGGCCAGCTCGTCGGAGCGATCCGTCTCGCCGAGCGCGAGCGCGCGCGTCGCTTCCAGCAGCTGCGCGCGATAGCGCGCCGCCAGGTCGCCGAGCTCGCGCGCCTCGCGTTCGGCCGCCGCGAGCTCCTGGCCCTGGCGTGCCAGCTCGCCGCGCGCGGAGAGCTCCGTGCAGAGCAGCAGGCGAGCGCTGAGCGCGAGCCCTCGCCGCCCAGCCGAGGCCGCGTAGGCGGCGATTCGCGCGATCGACTGCTCGCGCTCCGCGGGCGAGAAGGACTCCCAGAAGCCGCAGAACGGCAGGTCGAGCAGCTCGGCCTCCACGCTCGCGTCGCCGCTGCGCCGCGCCTCCGCGAGCGCCTCGGCGCGCAGTCGCGCGCGCGATTCCCGGGGCGCGTAGCTGAGCTCGGCCTCGAGGCGGCCGAGCAAGCGCGCGCGCAGTCCCGGGTGCTCGAGTCCCACCCGCGCGAGCGCCTCTTCGAGCACCGCGACGAACTCCGGGTTCGGCAGACGCAGCCGATCCATCGCGCCGGTCCAAGCCAGCGCCGCCTCCGCGAACGCGGTCGGCAAGCTCGCGCGGCGCGCCCAGTCGAGCGCGCGCTCGGCGGCTCCGGAGCGATCGGCGACGCGCGTGCGGCCGCGCGCTCGCGCGAGCGCGACCCACACCGCCGCGCGCTGCTCGGCGGTCGCCCCCGCGGCGTCCAGCAGCGCGCCCGCCAGCGCGAGCAGCGGCTCGGCGCGATCGCCGCGGCGCGCTCCGCGTCGTGCGGAGCGGGCAGCGTCTCCAGCGCGCGCGCGGCCGCGGCGTGGAGCTGCGCGAGGCGCGCCGCGGGGACGCCTGCGAGCAGCGCGTCGCGCAGCAGCGGGTGCGCGAAGCGCCCGCCACGCTGCGCGGCCGGCGAGACGACGAGCCCGGCGCGCGCTCCCGCCGCGAGCGCGGCGCGCGCGGCATCGCCGCTCAGCCCGCAGGCGCTCGCCACCAGCGAAGCGTCGATCTCGTCGCCGAGCACGGCCGCCGTCTCGAGCGCGTGCACCTCCGCCGCGCTCAGCTGCGCGAGCCGATCGCCGAGCACCTCGGCGAGGCCCCGCTCCGCGAGCTGCTCCCATGCCTCGTCGCCAGCGATCGCGAGCGCGGCCGCGGCGCGAGATCGCAATAGCTGGAGGATCCAGAACGGATTGCCCTGCAGGCGCCCGGCCAGCGCTTCGGCGCGCTCCGGCGCGGGCGCGCTGCCGGTCTCCACGGCGATCAGCTCCGCCACTTCCGCGGCGGAGAGCGGTCCGAGCGCGAGCTGCGCGACCCCGGACCGCGAGCGCAGGCGATCGAGGGCGCGCGCCGCGGCGGCGCTCGCGAGCTCCGCGGCGGGCCGCGAAGTGGCGATCGCGAGCAGCGCCACTCCGCGCGGATGACCGGCGAGGTAGTCGAGGAACTCGATCGAGGCGACGTCGGCGTCGTGCAGGTCGTCGACCAGCGCGACGAAGGGCACGCGCGCGCAGGCCGCGTCGAGCGCGCCGCGCAGCGCCGGAAAGAGCGCGCCGGACGCGGCGGCGCGATCCAGCTCGCTCGCGTCGGCGCCGAGGCTCTGGGCGAGCGAGCGCCAGGGCGCGGCGGCGGAGGCGCCCTCGGTCTTCCAGACCGTGGCGGTGCCGAGGCCGCGCTCGCGCGCCCAGCCGAGGACTTCGGAGGCGGTGCGCGTCTTGCCGATGCCGGCGGGCCCCGTGATCAGCACGACACCGCCCGCGCGCCGCTCGACGGCATCGAGCCGTTCGCGCAGCAACGCGAGCGGCGCGCTGCGGCCGACGAAGCTGCCCGCGCGCGCAGCCGGCGACGCCGCGCTCGCGCCCACGAACTGGACGCCACGCCGCGACAGCGTGCGCACGAAGCGCGGCGCGCGCGCGTCGTCGCCCAGCGCGCGGCGGATGCTGCGGATCGCCTGGTCGACGGAGGCGCGCGTCACGCGCACGCCTGGCCAGACCACGCGCAGCATCTCGTCGCGCCCGACCACGCGATCGGCGTTGCGCACGAGGTGGACGAGCAGGTCGAAGGCCCGCGGCTCGAGGGGCAACGGCTCGCCGGACCGGCGCAGCGCGCGCGCGGCGACGTCGAGCTCGAAGTCGGCGAAGCGCACCACCATGCGCGGCAGCTCTCGCGGTTTTCAGAGAACCTTCAGATGGGACTGGCGAACGCGCTCCCACTCTACCGCCGGAGCGTCGCGCCAGGGAGGCGGGAGGCCGCGAGCCATCCAGAAGGAGCCGAAAAATGTTCCGTGCCACGTCCCTCGCCGCAGTGCTTGCCGTCGGGCTCGCGAACCCCGCTTGGGGGACGCCGCTCCGCTCGCTTCCCGATCTCCAAGTCGTGCGGGTCTGGGAGATCACGTTCAGCACCGTCGCGAACGACTTCACCCCGAACGCCGCCGCCATCAGCACGCGCCTCGCGAACCCGCTCAGCGCCACGAACAACGACTTCACGTTCTTCGACCAGGAGTACTACGACGTCTTCTACAGCGACGCGGACGGCACCCCGAACCTCGACGGCGCCTACGTGACGATCGAGGGCGTGTGGCGCTCCGCCGGCGGCCCCGGCGGCATGAACATCAACGAGGTCGCCCTCGTGTTCGGCGGCAGCACGCCGGGCGTCGTGTACGCCGACTTCGTGGCGAGCTTCGTATACGGCACCGGGAACGTGATCCCCGGCTCCGAGGCGCTCGCCGTCGACCACGATCTCGGCACCTTCCCGCGCTTCGGGAACACCAGCACCATCGACCTGAACGACCGCTTCCGCCTCACCGTCGGCTGGGACGCCTACTCGGTGCCGGAGCCCGGCGCGCTCGCGCTCTCTTCGGTGGGCGCGCTCGGTCTGCTCTACGCCGGGCGGCGCCGGCGGCGCGAGGATCCGCGCGGAGCGCGCCGCTCGCGCTGAGGGCTCCGCGACGCGCCGCCGCCGCGAAGCCGGCCCTTCGCGATATGCTCGCGCGCCTTCGAGTCGGAGGAGCGCGCGTGGAAATCCGCGACTGGGTGATCGACGTCGACTCGCACATCACCGAGCCCGCCGACGTCTGGACGAGCCGCGTGCCGGCGAAGTTCAAGGACCGCGCGCCGAAGCTCGTGCGCAACCCCGAGACGGGCTGGGACGTGTGGAGCCTCGGGGGCGAGGCGCCGATCGTGCCGATCGGTTTCACCGCCGTCGCGGGCTGGAAGGAGCCCTTCCCTTCGGCGCCGAGGAACCTCGACGAGTGTCCGCCCGCCTCCTACGACGCGAAAGTGCGGCTCGCCTACATGGATTCGATCGGCGTCTGGGCGATGGCCATCTATCCCAACGTGGGCGGCTTCGGCTCGCAGGCGTTCCTGAAGCTCGGCGACCGCGAGCTGATGCTCGCCTGCGTGCGCGCCTACAACGACTTCCTGATCGAGTGGTGCAGCGTCGCCACGGGGCGCTTCATCCCGATCGCGGCGACGCCGTTCTGGGACGTGGACGCCGCGGTCGTCGAGATGGAGCGCTGCGCGCGCATTGGCCACAAGGGCGTGCTCTTCACCGGTGAGCCACAGGTGCACGGCATGCCCATCCTCGCGAGCCCGCACTGGAACCGCTTCTGGGCGTGCGCGCAGGGTCTCGAGCTGCCCGTCAGCCTCCACATCGGCACCGGCAGCTTCGACGGGGGCTTCACGAAAGAGCGCATCGAGGTGGGCGGCCTCGGCGTGACGAACGCGACGATGGCCGTGCAGCTCTTCCTCGACAACGGCAAGCAGCTCGTCGACCTTTTGTTTTCGGGCGTGCTGGCGCGCTACCCGAGTCTCAAGGTGATCTCCGTCGAGAGCGGCATCGGCTTCATCCCGTTCGTACTCGAGTCGTGCGACTACACCTACGGCTACTCGCGCGTGCGCGAGCAGCGGCCCGAGATGAAGCTGCTGCCGAGCGAGTACTTCAAGCGGCAGGTCTACGGTTGTTACTTCTACGAGGAACACGCGCCGCAGCATCTGCTCGGCGCGATCGGCGAGGACAACGTGCTGTTCGAGACGGACTATCCGCACCCCGTCTGCCTCTACGGCAACGTGCGGGAGAAGATCGACGCGGGCCTCCGCGGGCAGCCGGAGCGCATCCGGAAGAAGCTGCTCTGGGACAACGCGGCGAAGCTCTACAAGGTCGAGCGGCCACCCCACGTCTGGGTGCCGCCGGCCGGCGCCTGACCCGAGCGAGCCGCTCGGTGCGGATCGCGCCCTACGAGCCGCTTCACCGCGACGCCATCGTCGCGCTCTCGCTGCGCGCGTGGGCGCCGGTCTTCGCGTCGCTGGAGCGCGAGATGGCGCCCGAGGTCTGGGCGGCCTTCTATCCGAACGGCTGGCCGGAGGTTCAGCGCGCGTCGGTAGAGGCCGCCTGCGACGCGCAGGACCTCACGCTGTCGGTGGCGCTCGACGGCGAGCGCGTCGTCGGCTTCGTGGCCGTGCGCATCCACGACGCGCTGATGGGCGAGATCTACATGATCGCCACGGACCCGAGCGCGCAGCGCCGCGGCGTCGCGCGTGCGCTCACTGATCACGCGCTCGCCTTCATGCGCGGCAGAGGCAACACGATCGCGATGGTCGAGACGGGCGGCGACCCGGGCCACGCGCCGGCGCGCAGCACCTACGAGGCGGCCGGCTTCCGGAACCTCCCGCTCGCGCGTTACTTCCGGAAGATCTGAGCGCAAGGACGCGCGGAGCGCGGCCGAGTGGCCGGCCCTAAGCGCTCGGCACCGGCCCCGTGCGGGCGGGCGCCGCTTCGCCTGGCGAGACGATCGTGCGGTGCGCGATGCGCCAGCGGCCGTCCCGCTTCGCGAGCGTGTCGTGGTAGATGGCGAAGTTCGCGATCGCGATGCCCGCCTCGCCCTGGGCTAGGGTCGCGAAGTCCGTCCAGGCGCGCGCGCGGTCGGGGGCGTCGAGCTCGACGATCGGCGCGAGCACGGCGTGCTTCAGCGGCGCGGCGGGCTGCATCTTCCCGATCTCGCGCACGATCTCGTCGCGCCCGCGCAGCGTGCGCCCGAACACGTCGAAGATCGCGTCCTCCGCGAACAACCCGCCCCAGTCGGCGAGGCGCCTAGCGTCGAGGAGCTGGGGATAGAGGGCGATCACGCGGCGGATTGCTTCCAGGTCGTTCATTGCGGGAACCTCGGCGTGGGAGGACGAGCGGGCGATGGCCAGCGAAGCCCTGAAGACGATCGTCGAGATGTTGCGCGCGAATCCGCTGCAAGGCGACCTCGCGCAGATGCGCGCGAACATGGAGCGCGGCAGCGCGGCGACGCCGCTGCCCGCCGACGTGAAGTTCGAGCCGGTGACGCTGCGGGGCACCCACGCGAGCAAGAGAGTCGGCGCCGAAGGGGTACCAGCGGAATGGGCGATCGCGCCCGGCGCGCGCGACGACCGCGCGCTCGTCTATGTGCACGGCGGCGGCTACACGATGGGTTCGCTGGCGACGCACCGCGCGCTGTGCGCGCGCCTCTCGCGCCTCGGCCGCATGCGCGTGCTGAACGTCGCCTACCGTCTCGCGCCCGAGCACCCGCATCCGGCCGCGGTGGAGGACGCGGTCGCCGCCGTGCGCTGGGTCTACGCCCAGGGCTTCGCGCCGAGCCGCGTCGCCATCGGCGGCGACTCGGCCGGCGGCGGCCTCACGCTCGCGACGCTGCTCGCGCTGCGCGACGCCGCCGGCCCGCTCCCCGCGGCGGGCGTGTGTATCTCGCCCTGGACGGATCTCAGCGCCTCGGGCGACAGCATCCGCACGAAGGCCGCCGCCGACCCGATGGTGACCGAGGGCCCGCTGCGCCAGATGGCGGCCGCCTACCTCGCCGGGAAGGATCCGCGCACGCCCCTCGCCTCGCCGCTGTTCGCCGACCTGCGCGGCCTTCCGCCGCTGCTCGTGCAGGTGGGCGACGCCGAGCTGCTGCTGGACGACGCGACGCGCCTCGCTTCGCGCGCGCGCGACGCGGGCGTCGACGTCACGCTCGAGGTCTGGGAGGAGATGTTCCACGTCTGGCACGCGTTCGCGGATCTGCTTCCCGAGGGTGCGCGCGCCTGCGAGCGCATCGCGGCGTGGCTGGAGCCGCGCCTCGCGGGGCGCAACGACGCCGACGCGCTGGCCGCGATCGAACAGATCCATCAGCTCAAGGCCCGCTACTTCCGGCTGCTGGACACGAAGCAGTGGGACGCCCTGCGCGCGGTGTTCGCGAGGGACGCGCACCTCCACGACGAGGAATCCGGTGCGCGCTGGAGCGGGCGCGACACGATCGCGGACGGCATCGCGCGCGTGCTCGCGCAGGCGCGCACCGTGCACCACGGCCACATGCCCGAGATCGAGCTGCTGAGCGACACGGAGGCGCGCGGCATCTGGGCGATGAACGACTGGGTCGACACGCCCGCGTTCACGCTCGAAGGCTGGGGCCACTACCACGAGCGCTACGTGTTCGAAGACGGCGCGTGGCGCATTGCTGACGAACGCATCTCGAGACTGCGCGTCGTGCGCACGCGCAAGGCCGGCGCGAAGGCGAGCCCGCGCACGGCAGCGAAGGGCGCGCGCGCGGCGGCGAAGCCGGCGGCGAGCGCGAAGACGCGCGCGGTGCGGACCCGCTCGCGAGGAGGCAAGCAGCGATGAGCACCCCCGTCGTCCTCGAAGTCGCGCTGAACGGCGTCACCAAGAAGGCGCAGAACCCCGCGGCGCCCGACACGCGCGCGGAGATCGCCGCCGACGCGCTCGCCTGCTTCGCAGAGGGCGCCGCGATCGTGCACACGCACACGACGCGCCCCTCGCCGACGCCGCAGGCCTGCGCCGAGGACTACCTCGGCGCCTACCGCCCGGTGCTCGCGGCGAGGCCCGACGCGATCCTCTACCCGACGATCGGCTTCGGGACGGAGGGCCTCGGCCGCTACGACCACGCCGCGCTGCTCGCCGAGGCGGGCGCAATCCGCCAGAGCGTGCTCGACCCGGGCAGCGTGAACCTCGGCTCGAGCGGCCCCGACGGCCAGCCGCTGCCCATGGACTTCGTCTACGTGAACAGCCCGAACGACGTGCGGCACATGACGGAGATCTGCCGCAAGCACCGGCTGGGCCCGAGCATCGCGATCTTCGAGCCGGGCTGGCTGCGCGTGATCCTCGTTATGCAGCGGGCCGGCACGCTGCCGCCCGGCGCGCTCGTGAAGCTCTACTTCGCCGCGGGCGGCTACCTCGCCGGCAGCGAGCCCAGCTTCAGCGCGCCGCCGACCCCCGAGGCCTTCGAGATGTACATGGCGATGCTGCGCGGTTCCGGGCTGAACTGGGCGGTCGCGGTGCTGGGCGGCGGCATTTTCGAGACGCCGATCGCCGAGCTGGCCGTGCAGCGCGGCGGACACCTGCGCGTCGGGCTCGAGGATTTCGCGCAGGCGAAGAGCAACGTGGACGAAGTGCGCAAGGCGAAGGCGCTGTGCGAGAAGCACGGGCGGCGGCTCGCGACGTGCGCGGAGGCGGAGATGTTGTTGGGAATCCCGGCGCGAGGCTGATCGGCGGGAGAGAGCTCCGCGCGGCGCGGCCGAGGCCTGAACGGGCGCCCGACCCGTTCGAGCGACGGCGACACTTCTACGAGCACACAGATCGGCTCGGGCTCCGCTCAGCAGCTCTCGAGCTCGGGATCCCAGGCGACGTACTTCACCATCGTCTCACGATCGAGCCGAAGAGCCAGCAGCCGCAGGCGGATCTCGTCCTCGGTCGCTTCGGGGTGAAGCGCTCGCACGCCGGCGCGCGAAGGCTGCCACGCCGCGCGCATCAGGTCGCTGAAGACGCGTGTGCCTTCGGGGTCGGGCAGCGCGCGGCAGTGAGCGATCTGTCTCGCCCGGCCCCTCGGGTCGTGTCGGGCGATTGCGTGCGGTAGCTCGCGTTCACTCGCCGCAATCTTCGCGACCGAGCGGGCGGCCCCACGCCGCTCGTCACTCCAGCAGCTGGAGCGCCCGCGCGGCCTCGGCTTGCGTGAGCGTCGGCTTGCGGCGCAGCGCACTCAGCTCGGCGTCGCGGCCGCTCGTGCCAAGGGCGCTCGCGCTCCGCGCAGCGTCGCTCGCGCCGGGTTTCACGATCTCGATGCGCGCGTCGGTCCAGCCTGCGGAGCCGATCAGCTCGCCGGCGGCGTCGGCGCGCAGCGTGACGATGCGCCCCTCGCGCACCGCGAAGCCGTACGGCGACTGCGCGACGATGCGCTCCCTCGCGATCGAGTCGCGCACGGCGCTCACGGCCTCGGGGCTCTGCACGAGCACGACCGTGACGGTGGCCGGAGCGTCGCCGGCGCCCAAGCGGTGAACGAGCTCCGCGCCGGCACCCTGGCTCACGAGCCAGCCGATTCCGGCGCCCGCGAGGACTCCGACTGCGAGGAGCGATGAGCGCGGCATGGGCGGCCTCATCGGCCCGCGCTCTTCGGCGCCTGAGAGGTCGGACGCGACGCCGGCGCCGCGCTCGCCTCTGCGCGAGCCGACTCGGCCCGAAACGCGCCCGGAGTCCGCCCCGTCCAGCGCTTGAAGGCGCGCTGGAACGCGCGCGCCTCGCTGAAGCCCAGCAGGTACGCCACCTCCTCGATCGACGAAGCGCGCCTGCTCAAGAGCTCGCGGGCGAGGCGCTCGAGCTCCGCATCGCGGACCCGCTCGAAGGTGAGGCGCTGATCCGCGAGCCGGCGGCGCAGCGTGCGCTCGGAGAGCGCTAGCGCCTTCGCGATGCGGCGCATGGGCGGCAGCCCGTCCGGCAGCGCGGCGCGCACCGCGGCCGCCACGTGGTCCGCGAGCGTTTCAGCAGGCGGATCGGCGCGCAGCACGTCGAGCGCGTGGCGCTCGACGATTTCCTCGAGGCGCGGATCGGCGCGTTGCGACGGCGTCGCCAGCGACGCGTGCGGGAAGAGAATGCCCGCCGCCGGTGCCGAGAAGACGAGCTTGCAGCCGAAGCGCTCGCGCAGTGCTGCAACCCACGGCGGCGGCGCATGGAGGAAGCGGACTTCGGTGGCGACGTCGCGGCCTGCGATGTCACGGAACCGCCCGAACAGCAGCGAGAGCGTGAACTCGGAGAGCATGCGCTGGAGAGCGGGCGGAGGGACCGGCACGTACATCGCGCGCAGGAATGCGCCGCCCGGCTCGTCGTCGAGCGCGTAGCGAGAGTTGGTGCCGACGACGCGCACGAAGCGGATCAGCGAGTCGAGCGCCGCGCCGAGAGTGGCGCGCGTGCCGTTCACGTAGTCGGCCAGCCCGGCGTCGCCCCAGGGCAGCGCGGCGCCTGCACGCACGGGGAAGGTCGGATCGTCCTCGCTCGCGAAGGCGAGCAACCGGTAAGTCGTCGCCGCAGGCACGAGTGCGCTCGGCTCGCGGAGCTGCGCGCGAGAAAGCCCGAGCCTCCGCAGTGCGGCGCCCGCGTCGAGGCCCACCGCGTCGTACGCGGCAGCGAACAGCGCCGCGTTCCGGGCAGGCACCAGCTCGTCCGCTCGGAAGTCGATGGCCTCGGCGGTCACGTCCTTGGCCCGTTCGGTCCCGGTCACCATCGCAGGCGAACTCTAGGTTGCGCGAGCGCGCCCTGAGAAGTGCGCAACCAGGAGGATCGGGCATGCGTGCGCAACGTTTCGATCATGCCGTCGTGCTGGGCGGCAGCATGGCAGGCCTCCTGGCCGCGCGGGTGCTCGCGGACTGCTTTGCGCGCGTGACGATCCTCGAGCGAGATGCGCTCGAGCATGCCGCGGCGCACCGGAAGGGAACCCCCCAGGCCCACCACGCGCACGGGCTGCTTGCCCGGGGAGCACGCTTCCTCGCCGAGCGCTTCCCGGGCTTCCCGGAGCAGGTCGTCGCTGCGGGCGGCCGGGTCGCGGACGCGGGAACCGGCGTGCGCTGGCTCGGATCGGACGGAGAGCGCATCGCGGCGTCGGTCGGCGCCCCGACGTTCCAGCTCTCGCGGCCCGCGCTCGAGGCGCTCGTCCGCCGGCGCGTCGCTGCGCTCCCCAACGTCGCGCTGCACGGCGCAGCGGAGGTGACAGGCGTTCGCTGGGACGGCGGCGAGGGGCGCTTCGCGGCGGTCTCACTGCGCGACTCCGGCGGCCACGCCAGCGAGATCGCCGCGGATCTGTGCGTCGACGCGCGCGGCCGAGCATCGCGCATCGTCGAATGGCTACGCGCGCACCGCCAGGAGACGCCGCCCGAGACGCGCATCGAGATCGACCTCGCGTACACGACGAACATCTATCGCGCGCCGGAAAACGCGCGCGGCCTAGCCGTCACAGTCGGCGGCGAACGGGGAACGCGGCTGGGCGTACTGCTCCGCCTCGAAGGCGGGCGCTGGATGGCCACGCTCGGCGGCTACTGCAACGACGCCGCGCCGCGCGACGATGCGGGCTTCCGCGCCTTCGCGCGAAGCCTCGCGTCGCCAGCCTTCTCGGACGCGATCGACGGGCTCGAGCCGCTCGAGGAGACGCGCTCCTTCCGTACGCCGGCCTCGATCCGCCGACACTTCGAGCGCATCGCCGCGCCCGCCCCCGGATTGATCGCCTTGGGCGACGCGGCCTGTGCATTCAACCCGATCTTCGGACAGGGAATGTCGAGCGCAGCAATGCAGGCGGAGAGCCTCGCGGAGGCATTGAGCGACGCGCCCTCCTGTGCGGACGGGCGCCGCTTCGTACGCAGTTTCTACGCACGGAGCGCGGCCGTCGTGGATCTGCCTTGGGGGCTCGCCTGCGGCGAGGACTTGCGCGTGCCGGGAGTGCGCGGCGAGCGGCCCCTCGGCTTCTCCATCCGGCGGTGCTTCGCCGATCGGCTGCGAGTCGCTACGACCCAGGACGCCGAGGTCGCCGCGGCGTTCATCCGCGTCGCGCACCTTCTCGCGCCGCTGCGCAGCTTGTACGCGCCGGCGCTGCTGGCGCGCATCTGGCGCGCGAGCGAGCGGCGCGGCCCCGCGCGGGCCGCCGGCCTCGCGCAAGTGAGCGCCGGCCCCTCCGCCTGAGCCGCAGCGGCACCGTGGGTCTCGGGGCTACGGTGGGGCGACCCATCCCAAGGAGCCTCCCATGCTCGACCTACGCATCGACGGCGGCACGCTCGTCGACGGCACCGGCGCGCCCGGCCGCGTCGGCAGCCTCGGCATCCGCGACGGCAAGATCGTCGCGATCGGCGACGCGAGCGAGCCCGCGAAGCAGGTGATCGACGCGACCGGCAGGGTCGTCGCGCCCGGCTTCGTCGACATCCACACGCACTACGACGCGCAGGTGTTCTGGGATCCGGAGCTCACGCCGTCGAGCAACCACGGCGTCACCACCGTGATCGGCGGCAACTGCGGCTTCTCGATCGCGCCGCTCACGCCCGAGGCGGGCGCGTACCTGATGCCGATGCTCTCGCGCGTCGAGGGCATGCCGATCGAGTCGCTGAAGACCGGCGTGCCCTGGGACTGGAGCAGCTTTGGCGAGTACCTCGCCAAGCTCGACGGCAAGCTCGCGATCAACGCGGGCTTCCTGGTGGGACACTGCGCGGTGCGGCGCGTGGTGATGAAGGAGCGCGCGGTCGGGAACGCGGCGACGCCCGAGGAGCTGGCGGCCATGGTCGCGCTGCTCCAGCAGTCGGTGCGCGAAGGTGGCCTCGGCTTCTCCACCTCGCTCGCGCCGACGCACAACGACGGCGACGGCGAGCCGGTGCCCTCGCGCCACGCGACGCGCGAGGAGGTCGTCGCACTCGCGCGCGCGATCCGCGATCTGCCGGGCACGGTGCTCGAGGCGATCCCGGGGACGGGCCTTTGGGGCGACAAAGAGAAGTCGATCATGGCCGACATGTCGCTGGCCGCGAATCGCCCGCTCAACTGGAATCTGCTCGCGCCCAACTCGATCAACCCGGGCATCGTCGACATCCAGCTCGCCGCGAGCGACTACGCCGCCGAGCGCGGCGCGACGGTGGTGGCGCTCACTCCGCCGTCGAGCCCGACGGTGCGCATCAACTTGGTGGCGGGCTTCGTGTTCGACGCCCTGCCGAATTGGCCCGAGCTGTTCAAGCTGTCGATTCCCGAGCGCATCGCGCGGCTGAAGGATCCCGCGTTCCGGCGCCACCTCGACGATGGCGCGCACTCCGAGGGCGCGGGCCTGTTGCGCGGCCTCGCGAACTGGGAGCGCATGATCGTCGACCAGGTGGCGCGGCCCGAGCACGCGCACCTCTCGGGCCGGCTGATCGGCGACATCGCCAAGGAGATCGGGAAGACGCCCTTCGACACGATGCTCGACCTCGCGATCAGCGAGAACCTCCAGACCTCGTTCATGCCCGCGCCGATCGGCCTCGACGACGCGAGCTGGCAGATCCGCGCGAAGGTCTGGCGAGATCCGCGCGCGGTGGTGGGCGCCAGCGACGCCGGCGCGCACCTCGACATGATCGACACCTTCGCGTTCTCGACGAACCTGCTCGGCCACGCGCGCGAGAAGCAGCTCGCGAGCGTCGAGGAGTGCGTGCGCTGGCTGACCGACGTGCCCGCGCGGCTCTACGGACTGCGCGGCCGCGGGCGGCTCGCCGAGGGCTGGCTGGCAGACGTGGTGGTGTTCGACCCGAGCACCGTCAAGAGCGGCCCGGTTCACATGCGATACGACCTGCCGGCCGGCGCAGGCCGCCTCTACGCCGACGCGATCGGCGTCGAGCGCGTGTTCGTGAACGGCACCGAGATCGTGCGCGACGGCAAGCACACGGGCGCGCGCCCCGGCACCGTGCTGCGCTCCGGACGCGACACCGTCACCGTGGAGGTGCCGGGCGGCCGCGCTGCCTGAGAAGTCGCAGCGCCTCCGCACCCGCGACCACGTACTCCGCGTGCGAGGGCACGGGCAGCGCGACCCGCGCACCCCCGGCGCCCGAACGGCGGGCGACCCTACTTGGCGCGGCGCTGCTCGCTCGGCTGGCGGCGCCGCGAGCGGCCTCGGAGCATCCGCCCGCCCGAGGAGTCGCATGCCTTCCGCCTTCGGTCACGCGCTGTTCGCGTCCGCGCTCGGCGCGAGCTTCCGGGCGCGCGGCGCGGTGGTCGGCGCGGCGGCACTCTGCGCGGTGGCGCCGGACCTCGACGTGCTCGCCTTCCGGCTCGGCATTCCCTACGAGGCGCCGCTCGGCCACCGCGGCTTCACGCACTCGCTGCCGTTCGCGGCAGGGCTCGGCCTCGCCGCGACCCTCGCGCTCCGCGCCGTGCCGCGCGGCACCGCGCGCCCGCCACTCGCGCCGACCCTCGCGCTGCTCGCGCTCGCCGCCGCCTCCCATGGCCTGCTCGACGCGTTCACGGACGGCGGCCTCGGCGTCGCGCTGCTCTGGCCCTTCGACGACGCGCGGATCTTCTTCCCGTGGCGCCCGATCGCGGTCTCGCCGCTCGGCATCCAGCGCTTCTTCAGCGCGCGCGGCGCCGAGGTGTTGGCGAGCGAGCTGGCCTGGGTGGGCGTGCCCAGCCTCGCGCTGTGGGCGGCGACTCGCTGGAGCGCCCGGCGGCGCGCCTGAGAGTCTCCGCACGCAAGTGCGTGCGTTCCTTTTCCGGAGCCGCGCGCTCGGCCATGATGAACCGCGCGCGCGCCGCTTCGTAGAGCGCGCAGCAGGAGGATCTCGATGCGTCGCATTTCGGTGTCGCTCGTTCTCGCCGTCGCGCTGCCCGGCGTGGGCTGCGGTTACAACGATCTCCAGACTCAGGACGAGGACGTGAAGGCCGCCTGGTCGGAGGTCGTGAACCAATATCAGCGCCGCGCCGACCTGATCCCGAACCTGGTGAACACGGTGAAGGGCTACGCCGCTCAGGAGGAGAAGGTGCTGGTGGGCGTGACCGAGGCGCGCTCGCGCGCGACCTCGATCCAGCTGACGCCGGAGATGCTGAACGACCCGGCGGCGCTCGAGAAGTTCCAGCAGGCGCAGGGTGAGCTCAGCGGCGCGCTGAAGAGCCTGCTCGCGATCAGCGAGAACTACCCGGAGCTGAAGAGCGACCAGAACTTCCGCGACCTCCAGGCCCAGCTCGAAGGCAC
Organism: uncultured Spirochaetales bacterium; assembly: GCA_964460485.1. GTDB lineage: Bacteria > Myxococcota_A > UBA9160 > UBA9160 > UBA6930 > VGRF01. The sequence goes on from CAYWRY010000054.1 coordinate 18,037, forward strand.
CGAGAACCGCATCACCGTGTCGCGCAACCGCTACATCGACGCGGTGAAGACCTACAACGGCACGGTGCGTAAATTCCCGACCAACCTGACGGCGATGGCCTTCGGCCATCAGGTGAAACCGAACTTCACAGTGGAGAACGAGGCCGAGATCGCGCAGCCGCCGGAGGTGACGTTCTGAGCGAGGGCCGCGTGGGGGTGCGCGGGCGTCGCGTGCGAGCGGGGCGGCGGCTCGCGCTCGCCGTCTGCGCCGCACTGCTGGCCGGGGCAGGGGCGCTCGCGCAGGACTTGCAGCCAATTCCGCCGCTGCGCGCGCGCGTCACCGATCTCACGGGCACGCTGAACGCGAGCGAGCAGGCTGCGCTGGAGCAGAAGCTCGCGGCGTTCGAGGCGCGCAAGGGATCGCAGATCGCGGTGCTGATCGTGGCCACCACGCAGCCCGAGGCGATCGAGCAGTACTCGATCCGCGTCGCCGAGGCGTGGAAGCTCGGGCGCGAGCGCAGCGACGACGGCGCGATCCTGCTCGTCGCGAAGGACGACCGCGCGCTGCGCATCGAGGTGGGCTACGGGCTCGAAGGCGCGCTCACCGACGCGCTCTCGAATCGCATCATCGACGAGGCGATCGTGCCGCGCTTTCGCGCTGGCGACTTCGCTGGCGGCGTGAACGCGGGCGTGGACCGCATGCTCGCGGTGATCGACGGCGAGCCGCTGCCGGAGCCCGAGGCGCCGCGTTTCGCGACGCGCCTCCCGGGCGCGATCGAGCGGTACTTGCCGATGGCGCTGTTCGCAGTGCCGCTCGCCGGATCGGTACTTCGCGCGATCTTCGGCGGCATCCTCGGACCGCTCGTCGCCGGGGCGGTGATGTTCGGGATCGGCTGGATCGCCACGGGCTCGCTCGGGGTCGCGCTGTTCCTCGCGCTCGCCGGCGCCCTCTTTGCGGCGCTCGCCGGCCGCCGCTCGCGGCGCTTCCGCCGCGGGCGCCACGGCGGCTTCGGCGGAATCCCGGGCGGGTTCGGCGGCGGGGGCTTCGGTGGGGGCGGGTTCTCGGGCGGGGGCGGCGGCTTCGGGGGCGGCGGCGCCTCCGGGCGCTGGTAGCGCCGTGTCGATCGCGCGCGCCCTGCGGCATCTGATGACTCCCGCCTGGGTGGCGCGCCGGCGCTTTCCCGAGGCGACGCTCGACGCGATCGAAGCGGCGATTCGCGCGGGCGAGCGGCGTCACGCCGGCGAGGTGTGCTTCGCGGTCGAGGCGGCGCTCGACCTGCCCGAGCTCTGGCGCGGCGCCGGCCCTCGCGCGCGCGCGGTCGAGGCATTCTCCGAGCTCGGCGTCTGGGACACGCACGCGAACAACGGCGTGCTGATCTACGTGCTGCTCGCGGACCACGACGTGGAGATCGTCGCCGACCGGGGCGCCGCAGAGCGCATCGCTGCCGAGGAGTGGGAGCGCGTCTGTCGCGCGATGGAGGAGCACTTCCGCGCGGGGCGCTTCGCCGAGGGCGCCGTTGCCGGTGTGGACGCGGTGAGCGAGCTGCTCGCGCGCCACTTCCCCGCGACCGGCGAGCGCGCGAACCCGAACGAGCTCCGCGACCGCCCGACCGTGCGGTGAAGCGGCCCTTTGGGGTCAGACCTCAAAGGGCCACTTCGAGCGGCGCCCACGCGGTCGAAGATCGCGGCCGCGTTGGCCGGGCACGAGCATCGAGCCGCGCAGCACGCGGCGGATCTTCGCGAACGACTCGAACATCTCCTTCGGCAGCACCGCGATGCCGAGCCGCAGGTTCTGCTCGGCGCTGGCTGGGGTGAGCGCGAGCGCCGCGCCGGCGGCGAGCGCAAAGGCGAGCGTCCGGCTCCTCTGGCGCTGGCTCACGGCGGCTGCTCTCACAGCTTGCTCTGGAGGTAGTCGAGCGTGCGCGCGTCGGCGCCGGCATCGGACGGCACGATCGAGGCGACGAAGTCGGTGACGCCCGCGCTCGCGAGGCGCGCGAGCCCAGCGTCGAGCGTCTTCTCGTCCCCCACCAGCGCGAGGTCGGCGGGGCCGGCGAGGCCCTCCTTGTCGAGCATCGCGCGATAGGACGGCATCTGGCCGTAGACGACCAGGTTCTCCGCAGCCCAGCGCCGCGCGCCGTCGGCGTCATTGGTGAGGGCGATCGGAATGCCCGCCGCGATGCGCGGCCGCGGCCGGCCCGCCGCCTGCGCGGCGGCGTTCAGCTTGGGCGCCGCGTGCGTCTCCACGGTCTTCGCGCCCGTCATCCAAAGCACGGTGCCGTCGGCGAGCTCGCCCGTGATGCGCAGCATCGCGTCGCCCATCGCGGCCACGAGCACCTGCGGCGCGGGCGCGCCGATGCCGAGTGGCGCGTTCACGCGGAACAGCTCGCCGGCGAACTTCACCGCCTCGCCGCGCAAGAGCGGCCGCAGCACCTCGAGGTACTCGCGCATGTGGCGCGCCGGCTTGTCGTAGGACATGCCGAACATGTCCTCGATCACGATGCGGTGCGAGAGTCCGATGCCGAGCGCGAAGCGGCCGCCCGCCGCCTGATTCGCGCTGAGGGCCTCCTGCGCCATCGCGTAGGGATGGCGCGGGTAGGTCGGCACCACCGCGGTGGCGAGCTCGACGCGCTGCGTCTCGCGCCCGACGATGGCGAGGGTGAGGATCGCGTCGAGCGAGAAGATGTTCGCCATCCAGAGTGTGTGAAAGCCGCGCCGCTCCACCTCGCGGCCGCGCGCGACGAGCTTGTCGATCGTGTCGCCGGGGCCCGAGGCCCCGGACATGATGCCGATGCGCATGGGCACTCCTCCGTCCTGCGACGCTACGCCGGCCGCTGCGCGCCCGCCCTTCCCACGGAAACCCCTTTACTCGGTGCGTCCGGGCAGGCGAATCTCCGCCCCACCCCCGAGGTCCGCGATGGCCGAACCGAACGCGACGCAGCGCATCGTCCCCGAGCCGCCGAGCCCGCGCGGAGCGGAGCGCCTAGACGGCTGGGGCTTCGCGGACAGCGGCTTCCGGGTCGGCGCGGACGGCGAGGTCGAGTTCGCCGGCTCGCGCTACGCGATCGGCGGCAAGAAGATCCCGTCGCTCTTGCCCTGGGGTACGGGCATCTTCGCGAGCCCCCTCGACCCGTGCGACCGCAACGCGCCGCACTACCCGACGCCGGTTCCCGAGCGCGTCGCCAACCAGGCCTTCGAGCGCGCGCTCGCGGAGAAGCTCGATCCCGCGCGCATCAGCACCGACCCGCAGCAGCGGCTGCGCCACGGCCACGGCCACACCCAGGAAGACATGTGGGCCGCGAAGTGGGGCCGGCTCGCGCGCGTGCCCGACCTCGTGGTGTGGCCGGCCAGCGAGGACGAAGTGCGCGTGGTGGTGGAGCTCGCGCGCGCTCATCGCGCCTGCGTGATCCCCTTTGGCGGCGGCACGAACGTCACCGACGCGCTGCGCTGCCTCGAGGCCGAGCGGCGCACGATCGTATCGCTCGACATGCGGCGCATGAACCGCGTGCTGTGGATCGACGCCGAGAACCGCAGCGCGTGCATCCAGGCGGGCGCGACCGGCAGCGAGATCGAGGAGGTGCTCGGCCGCCACGGCTTCACTTCGGGGCACGAGCCCGATTCGCAGGAGCTCTCGACGCTGGGTGGCTGGGTGGCGACCAACGCAAGCGGCATGAAGAAGAATCGCTACGGGAACATCGAGGACCTCGTGCTCGCGATCTCGGCGATCACGCCAGACGGCGGCGAGCTCGCGCGCGCGCCCTCGGCACGCGAGTCGGTGGGCGGCGACCCGGCGCGCTGGCTGATCGGCAGCGAGGGGCGGCTCGGCATCGTGACGAGCGCGGTGGTGAAGATCTTCCCGCTGCCCAAGGTGCGCCGCTTCGGCTCGGTGCTGTTCAAGAGCTTCGAAGAGGGCTTCGCGTTCGTGCGCGACGTCGAACGTGCGGGCTGCAAGCCCGCCAGCATCCGGCTGATGGACAACCTGCAGTTCCAGTTCGGCCAGGCCGTGAAGCCGGCGAAGAGCGGCGCGGCCGCCCTGATGAGCAAAGTCGAGCGCGCCTTCGTGCTGGGCGTGAAGGGCTTCGACGCGAACCGCATGGTCGCCTGCACGCTGCTCTTCGAGGGCGACGAGGCGGAGGTGTCCGCGCAGGAGCGCGGCGTCTACGCGCTCGCGAAGAAGCATCGGGGCATGAAGGCGGGCGCGGAGAACGGCCGGCGCGGTTACGAGCTCACCTTCGCGATCGCCTACATCCGCGACTTCATCATGGAGCACTGGGTGGTCGCCGAGTCGTTCGAGACGACCGTGCCCTGGAGCCAAGTGCTGGGCGTGGTGAACGGCGTGAAGCGCCGTGTGCAGGAGGAGCACGCCGCGCGCAAGTTGCCCGGCAAGCCCTTCATCTCGGTGCGCGTGACGCAGCTCTACGAGACGGGCGCGTGCCTCTACTTCTACTTCGCGTTCTATTACAAGGGCGTCGCGCACCCGAGCGAGACGTTCGCAGAGCTGGAGCGCGCGGCGCGCGACGAGATCCTGAAGAACGGCGGCTCGCTCTCGCACCACCACGGCATCGGCAAGCTGCGCAGCGCCTTCCTGCCGCGCGTGTTCACGCCGGCGGCCCTCGCCTGGCGCGAGCGCATGAAGCAGGCCCTCGACCCCGACAACGTGCTGGGCTGCGGCAACGGATGACCGAAGGGGGCCTCGGCTCGCACATCGTCCTGCTGACGGGGGCCACCGGCTTCGTCGGCAAGGTGGTGCTGGAAGAGCTGATGCGTCGCCGCGGCGAGCTGGGGATCGCGCGCGTTCTCGCGCTCGTGCGTGCGAGCGACACCGCGCACGCCGCGGCGCGGCTCGAGGGCGACGTGATCGGCTCTGCATGCTTCGACGCGCACGAGCCCGGCTGGGAGAAGAGCGTCGAGGCGCTGGCGGGCGACCTCACGCGGCCCGGCCTCGGGCTCGATCCCGGCGCGCGCGAGCGCGTGGCCCGCGAGGTGACGCACGTGATCCACTGCGCGGCGTCGGTGGAGTTCAACCTGCCGCTCGCCGAGGCGACCGCGGTCAACACCGGCGGCGCACTCGAGGCGCTCGCGATCGCGCGCGAGTGCCGGCGGCTCGCGGGCTTCGTGGACGTGTCGACCGCCTACGTCACCGCGCACCCGAACGCGCGGAGTGGCGCGGTGCTGCGGGCCCCCGAACGGCTCGCGCCGCTCCCGCGCGACGCCGCCTCGCTGTACGCGGACATCCTCGCGAGCCGCGTGTGGCAGGAGAAGCTGCTGCGCGAGACCGGCCACCCTAACACCTACACGCTCACCAAGTGCATCGCCGAGCACCTGCTCGCGCGGCGCGGCGAAGGCCTCCCGATCACCTTGCTGCGGCCGAGCATCGTGTCGGCGAGCGAGCGAACGCCGACCCCCGGTTGGGTGGACAGCGCCGCCGCCTTCGCCGGCTTCGTGGCCGCGCTCGGCAGCGGGCGCCTGCGCGTGGTGGCGGGCGACCTGCGCGCGCGCCTCGACGTCGTGCCCTGCGACGCCGTCGCGCACCGCATCGTCGAGGCCGCCTTCGCGCCGCCGCCGCGCGGGGCGCTGTGCATCCGCCACGCCGTCGCCGGCCTCGCGGGCGCGCTCCCGATCCAGCTGTGCCGCGAGCGCATCACCTCGTACTTCGCCGCAAACCCGGTGCGCGGCCCCGGAGTCGGCATCCGCTACGTGGGCGCGCCGGGCCCCGGCTTCGCGCTCGCCCACGCGCTCCACCACGAGCTCCCCGCGGCGCGCGACGCGCTGCGCGCCACCCTCGCGCGCAAGCCCACCCTCGCCAAGGCCGCCCGCCAGCTCGCCGAGCGCCAGCGCTCCATCAACCGCGACTTCACCTACTTCACCCACGCCACCTTCGACTTCGAGACCAGCGTCCCGCTGGATCCGCCGCTCGATCCCGCGAAGTACCTGGACGTGGTGTGCGAAGGCGTGAGCAGGAACTTGTTGCGCCGAGAACGACGCCGCGAGCGAGCGAAAGCGAGCTGAGCCCCCAAGTCTCGCGCCGAGCTCCAAGTGGACTTCGCGGGGGTCGATCCCCCGCGAAATCCACCTTCGCCACCAGGGAACTCGCGGTGACGACACTTCGGAGTGACGCGTCGCGCCGCGCGGGCGGGGCGGGGGGGGGGGGGGGGGGGGGGGGGGGGGGGGGGGGGGGGGCCCGCCGGGCATCGCAGCGGAGGGCCCGGATCCCGCCCGACACGCCGCACGCCGCCGCGTGCCGCATCCGGGGTCGGAGCGCGCAAGCACGCCCAAGGGTCGCGCGCCGTCTCCACCCAACACCGCACGCCACTGCGCCAAGGGCCCGGAGTCGCGAGCCCGCCGGGCCCCCCCCCCCCCCCCCCCCCCCGCGGGGGGCGCCCCGAACGGGCCCGGCGGCGAAGGGGGCGCCGGCCTGGGGGGG
>CAYWRY010000055.1:0-23644 GCA_964460485.1 uncultured Spirochaetales bacterium
GCACCTCCTGCGTGCCGAACGGCTTCACCAGATAGTCGAAGGCGCCGCGCTTCATCGCTTCGACGGCGTTCTCGAAGGTGTTCTGTGCGGTGATGATCACGATCGCTACGTCGCTGCCCACGGTGCGCGCGCGCTCCAGCAGGTCGAGGCCGCTCGCGCCGGGCATGCGGATGTCGAAGAAGGCGACGTCGAAGCTCGCCTCGGCGAGCGCGCGCAGCGCGTCGTCGCCGTTCGGGACGTCGACGACCGAGTGGCCCGCGGACTCCAGCGTCTCGCGCAGCACGAAACGGATCGAGGGCTCGTCGTCGGCGATCAGCACGCGCGCAGGCATCAGGGCTTCCGCAGCGGGAGCGTGACGCGGACGGTCGTGCCCTCGCCTGGCTCCGATTCGAGGTGGAGCGTGCCACGGTGCTGCGCGACCCAATAGTCCGCGAGCGCGAGCCCGAGCCCGGTGCCGCCGGGCCGCGCGCTGAAGAAGGGCGTGGTGGCCTGGCGCAGCTCGTCGGGCGTCATGCCGCGGCCGGTGTCGCGGATCCACACCGCGAGGGTCGGCAGTGCCTTGCCGTCGTCGAGGGCGATGCGGTGGTCGAGCGTCATGCGCGTCGTCACGGTGAGCGTTCCGCCGGCGCCTTCCATCGCCTGGAGGGCGTTGCGCATCAGGTTGAGGAAGACCTGGATCAGGCGGTCCGCGTCGGCCGCGAGCTCCGGGATCGAAGGATCGAAGGCGCGCACGATCTCGACGGCCTCGCACAGCGGGTCGTGGGAGAGCAGCGCGAGCACGCCGTCGAGCACGCGATGGATGTTGGTGGTCGCGAGGCGCAGCTTGTCGCGCCGCGCGAACACCATGAAGTCGTCCACCAGCGAGGCGATGCGGGTCGCCTCGCGCACGATCAGGCCGGCGGTCTCCTTGGTCTTCGCGTCGCCGGCGCGCAGCGCGAGGATCTCGCCGGCGCCGCGGATGCCGCCGAGCGGGTTCTTGATCTCGTGGGCGAGGCCGGCGGCGATGCGCCCGAACGCCTCCAGGCGCTCGCGCTCGCTCTCGAGCTGAGTGAGCCGGCGCTGCGCGGTCTGGTCGCGCATCACGACCACCACGCCCTCGGTCGCTCCCGACTCGGCTTGGAGCGGCGAGGCCGACACGTCGAGCGGGATGCGCTCGCCGCGCTGCGGCTCGAGCTCGCAGTCCGCAGCGGAGATCGCGCTGCCGCGCGCCAGCACGCTGCGGGCGAGAAGCGCGACCGGGTGGCCGGCGGGCACCAGCTCCTCGATCGCGCAGCCGAGCGCCGCCTCGCGCGAGCGGCCGAAGAAGCGGCAGGCGACCGAGTTGAGCTCCTCCACGCGCCCCGCCGGCCCCACGACGACGACGCCGGCAAGCAGCGCTTCGAGCACGTCGGTGAGGTCGCGGCGCATCCCTCGGGACGATAGGCAGTAGGCCGCCTTGGAACAGGGACGTTCTTGGACGAACGCTTCGAAACGCCGGGGACGTTCTTGGACGAATCGCGCCTGCCGCCCGGTCGGGCGCAGCACCCCCGCGGTCGCGAGCGCCCCGCCCGAGCCGCGCAGATCGGCCGCGTCGAGGCACGTCCCCAACCGGACTCCGCCGCGATACGTTGCCCGCATGCGTACCGGCATCTCGGTGGCCGAAGCGCGCGCGCTCGTGCTGGAAGCGGCGCAACCGCTGGCGCCCGAGATCGCGCCGTTCGAGTTGGCGCTCGGGCGCGTGCTGGCGGAGCCCGTGCGCTCAGGCCGCACGCTCCCGCCCGCGGACTGCTCGGCGATGGACGGCTACGCGGTGCGAGCCGCAGACGTCGCGCAGCCCGGCGCGAGGCTGCGCGTCGCCTTCGAGGTCGCGGCCGGGAGCCAGGCGCCGCGTGCCCTCGCGGCGGGCGAGGCGGCGCGCATCTTCACCGGCGCGCCGCTGCCGCCAGGCGCCGACACGGTGGTGCGCCAGGAGGACACGGACGCGCGCGGCGGCGAGGTGCGCGTGCTGCTCGCCGTGCCGCGCGGCGAGTCGGTGCGCAAGGCCGGCGAGGACGTGCGCGCCGGCGACCTCGTGCTCCAGCCCGGGGCGCGCATTGGCGCGGCCGAGGTGGGAATGCTGGCGTCGCTCGGCCACACGCTCGTGCACGTGCACCGGCGGCCGACGGTGGCCGTGCTGTCCGGCGGCGACGAGCTGGTGGAGCCGCACGAGGCGCCCACGAACGGACGCATCGTTTCGTCCAACGCCTACGCGATTTCGGCGCAATGCCGCGAGGCCGGCGCGCTGCCCAGCAACCTCGGCATCGCCCGCGACACGCCGGACGACCTCGCGCGGCTGCTGCGCGCCGGCCTCGGCGCGGACGTGCTCGTGTCGAGCGCCGGCGTCTCGGTGGGCGACCACGATCACGTGCGGCCGACGCTCGAGCGCCTCGGCGTGCGCCTCGCGTTCTGGGGCGTCGAGATGAAGCCGGGCTTCCCGATCACCTTCGGCCGCGCGGCGAGCGGCGCGTTCGTGTTCGGCCTGCCGGGCAACCCGGTCTCGGCGATGGTCACGTTCGAGCTGTTCGTGCGCCCGCTGTTGTTGCGGCTCGGCGGGCGCAGCGACCTCGCGCGCCCCGAGGTCGCGGCCATCGCCGGCGAGCGCTTCGCCAAGAAGCCGGGCCGCGAGCACTACGTGCGCGTCTTCCTCGAGCCGGGCGGCGGCGGGCTGGTCGCGCGCACCACCGGCAACCAGAGCAGCGGCGTGCTGCGCTCGATGACGCAGGCCGACGGCCTGCTCGTCTTCCCCGCCGGCGAGAGCGAGATCGCCGAAGGCGCGCGCGCGCGGGTGATCGTGCTCGACGACGGCGTGTTCGCCCGCTCGGCGCGCTGAGCGTGGGGTCCGGCTCGCGCATCGCGAACGTGAGCGCGGCGCTGCTGCTGGGCGGCGCCTCGGCGCGCATGGGTCGCGACAAGGCGCAGCTCCCCGTCGGCGAAGAGCCGGCCGGCACGCGACTCGCGAAGCTGCTGGCGGGCCTCTTCGACGAGGTGCTGCTCGTGGGCGGCGCGCCGCCGGCGGGAGCGCCGGGCCGGCGCGTCGCCGATCTCGCCGGGCCGCGCTGCGCGCTGCTCGGCGTCGCGAGCGCGCTGGCGGCGGCGCGCGAGGAGCGCGTGCTCGTGCTGGCGACGGACCTGATGGCGATGACGCCCGACCTGCTGCTCGGACTCGTCGCTGCGCCCGAGGCCGACGCCGTGGTGCCCCGGGCGGGCGGCTTCGCGCAGCCGCTCTGCGCCCTGTATCGCCGCGATCCCGCGCTCGCCGCGGCGCGCGCCTGTCTCGCCCGCGAGCGCCTCGCGCTCGGCGCGCTGCTCGACCGACTGCACGTGCGCTGGCTGGATGGCGAGGACCTCGCTGCGCTCGATCCCGGGGGCGGTGCGCTCGTCAACGTGAACACGCCCGACGACTACGCCCGCGTAGCCGCCCAGGCGACGCGCTCGTGAGCTGGCTCCGCGCGCGCGCGGCGAGCTTCGGCCACGCGCTGCGCGGCCTCGCCGCGTTCGCGCGCGAGCCCCACGCGCGCATCCACTTCGTGGCCGCGCTCGCCGTTGCGGCCCTCGCCGTGTGGCTGCGCGTGTCGCGCGGCGAGGCCGCGCTGCTCGCCCTGGCGATCGGCCTCGTGCTCGCGGCCGAGGCGCTGAACAGCGCGCTCGAGGCGCTCGCGGACCGCGTCGCGCCCGACCATCACCCGCTCGTCGCGAAGGCGAAGGACATAGCCGCCGGCGGCGTGCTGGTCGCCGCGCTCGCGGCGGCGGTCGCCGGCCTGTTCGTGCTCGGGCCGAGGCTGCTCGCGCGGCTCGTCTCGTAGCGCCTCGGCACGATCGGCCGCGAGGTCGAGCCCGCCGTGCGCGGGCGCTCAGAACCGGAACGTCCAGCCCAGCTTCGCCGTGAGGCCGGCGCTCTGGAAGCGGAAGTCGGGTCCTTCCACGTCGGTGTTCGCGCCGTGCGCCTCGTTCCACACCAGCACGAACTCGTTGCCCGGCTGGATGATCCAGCGCAGGCGGCTGTTCCAGCCGACCGAGTCGCTCAGGTTGTCGTACTGCACGAAGGTGTCCCAGCTGAGATCGGGCGTGAAGATGAACTGGGCGCGCAGCCGGACGAGTCGCTGGGTGAAGTCGTTCTCGCCGACCGTGCAGACCAGCGAACCCAGCACCAGCGTGCAGTTCTCGTCGGCGATGTCGCTCGCGCGGTTCTCGATGTACTCGATCTGTCCGAAGAAGTGCTTGCTGAGGCGCAGCTCGAGGTTGCCCTCGATCGAATGCAGGCGGCCGCCGAAGAACCCGCCGTACGCGTAGTCCAGGTAGAGGGCGAGTGGGCGCGATTGCGCCATGCCGAAGCCGATCTGCACGCGCTGCCAATCGAAGCGGCGGCGCCCGCCACCCGTGCGCGCGCCGGGAATGCAGATCAGCGGGTGCTCGTTGATGTAGAACCCGCTGCAGAAGTCGTAGGGATTGAGGTCCGAGAGAATCTCGCTGCGCGACTCGGCGCCGATGTAGACGTAGTCGTCGAGCGCGTTGTGGATCTCGAGGAAGGTCGGGTTGATGATCAGCGTCTCCAGGTGGCCGTCGAGACCCTGGACGAGATCGGCCTTCAGGAAGCTGTCGTAGAAGCGCACGTAGCCCGCCGACGGCCGCCAGCGCTTGCGCAGGAAGGTGTGGAACTGGTCGATGCCCGTTCGGTTCGCGAAGCCGAGCGTCGGCTTGAACTCCTCGCCGAGCCGGGTCCACGAGGCGTCGACGTACCAGTGGTCGTTCGGGTAGCGGAAGCGCAGGCCGTAGGCCTCGTCGTTCGTCGAGTCGAGGTCGCGCGGGCGCTCGTCGGCGAACAGGCGGAACTCGCGGGCCACGCCGGAGAGCGTCGTGCGCTGCGCCCAGCCGATCAGCTCGGCGATCTGGTTGCCGTGCACGTGGCTCGAGCGAAGCCGGAAGTCGACGCCGACCGTGGAGCCTGCGCCGGGCGTGTTCGGGTCGCCGTAGGTGGCGATGAAGCCCGCGGTCGACTCCGCGCCGAAGTTCCACTTGGCGCGCGCGACGGACAGGTTCTTGGAGCCGACGTCGACCCGCGTCTCTCGCTCGGCGGTGCGCGCGTCGCCGCACTGCCGGGAGCCGAGCGGCGCGTCCAAGTCGCAGTACAGCTCGAAGTCCTCGAGCTGCACGTTCATCACGCCGAAGTTCAGGCGTCCGACGCGCCCCGTGACCTTCGCGCCAGCCCGAATGTCGAGGATCTCGGTGTCCGCGACGCCGATCGGGTCCGAGTAGATGCCGATCCGGCGGGTGAAGAACGGCATGCCGTTCGGGTTGGAGATCTCGTTGAACTGAATCTGTTCCCCGATCCCGCCGAAATCGAAGATGCCGGCGTCCTGCAGGAAGAAATCGCGCGTCTCGGGGAAGAAGAGCGCGAAGCGGTCGAGGTTCACCTGCCGTGCGTCGACGTCGGCGTCGGAGAAGTCGGTGTTGAAGGTGAGCGCGCCGGTGATCGAGGGTGTGAGCTTGTAGAACGCGTCGAGGCCAGCATCGAGCGTCGAGTAGTCGCGATGCTCGATCGTGCCGAAGACCTCGTCGGCGTTGCGCTCGATGCGACCGCCGACGGCGCCGTACGGAACGACGTCGAGGCCGACCCCGGGCACCACGCCCTCGATGCCCGTGAGCGTGCCCGCCTCGGACATGTCGAGCGGAAACTTGTTCTGGCGCCAGGAAGCCCAGCGGCTCTCCTCGTTCAGCCGCCGCACGCTGCGCGCGACGTTGAAGCCCCAGGTGGTCTGCGCCGGGTCGAAGGCGAGCGTCTGGAACGGGAAGGCGAACTCGGCGGTCCAGCCCTCCGCGTCGATCCGCGACTTCGCAAACCAGATGCCGTCCCACTGGTCTCGGACGGTCTGGTTGTTCTCGATCAGCGCCTCCCAGCGGGCGCTGTTGGGGTTGGTCGAGAACATGTAGCCGTTGCGGCGATCGTGGAAGGTGTCGATCGTGATCAGCACGCGATCGTCGGGGCGCTGGCTGGTGTCGCGGCGCATCACCTTCGTGATGAGCTTCTCGGGCTCCGGGTCCCAGGCGCGCACCGACACGTAGAAGAACTTGTCGTCGTAGAGGACTCGCACGTCGGTCTGGAAGGTCGGCTCTGCGCCTTCGTGGGGCGTCTGCTGGGTGAGCGGGCCGAGCGCCGTCGCGTACTCCCAGGCCGAGTCGCCGAGGCGGCCGTCGATCTTCGGCGGGCGGATGCCCTCGGGCAGCTTTGCGAGCGCCGCGGTCGGCGACATCTCGCGGTTCGGCGCGAGCGGGTGGACGCCGGGCGCCTCGGCTCGCGCCGTCGCCGCTGCGAGCGCGAACGCGACGGCCGCCGCGAGCGCGCGTGCGCCTCGCGCGACGGCCGCTCCGCAGCGCACGCTGCGGTGTGCTCCCAGTCTCTGCATCGCGCCGGGCGCTAAAGCCGCTCGATGATCGTGCCCGTACCGAGGCCGCCGCCGCAGCACATCGAGACGAGTCCATAGCGGCCCTTCGTGCGCTCGAGCTCGTGGAGCGCCGAGGTGATCAGCCGGTCGCCGGTCGCGCCGGTCGGATGGCCGAGCGCGATCGCGCCGCCATTGGGATTCACGCGTTCCTCCACCGGCTTGCACTCCTTCTGCCACGCCAGCACCACCGACGCGAACGCCTCGTTCACCTCGTACACGTCCATGTCCTCGATGCGCAGCTTCGTCTTGTCGAGCAGCTTGCGGGTCGCCGGGATCGGACCCTTCAGCATCGTCTCCGGGTCGACGCCCACGATCGTCGAGTACACCACGCGCGCACGCGGCTCGAGGCCGAGGCGCTTCACCGCCGCCTCGCTGGCGAGGATCACCGCGGAGGCGCCGTCGGTGACCTGCGAGCTGGTGCCGGCGGTGTGGAGGCCGCCCTCCATCACGGCCTTCAGCGCGCCGAGCTTTTCCAGCGAGGTCTCGCGGATGCCCTCGTCGCGCGCGACGCGCACGCTCTCGCCCGTGGGCTTGCCCTCGGCATCGAGCACCGGCGCGTCCTGAGCGATCACCTCGCGCTCGAAGCGGCCCTCCCTCCAGGCGCGCGCGGCGTTCTGCTGGCTGCGCAGGCCGAAGCGGTCGGTGTCCTCGCGCGTGATGCCGTACTCCTTCGCGATCAGCTCCGCGCCCTGGAACTGGGAGTTGAAGGCGTACCTCGCGAAGTAGGACTTCGGCACGGGCCGGCCGAGCTTCTTGTCGGAGAAGTTCGCGCCGAGCGGGACGCGGCTCATCATCTCGACGCCGCAGGACATCACCACGTCTTCGAGTCCCGAGCCGACCAGGCCGGCGGCGAGGGTGCTCGCCTGCTGCGAAGAGCCGCACTGGCTGTCGACCGTGGTGGCGGCCACCTCGAGCGGGAGCCCCGCCGAGAGCCAAGCGGTGCGCGTGACGTTGTAGGACTGCTCGCCCACCTGAGAGACGCAGCCGCCGATCAGCTGGCCGATCTCGCGGGGATCGATCCCGGCGCGCGCGACGGCTGCGCGCATCACGCTCCCCAACAAGTCGGCGGCGTGCATCGACGACAGGCCGCCGCCGCGCCGCCCGAGCGGGGAGCGGACGGCTTCGACCACGAAGACTTCGGGCATGGCGATCCTTTCGAGGCGTCCGGCGCGCGAGCGCTGCTGCCGGCGCGGCGGTCCGCACGGTAACCCGTCCCCGCGGACGGCGCGCCCGGCCCGACGGATTGCGCGCCCGATCGCGCATTCGCCGCCGCCTGCGCGGCGCGCGACCGGCGCCGCCGCGAGACCGACGCGCGGCTAGCGGTGCGCCATCTGCACCTTCTCGCCGCTGCGCGTCTTGCCGCCGGCCTCAATCCAGGCCTTGAACGTGCGGCCCGAGTCGCGTGCCGGGTTGTAGACGTCCTCCTCGGACTTCCAGAGCTTGTTGCCGGCGTAGACGAGCCGCGACCAGTTGGGGAACGAGTAGGGCTCGCCGCTCGGCTGGAACGGCTCCGGGAAGGCGTTGCGCACCTCCCAGACGATCGCGCCGTTCTCCTCGTCCACGACCATCCAGGTGATCGGGAATGTCATCGTCGGGAACGGCGCCATCACGTCGCAGATCCATCTTCGGATCGACTCGCGGCCGTGGAATTCGCCGTAGGCGTGCTCGACGTAGTGTGCGTCCTCGGCGAAGCAGTCCGCCCAGACGTTCCAGTCGCCCGTCTGCGACGCGACGTCGCGGCGGCGCTTGTAGTCCTCGAACGCCTCGAGCAGCTCGGCGCGCGTGAATTTGCCCATGCGTCCTCCGTCGGGCGCCGACGCTACCGCGGCGCGCGCGGGCGGGCCTATGCTGCGCCGCGATGCGAGCCGCGAAGATCCGCTGTGGCCTCGGCGTCGCCGCCTTCGGCTTCGACCGCGCGCGCGACTACTTTGCGTTTGCCGAGCAGTGCGAGGCGGGGGGCGTCGACTCGCTCTGGCAGACCGACCGGCTGATCGGCGACGACGCGCAGCTCGAGCCGATGGCGGCGATGGCCTCGCTCGCCGGCAGCACCTCGCGCATCAAGTTCGGCATGAATGCCGTGGTCGTCGCCTACCGCGACCCGCTCGTGCTCGCGAAGGAATGCGCGACGATCGACTTTCTGTCGAACGGGCGCCTGCTGCCCGTCTTCGGCGTCGGCTTCGAGGGCGATCCGACCTGGAAGGCGACCGGGCGGGATCCCAAGCAGCGCGGCAAGCGCTCCGACGAGGCGCTCGAGATCATGGCGCGGCTCTGGAACGGCGAGCGCGTGGACTTCGCCGGCGCGCACTTCACTTATCAAGGCGCGCGCATCTCCCCGCTGCCCGTGCAGCAGCCGCTGCCGCTCTGGATCGGCGGCCACAGCCCCGCCGCGATCCGCCGCACCGCCCGAATCGGCACGGGCTGGCTCGGCGGCCTCATGCCGCCCGGGGAAATTGCGGGCGTGGTCGCGGCGATCCGCGCCGAGTGCGCGCGCGTCGGGCGCGCGATCGACGAGGATCACTACGGCGCGACGATCCCGTTCCGCTTTGGCAGCGCCGACGATCCGCTCGTGCAGCGCTTCGCCGCGCGCGCCGCGGCCCGGCGGCAGGCGGAAGGAAAGCCCGGCGACGCCGGCGTGCGAGCCGACGCGGGCGGTGCGGAGCAGATCGTCGCCGGCAAGCCGGCGGATCTCGTCGCGCGCATTCAGCAGTACGTGTCGGGCGGGGTCTCGAAGTTCGTGCTGTTGCCGCTCGCGCAGGGCACGCGCGAGCTGCGCGAACAGGCGGCGCGCGCGATCGCCGAGGTCCTGCCCGCGGTCGAGAACTGAAGCGCAGCATGCGCCAGGCGCCGAGCTGAGCGGGGCCGCCCGCCGAGAAGGAGAATCGATGGCCATCGACCTACAGGCGCTCGAGGAGATCAAGCAGCTCAAGTACCGCTACCTGCGCTGCATCGACCGCAAGCTCTGGGGCGAGCTGCGCGACCTCCTCGCCGCCGACGCGACCAGCTCCTACGGCGGCGGCAAGTACAGCTTCGCGGGGCGGGACGAGATCCTCGCGTTCCTCGAGAAGTCGATGGGCTCGCCGAAGTTCCTGAGCAGCCACACGGTGCATCAGCCCGAGATCAGCTTCGAGAGCGAGGCGCGCGCGAAGGGCATCTGGGCGCTCCACGACACGGTGATCAATCTCGAGCAGGGCTGGACGCTGAACGGCTCCGCGTTCTACGAGGACGTGTACGTGAAGGGCGCCGACGGCAAGTGGCGCATCCAGCACACGGGCTACACGCGTACGTATGAAGAGGTGGCGCTGCGCGCGAAGACTGGGGCGAAGGTGACGGACTCGTTCTGGGGCGAGCGCGAGCTGAAGTGGGACGCGGTGTGAGGAGTCGCTGCTCGCGCCTGCTCCCCCGCACAACGATGGGCAGGGGAGGGCGCGGATCGGCGCGTCGTCGAGGCGCGCCTCCCGCGCTGCACGAGTGGCCCGAGCGTCTCGAGCTCTTCGCGCGAGTCGCCGTTACTTCCCGCTGCGCGCGGAGTCGACGCTCCAGATGCCGGAGCCCTTGGCGGCGATGAAGAGGTATGAGAAGCAGTACGCGATCGCGAGTTCGCCGCCGTTCAGCAGCGGGACGATCGTGCCGCTCGGGTTCTGCTGCGGGTTGAAGGCGTGTCCGATGAAGAAGGCCACGGCCATGGTGCCAGAGACGATGAAGGCCGCGGGGCCCGCGAACAGCCCGAGGGCGACTAGCAGCGGGCCGACGAGCTCGATCGCGCCGGAGCTGTAGAGGATCGCGGCCGGGGCGCCCTCGGGTGCGCCGCCGAACCAGCCGAGGATCTTCTGGGTGCCATGCTGGAGCAACAGCATGCCCAGCATGATCCGAAACACTGCGTAGATCCGTTCCGTGTGCGGTGCCAAGAAGCCCATGCGGTCTCCATCTGCCTCAGGGTTGAAGCGGGTGCGCGGCGCATTCTATGACGCGCGTGGGGCCGAATGGCGCGACAAGGTCCGTGCGCGAGGCTCGTGGCCCGAGAGCGGGGCGTAACCTGGCGCGGCGCCACGGCGTCTCGGTGGGTCGAGAGGTGATCGAGAATGCGCGAGATTCGACCCTGCCTGCTGCCCGAGCGCGAGGCGACTTCCGAGGCGCTCCTGCTACGCCGGCGCGAACTGCTGCGGGCGGGGGCCGCGTTCTCCGCGGCCGCGCTGTTCGGCTGCGGCGAGGACACCGCGGCGCGCGCGTCGACGCCCGCGCCCGCTCCGGCGAAGCTGCCGAGAGTGATCGCGGCTCCCGCGCGCTTCCGGACCGACGAAGAGTCGACGCCCTGGGAGTACGCGACGCACTACAACAACTTCTACGAGCTCGGGACCGGCAAGGAAGACCCCGCGGCGAACGCGCACGCGCTGCGCCCGCGGCCGTGGACGGTCGTCGTGGACGGGGAGGTCGCGAAGCCGGGCCGACTCGACGTCGACGCGCTGCTGAAGGCCTTCCCGCTGGAGGAGCGGATCTATCGCCTGCGCTGCGTCGAGGCGTGGTCGATGGTGATCCCCTGGGTGGGCATTCCGCTCGGCGACGTGCTGAAGCGCTTCGCGCCGACTTCTCAGGCGAAGTACCTGGCGTTCGAGACGCTGGTCGACCCGGAGCAGATGCCGGGCCAAAAACGCGGCACGCTCGACTGGCCTTATCGCGAGGGGTTGCGCATGGACGAGGCGATGCACCCGCTCGCGATCCTCGCGGTCGGCATGTACGGCCGCGTGCTGCCGAACCAGAACGGCGCGCCGCTGCGGCTGGTGGTGCCGTGGAAGTACGGCTTCAAGAGCATCAAGTCGATCGTGCGCATGCGGCTCGTCGCGAAGCAGCCCCGCACGACGTGGAGCGAAGAGAATCCGCGCGAGTACGGCTTCTACGCGAACGTGAACCCGCGCGTCGACCACCCGCGCTGGAGTCAGCGCTCCGAGCGCAGGCTCGGCGAGTGGACGCGGCGCCCGACGCTGCCCTTCAACGGCTACGCCGACCAGGTCGCCAGCCTCTACGCGGGCATGAACCTGCGCCGGTACTTCTGAGCCGATCGGGTTGCACCCCCATGGCTCACTCGGTCGCGCAGCGAAGGCTGCCGCACGCCGCCGTGGTGGCCGTGGCGCTCGCGCCGCTCGCGGGGCTCGCGCTCGGCGCGGCGCGCGGCACGCTGGGCGCAAACCCGGTGGAGGCGATCACGCACGTCACCGGCGCCTGGGCGCTGCGCCTCTTGCTCGCGTGCCTCGCGGTCACGCCGTTGCGGAGGGCCTCGCCGCGCCTCGCCGTGCTCGCGCCTTACCGCCGCACGCTCGGGCTGCTCGCCTTCGTCTACGCGCTGTTGCACGCGGCGACTTTCTTCGCGCTGGACCTCGGCTTCGCCTTCGGTTTGCTCGCCGAAGAGATCCTGGAGCGGCCCTACGTGACGCTCGGCTTCGCCGCGCTCGCGGCGCTGTCGCCTCTCGCGCTCACCTCGACCCGCGCCTGGCAACGCCGCCTCGGCCGGCGCTGGGTCTCGCTGCATCGCCTCGTCTACCCGGCCGCGGCGCTCGGCGTCGCGCACTTCGTCTGGCTGGTGAAGAAGGATCTGCGCGAGCCGCTCGTCTACGCAGCGCTGCTCGCGCTGCTGCTCGCGGCGCGTGCGGCGAAGCGGCGGCCTGCGCCCTCGCGCTCGCCCTGAGCCGCCGGCCGCGACCGCGCGCCACGTCCGGGCTGGGCGCGCCTCACGGCTCGTCGGCGCGCGCGAACGCCGCGAGCTCGGCGCAGCGCGGGCCGGCCGCGGACCAGCGCGCGACGTCCAGGGCGAGCGCCGCGAACGCGCCGGGCGGCATGCCGCGCGCGAAGCCGGCGCGCGCCGCCTCGGACGTGCTGCGCGCCAACAGGCGCACGAGCGCCGAGAGCCCCGGCTCGTGGGCGACGACGAGCAGGCAGACCGCCGCCTCGGGGGCGCGCTGCAGCGCGGCGAGCAGCTCGCCCGCGCTCGCGAGGTAGAGGCGCGCGTCGATCTCGCGGCGCGGAGGCGGCGCGAGCGCCTGCTCCACCTGCGCGAGCGTCGCGGTGGCGCGCGCGGCGCTGGAGCACAGCGAGAGCGCGGGCGCCCAGTCTGCGCCGAGCGCCGCAATCTGCTCGCCCGCGCGCCGAGCCTCGCGAGCGCCGCGCGGGCTGAGGGCTCGCAGCGCGTCCTCCTTGGCGTCGAGCGCGCTCGCGTGCCGCAACAGGATCGCCCGCCTCAACGCTCGCCTCCGTTCCGCGGCTCGGCCTCGCCTGCCGCGCTCCGGCGCACCCTAACTGAGCGGGATTCGTGGCCTATGATCGCGCGCGCTTCACACGAATTCGGGGGTTTTGCGTGGTCAAGCATCCGCTACTCGAACGCGCGGCGAGCGCCGAGGTTCGCAACGCGAAGGCGTTCAAGGCGGTCGCCGCCGCGCTGAACGGCGAGATCCTCGCCGCGGAGTTCGCCGCCGAACGCGAGGCGGCGCCGCGACGCGCGGCCAGCGGGCGCAAGCACCTGGTCGCGGCGAACCGCAAGCTGGCCGCGGAGCGCAAGGCGTCGCGCGACAGCGAGCATCTCGCGCTGGCGCTCGCGACGCGCACCGCCGAAGGTGGCGCGGCGCTCGCGCTGCCGGACTCCGGTAGCTTCACCGCGCTGCACGCGGGCGCGGTGCTCAAGAGCGCGCAGCCCGATCCGGCCCTGGGCGCGGACGACCCGAATTGGGGCGCCGCGCCGATCGACCTCTTGGGCGTCGGCCCTGACGGGCGGCTCGCAATCGCCGTCGTGCGCTGGCTCGCGCCCAGCGCCACGCGCGTGCAGACCGGCGACACGCCGCTGCGCGCGCTGCTCGAGGGCCTCGCCTGGGTGGCGGGCGCCGAGGCGAACCGCGAGTCCCTGGTTGCCGAGCTGGCCGAGAAGACCAGTGAGGCGATCTCGCCGGCGCCGCCCGCGCTGCTCGTGATCGGCTCCTTCCGCTGGTGGGAGCTGTCGCGGAAGCGCGAAGCGCAGAAGGGCGCGGCGTGGATCAAGGAGCTCGAGCGGCTCGCGCGCGAGATCGGCGCGAAGCTCGACGTCCCCGTGCGCTTCCTCACGCTGCGCACGCCGGGCGATCCCGGCTTCTCCTACGACAGCGGCGGGCCGCGCCTCGACGGCGATCCGCGCTTCGAGCCGGCCTTCGAGGCGGGCGCCGACAAGGTGCGCCCGAAGGCGGCGCCGAGCGCGCGCAAGAAGAAAGCGGCGGGCCCCACAGCGCCGGTGAAGGTGGAGGCCGATCTCTCGCGCCCGGTGCGCGGCTATGCGGCGAGCGACCACTACGCGGCCGGCGATCGCGTCCAGCATCCCGTGCTCGGCCTCGGCGTCGTGCAGGGCAGCGCGGGCCTCGGCAAGGTGAAGATCCAGTTCGACGCGCGCGAGGCCGTGCTCGTGCACGACCGCCGGGCGCCGGGTGCCTGAGCGCGCCGCGGGCGAGCCCCGCGCGAGCGCGGCGCTTCGCCTGGGTGCGGTCTCCACCGCGCTCGCGGGACTCGCGCTGTTCGCGCAGGCCTGCACGCACCTTCCGCCGCGCACGCTCGACGACCTGTGCGAGCTGTTCGCGGAGAAGCCCGAGTGGCGCGACGCCGCCGAGCGCGCGCGCGAGCGCTGGGGCGTCGCCCCGGCCATCTCGATGGCGATCCTCCATCAGGAGTCGCGCTTCCGTGCTCGCGCGCGGCCGGGCTGGCGCCTGGCGCTCGGCGTGATCCCGATCGGCCCCGCCTCCTCCGCCTACGGCTACGGACAGGTGGTCGACGCCGCCTGGAGCGACTACCGCGACCGCACCGGCAATCGCCACGCGCAGCGCGACGACTTCGCCGACGTGGTCGACTTCGTCGGCTTCTACTCGGATCTGCTGGCGCGCAGCGCGGGCATCGCGAAGGATGATCCCTTCCACCTCTACCTCGGCTACCACGAGGGTCCGCGCGGCTACCAGCGCCGCAGCTTCGACCAGCGGCCGTGGCTGTTCGGTGTTGCGCGCAGAGTTTCCGAGCGCGCGGACCTGTACGGACGGCAATCGGCGCTGTGCCCCGTGCCGGTCGACGTGGCCGCGAGTCGTTAGGGGCGCGGAGCGCGCGCGGGCAGGGCGCGCGTCTCGCCCACGGCCAGCAGCGCCACCTCGTCCTCGCGCACGCCGCGCACCGCCATCTGGCGCCGCAGCTCGCGCGGCGGCTCGTCGGGCGGCTCGTCCGTCAGCTCGAAGGTGCCCCAGTGCATCGGGAAGAGCGTGCGCGCGCCGAGCTCGCGGAAGGCGCGCAGCGCCTCGCTCGGGTCCATGTGCTGGAAGTCCATGAACCAGCGCGGGGCGTACGCGCCGATCGGGAGTAGCGCAGCGTCGATCGGGCCGAAGAGGCGCCCGAACTCCGCGAAGCCGTGGAAGTAGCCGGTGTCGCCGGCGAAGAAGTAGCGGCGCGCGCCGGAGTCGATCAGCCAAGCGCACCAGAGCGACTCGTTGGTCGACTGCTCGATCCGCTTCGACCAGTGCTGCGAGGGCAGGCAGGTGATCGTGAAGTCGCCGCGCCGCGCGCTCTGCCACCAGTCGAGCTCGACGACGTTCTCGCGCCCGCGCGCGCGGAACCACTCGGCGAGACCCAGCGGCACGAACCAGGCGAAGTCGGCAGGCAGCGCATCCACCGCATACGCGTCGAGGTGGTCGTAGTGATTGTGGGAGACGACCGCGAAGGCCTCCCGTGGGATCGCAGCGAGCGGCACGCCCGGCGGCACGAGGCGGGCCGGCAGAAGCGCGCGCGGTCCGAAGTGCGGGTCGGTGAGGAACGCGCCCGCCGCGTCGTGTACGGCGAAGCTCGCATGCCCGATCCAGGTGAGCTCGGCGGCGCCGGGCGGGAGCGGCCGCGCGAGCGAGGCCCCGTCGTTCGCGACGCGCGGCGCCGGATTGCGCCGCTGGCCCGCGTAGGGATTCCGCGCGAACTGCCAGCGCAGGAACGAGGCGAAACCGCGCGCTTCGTCGCCCGCCCAGGGCACGAAGAAGCCGCCGTCGTCGCGATGGGCCGCGTAGAGCGACGCCGCCAAAGGCACGGCCTGCGGCGCGGGCGCCGCGCGCGCTTCGCTCTCTGCCCGCACCGCGCCAGGGGCGAGCGCGCCCGCGCCCAGTAGCGCGAGCGCCAGCGCCGCCGCGACGCGGAAGCGCACCAGCCGCGGGATCGCGCGCATCACCGTCGCGAGCACGCCCAGGCACGCGAAGCCGCCGAACACCACCGCGAACGTCGCGCTCGTCAGGTGGGCGAGGAAGCCCGACTCCGCCGCGCCGAGCTCGTTCGAGGCGCCGACGAACACCGCGTTCACCGCCGAGACGCGGCCGCGCAGCGCATCCGGCGTGCCGAGCTGGATGATGATGTTGCGCGCCACCATGCTCACCTCGTCCGCCATGCCGGCGAGCGCGAGCGCGAGGATCGAGAGCGGGAACGAACGCGAGAAGCCGAACGCGATGGTCGCGACGCCGAACACGGCGACCGCCGCGCACAGCGCGCGGCCGGCCCGCTCGATCGGCGGGCGGATCAGCAGCATCGCCGACATCAGGAACGTGCCCGCGGTCATCGAGGCGCGCAGCAGGCCGAAGCCCTCCGGCCCGACGCGCAGGATGTCCTTCGCGTAGACGGGCAAGAGCGCGGTCGCGCCGCCGAACAGCACGGCGAACAGGTCGAGGGTCATCGCGCCGAGCACGGCCTTCTCGGAGCGCACGAACGCGATGCCCTCGCGGATCGCGCGCAGGGAGATCTCGCGCTTCTCGGAGGGCGGCGCGGCCCGCGGGATGCGCGACACGAGCGCGGCGCTCAGCAGCACCAGCCCGGCCGCGCAAGCGTAGGTGCGCTCGACGCCGAGCCGTGCGATCGCGAGCCCGCCGAGACCGGGCCCCAGCGTCCAGCCGAGATTGCGCAGCGTCGCCACCAGCGAGACCGCGCTCGAGAAGATCTCGCGCGGCACGAGGTTCGGCAGGATCGTCGCGAGCGCAGGGAACTCGAAGGCGAGGCAGCCGGCCGAGGCGAAGGCGCAGGCGAGCAGCACGCCGAGGCTCGAGCCGCCGAACAGGGCGAGCGCGACGGCGGAGAGCGACCAGGCGAGCTGCGCGAGCACGGTGACGCGCACGCGGTCGGTGGCGTCGACGACGGCGCCGGCCACGAGCCCGAGCGTGACGGAGGGCAAGAACTCCACGAGGCCGAGCAATCCGAGGGCGAGCTTCGAATCGGAGACCTCGTAGACGTGCCAGCCGAGCGCGGTCACGAGCGTCGTGCCGCCGATCGAGCGCACGAAGCGCGACAACGCGAGCGCCTTCACGCCGGGGCAGGCGAGCGCGCGAAGCGTGGGATGCGTGGACACGGGCCGCGCAGCTTACCGGCGCACCCGCGCTTCGCGCGTGCGCAGGAAGGCGCGCAAGCCTGCAGCGCGTCGTGCCGAAACGCGCTGACATGCTCCGGGCGCTCTCGCGCGAAATCGACGCCACGCTGCAGCTGGCCGACGTGGGCGTCAGCGCCGCGCTGTTCGTGCTGATCGTCCAGGCCCCGGCCTTCGGCGTCTCGCGCCTCGGCCTCTCGCTGCTGCCGCTCGGGCTCGCGGCGGCGCTCGCCTGGCCGATCGCGCTGCGTGCGCTCCATCTCTACGACTCCCGGCGCCGGGACTCGGTCGGCGAGATCTCTGGCTCGCTCGCCCTCGCCGCCCTGGCCTCGTTGGTCGCGATGGCCTTCGTCGCCTTCGCGACCAAGGTGCAGGTGCCGCGCTCCTTCCCGCTGCTGGTGGCGTGCACCCAGCTCGGCGTGCTCGGCGGGCTGCGCCTGCTCGTGCTCGGCGCCGCGCGCATCTTGCGCCGCGCGGGCCACAACACCCGCAACGTGCTGATCGCGGGCTCGGGGCCGCGCGCCGCCTACGTCGAGAGCGTGATCGCGGGCCATCCGGAGTGGGGCCTGCGCGTGATCGGCTTCATCGACGCGGGCCTTCCGAAGCGCGGGCCGGCGGTGGACGCCACGCGCGTGCTGCCGCTGGCCTCGATCGAGGAAGTGCTCGCCGATCAGGTGGTGGACGAGGTGGTCGTCGCCGTGCCGCGCTCGAAGCTCGAGGAGGTGGTCCTGGTGGTCGACGCGGCCACGCGCGCGGGCGTGCCGATCACGCTGCTTTCCGACGTGTTCGGCGACCTCTTGCCCACCCCGCGCGTGAAGCGCTTCGGCTCGCTGCCGGCGCTCTCCTTCGCCCCGGTGCACCACCCGGTGGGCTGGCTCGCGGTGAAGCGGGCGATCGACCTAGCGGGGGCGGCAGCGCTGCTCGTGCTGCTCGCGCCGCTGATCGCAGTCTGCGCGCTCGCGATCAAGCTCACCTCGCCGGGCCCCGTCTTCTTCTTCCAGGTGCGCTGCTCGCTGAACGGCCGCTTGTTCCGCATGCCGAAGCTGCGCACGATGGTGGCGGACGCGGAGCAGCGGAAGGCGGAGCTCGCCGCGCACAACGAGATGGACGGCCCGGTCTTCAAGATGAAGTCCGATCCGCGCGTGACGCCGGTGGGCCGCTTCCTGCGGCGCTTCAGCCTCGACGAGCTGCCGCAGCTCTGGAGCGTGCTGCGCGGCGACATGAGCCTGGTGGGCCCGCGGCCGGCGATCCCCAGCGAGGTCGCCGCCTATCGCACCGCCGAGCGCCGCCGGCTCTCCATGCGACCCGGGCTCACCTGCCTGTGGCAGGTCAGCGGCCGCAACCAGATCGGCTTCGAGGACTGGGTCCGCCTCGACCTCGAGTACATCGACACCTGGTCGCTGGCGAGCGACCTGTGGATCCTCGCCCGCACGCTGCCCGCCGTGGTGCGCGGCGAGGGGGCGAGCTGAGTGGCCGCTACACCTCCGCGCATGAATCGCGCCCGCCGCCGCTACGAGCTCCGCAGCGAAGTCCTGAACGCCGAGGTCGACGCGCTGATTGCCGCGGCGCGCGGCGAGTTCGGCGCGCGCGACGACGAAAGCGTCGAGTACGCGCGCCAGATGATCGTCACGGCGCTGCGCCTCTTGCGCGACGACCCCTCCGAGGGCGACTTCAAGCTGGTGAACGCGGCCATCAAGGAGCTGCGCCACGCACTGCGCGTGTTCGCGCCCTACGAGGGCATCCGCAAGGTCTCCGTGTTCGGCAGCGCGCGTACGCAGCCCAGCGCGCCGGATTGGTTGCAGGCCGAGCGCTTCGCCGAGGCGATGGCGCGCCACGGCTGGATGATCATCACCGGAGCGGGCGGCGGCATCATGCAGGCCGCGCAGGGCGGCGCCGGCCGCGACGCCTCCTTCGGCGTGAACATCCGCCTGCCCTTCGAGCAGGCCGCAAACGAGGTGATCCGCGGCGATCAGAAGCTCGTGAACTTCCGGTACTTCTTCACGCGCAAGGTCAGCTTCGTGCGCCACTCCCACGCGATCGCGCTCTTCCCCGGCGGCTTCGGCACCCACGACGAGGGCTTCGAGGCGCTCACGCTGATCCAGACCGGCAAGAGCGAGATGCTCCCGGTCGTGTTCGTGGACGCGCCGGGCGGCGACTACTGGCGCGACTGGGCGAAGTACGTGGAGGAGCACCTGCTCGGCCGCAAGCTGATCTCGCCCGACGACGTCGCGCTGTTCCGCGTGACGGACTCGGTGGACGAGGCGGTCGCCGAGATCACGCGCTTCTACCGGAACTACCACTCGAGCCGCTACGTGGGCGACCGGCTCGTGCTGCGCGTGCAAGAGGCGCCGGAGCCCGCCGCGCTCGCGGCGCTCTCGCGCGAGTTCGCGGACCTGCTCGTGCGCGGCGCGATCGAGGCCAGCGCGGCCCTTCCGGAAGAAAAGGGCGGCGCGCCAGGCCTCGCGCGGCTCGTGCTGTACTTCGACCGCAAGAGCACCGGCCGCTTGCGGCGGCTCATCGACCGCATCAACGAGATCACGCCAAGCCACGACGCCGCGGCGCGCGCGGCCGCGCACCAGATCGTGCCCGCGGAGCTGACCGAGGCGGCGGAGCGCGAAGAGGCGGACTGACGGCGCGCGGGGCCCCGGCCTCGACGTGGCGCCGGCCGGGGAGCGCGCGCGAAAAAGTTCCTAAGTTGCCGCGCCCATGCAGTCCCAGCCGGCCCTCGACCTCTCCCGCGTGTTCCGCCTCGAGCCCCACGGCCCCGACACCTACGTCGCCGAGAGCCCGCACTACCCGTGGGGTCGCATCTACGGGGGCCTCGTGATTGCGCAGGCGCTCTGGGCGGCGACGCAGACGGTGCGGCCCGAGCACGCCGTCCACTCGCTGCACGCCTACTTCATCCTCGGCGGCGAGTTCGCCGAGCCCGTGCGCTACGAGGTGGACCGCGTGCGAAACGGGCGCTCCTTCACCACGCGGCGCGTGATCGCTCGCCAGAGCGCGGGCGCGATCCTGACGCTCGAATGCTCGTTCCAGCGCTTCGAGGAGGGCGTCGAGTCGCAGCCGCTCGCGATGCCCGCCGGCGTGCCGCCGCCCGAGCAGCTGCCGCGCGTGTACGACGCCGGGCTCGATCGCTGCGAGGTGGAGGTGCCGGCGCCGCGCTCGCTGATCTGGGGACGCTTCCCGCTGCCGCTCGGCGAGGACGCGCGCCTGCACTACTGCGCGCTCGCCTACCTCTCCGACATGAACATGATGGACGCGGTCTCGAACTCGCGCGCCGGCGGGCCGCCGAGCAGCGGCGGGCCGGGCAGCGTCGACTTCATGGGCGCGAGCCTCGACCACGCCGTCTGGTTCCACCGCCCGGTGCGCGCAGACGACTGGCTGCTGATGGACATGACCGGCCACGGACTGATCCGCACGCGCGGCCTCGCCACCGGCCAGGTGTTCGACCGCGCCGGCGTGCACGTCGCGACGATCGCGCAGGAAGGGCTGCTGCGGCCGCGCAAGCCCGCCTGACGCGCCGAGCGGCGCGCGCGAGGCGCGCGCTCAGTCTGCCTTCTTGCCGCGCTCCGCGTGCCACTTCAGCAGCTGCCGATCGTGGCGCGTCTGGGCGCTCGTGAAGCTGGGCTTCCAGGCGGGCCAGCGCGGGTCGTTGCCCTTCGGCTGGTCGCCCATCACGGTGATGCGCTGGATGATGCGCTCGCCGGCGAAGTCGGTGATCACGAAGTGCTGCGTGCAGCGATTGTCCCAGATGCCGATCGCGCCCTCGCTCCAGCGATAGCGCACCGTGAAGCGCGGCTGCTGCACCCAGCGGGTCAGGAAGCCGAGCAGCGTCTCGCTCTCCGCCGCCGACAGCTCGACGATGCGCCGCGTGAAGTGCTCGTTCACGTAGAGCGCGCGCTTGCCGGTGTCCGGGTGCACGCGCACGACCGGGTGGACGGTCATCTTGTCGGGCTGCCCATGCGGCGTCGCATCGTGCAGCGCGCTGAGGCCGTCGCACAGCTCGCGCAGCGGCGCGGAGAGCGCGTCGTAGGCGGCGCACAGATTCGTCCACATCGTGTCGCCGCCGACTGGGGGGCACTTCACCATGTGCAGAATCGAAATCTGCGACGGCGAGGGCAGGAACGTGAGGTCGGTGTGCCACTCGTCGGCGATGCCGCCGTGGGTCGCCGCCAGCTCGAAAAGCTCGGGGTGCTGCGTGTAGGGGTTCTTCAGGTGGGGATGCGCCTCGAGCGGGCCGAAGTGCCGGCCGAGCGCCACGTGCTGCTCCACGCTGAGCCGCTGTCCGGGGAAGAACAGCACGCCGTGCTCGAGCAGCAGCGCGCGGATGCCCTCGGCGTCTGAAGCGGTCGCGTGCGCGAGATCGATGCCGCGCACCTCGGCGCCGAGCGCGCCGGCGAGGCGGGTCACTTCGAGCTGCATCGGGCTTCCTCCGGATTCGGGGACGTTCTTGGACGAAAGCTTCGAGAGGGCGGGGACGTTGTTGGACGAAACTCGTCGCGCGGCACCGTCTCTTCCGAGCACTTCCCCTTCACGCAGGGCGCCGCGCGAACCACGGCCGCGCCTGCTCGAGCTGCGCGGCGAGGCGGAACAGCGTCGCCTCGTCGTCGTGGCGCCCGATGAACTGCACGCCGATCGGCAGGCCCGCCGCGTTCCAGTGCAGGGGAACGCTCATGGCGGGCGTCCCGGCGGTGTTCGCAAGCTGCGTATAGCCCGTTGCCTCCATCAGCACGCGCGTCTGCTGCTGCAGATCGGGCGCGGAGAGCGAGAGCACGCCAAGCTTCGGCGGCGGCGTGCCCATGGTGGGCGAGAGCACCAGGTCGAAGCGCGTCAGGAACTGCGCGAGCTCGCGGCCTGTGCGGTGCAGCACCTTGACCGCGCCGGCGTACGCCACCGAATCGAGGCCCTTCGCGAGCGCGCCCACCAGCCACGTGCCCGGCTCGACGTCGTCCTGCTTCGGCTCGCGACCCAGCTTGCGCGCGCCCTCCTCGATCGCCCAGCGCACGTTCGCCGCGATCACGGTGAGCCCCGCCTTGCGCAGCTCCTCGCTGCTGCTCGGCGCGAAGCGCGCGCGCTCCACGTGATGGCCGAGCGACTCGCACAGCTTCGCGGCGTCCTCGGCGGCGGCGACACAGTCCGGATGCGTGGCGGCCTCGTTCCAGGTCTCGGTGTTCAGCGCGATGCGCAGTCGCCCCGGATGCGCGCCCACCTCCGCGAGCCACGGCCGCTTCGGCGGCTGCGCGGCGTAGGGGGCGCCGAGGTCGGGGCCCGCGGTCGCATCCAGCAGCGCGGCGGCGTCGCGCACGCTGCGCGTCACCGCGTGCACGCAGCTCATGCCGCTCCAGCCCTCGCCCGTGTCGGGGCCGAGCGGCGTGCGGCCGCGCGTCGGCTTGAGTCCGAACAGGCCGCAGCAGCTCGCGGGGATGCGGATCGAGCCGCCGCCGTCGCTCGCGTTCGCGAGCGCCACGAGGCCAGCGGCGACCGCCGCCGACGCGCCGCCAGAGGAGCCGCCCGAGGTGTGCTCGCGGTTCCAGGGGTTCTTGGTCCGCCCAAAGAGGCGCGACTCGGTGGTGCAGGTGAGTCCGAACTCCGGCGAGGCGCTCTTGCCGAACGTGACGAGGCCGGCGCGCCGGTAGCGCGCCACCAGCTCGCTCTCCCGCATCGGCACGTTCTGCTCGTAGAGCGAAGAGCCGTTGGTCGTGCGCACGCCGGGAACGTTGAGGTGGAGGTCCTTCAGGAGGAAGGGCACGCCTTCGAAGGGGCCCTTCGGCAGCTCGCCCTTCACCGCGGCGCGCGCCTGCTCGACCATCGGGATCACCACCGCGTTGAGCGCCGGGTTGCGCTCCTCGCAGCGCGCGAGCGCCGCCTCGAGCAGCTCGCTCGCGGAGACCGCGCGCTTCTTCACCAGCGCGGCGAGTCCGAGGCCGTCGTACTGCTCGTAGTCCTTCATGGAGCCTCCCAGGAGGACGCGAGCATACGCCGGGACGAGCGCTGGTTGGCGAGCGTCGGCTTCTGCGGCACGCTGCCCAGCGGGGCCGATGGAGGTTCCGATGGTACCGCTCGACGCGATCCGCATCGCGGGGGTCACGATCGGGCGCTATCGCGACGGCTTGCTCGTCGAGGGGCGCAACTTTTTCGACCTCTCGAGCTCGTGCGAACAGGTCGGCGCGCTGCGCCGGCCCAGCTAGGAGGCGTCCATGCTCGACCTCGCGATTCGCGGCGGCACCCTCGTCGACGGCTCGGGGGGCGCGCCGTTCAGCGGCGACGTGGGCGTACAGGGCGGGCGCATCGTCGCCGTCGGCAAGGTGGCAGAGCGCGGCCGCCGAGAGCTCGACGCGCGCGGCCTGCTGGTCACGCCCGGCTGGGTCGACGTGCACACCCACTACGATGGTCAGGCCACCTGGGACGCGTTGATCTCGCCCTCCTGCTGGCACGGCGTAACAACCGTGGTGATGGGCAACTGCGGCGTCGGCTTCGCGCCGGTGAAGCCGGGCACGCACGCCTACCTGATCAAGCTGATGGAAGGCGTCGAGGACATCCCGGGCACGGTGCTGTTTGAAGGCATCGACTGGAAGTGGGAGAGCTTCCCCGAGTATCTCGACGCGCTCGCCGCGAAGCCGCACGCCCTCGACATCGCGGCGCAGGTGCCCCACGCCGCGCTGCGCTTCTACGTGATGGGCGAGCGCGGCGCGGACCACACGGAGGCGCCGACGCCCGCCGAGATCGACGCGATGGGCGTGCTCGCGCGCGACGCGGTGCGCGCCGGCGCGATCGGCTTCACCACCTCGCGCACCAAGAACCACCGCGCGAGCGACGG
>CAYWRY010000056.1:0-23641 GCA_964460485.1 uncultured Spirochaetales bacterium
CCGGCGCGATCGGCTTCACCACCTCGCGCACCAAGAACCACCGCGCGAGCGACGGGCGCTTCACGCCCAGCCTCACCGCGCCCGCGGACGAGCTGGTCGGCATCGCGCGCCGCATGGGCGAGGCGGGGAAGGGCGTGTTCGAGATCGTCACCGACTTCGCCGGCCGCGACCAAGAGTGGGAGATGTTCCGCAGAATGATCGAGGTGTCCGGGCGGCCGGCCTCGATCTCGCTGGCGCAGGCGGACCAGTCGCCGGAGTCGTTCCGCGGCGCGCTCCGGCAGCTCGACGAGGCGAACGCCCACGGCCTTCCGTTCAAGGCGCAGGTGGCGGCGCGCGCGATCGGCATCCTGCTCGGCTTCGACGCCTCGCTGAATCCGTTCTGCTCGCACCCGACTTATCAGGGCCTCGCGAAGCTCCCGCGCCGCGAGCGCCTGGCCAAGCTGCGCGATCCCGCCGTGCGCGCCCAGCTGCTCGCGGAGCGGCCGCATCCCGCGCTCGCGATGCTGGTGTGGAGCTTCGACAAGACGTTCCGCTCCGGCGACTACGAGCCTGCGGAGGACCAGAGCTTCGCTGCCGAGGCGAAGCGGCGCGGCGTCGCGCCGGAGGCGCTCGCCTACGACGCGCTGCTCGAGGACGACGGCCGCGCGCTGCTCTACCGGCCGCTGCTCAACTACGCGAGCTACAACCTCGACGCGGTCTACGAAATGCTCCAGCACCCGCACGTCGTGCCCGGCCTCGGCGACGGCGGCGCCCACGTGGGCCTGATCAGCGACGGCTCTTTCCCGACGTTCCTACTCTCGCACTGGGCGAAGGACCGCACGCGCGGCCCGAAGCTGCCGCTCGAGAAGCTGGTGAAGGCCCAGAGCGCCGACACCGCGGCCCTGGTCGGCATGACCGATCGCGGCCGCATCGCAGTCGGGCTCAAGGCCGACCTCAACCTGATCGACTTCGCGAAGCTCGGCGTCGCGAAGCCCGAGATCGCGTACGACCTCCCCACCGGCGGCAAGCGCCTCGTCCAGCGCGCGCGCGGCTACGTCGCGACGATCTGCAGCGGCGCGGTCACGTTCGAGAACGGCGAGAGCACGGGCGAGCTGCCGGGGAAGCTGGTGCGGGGCTGATCCGAGCAGCTCCCGTTCACCCGTACACGAACTCCTTCCCGTCGAGATCGATCGCCGGGATCTCCGTCTTCTCGCGCCAGTAGTCCTGCGTGTGCTGCCACTCGGGCTTGTCGAGCCGTTGCGGCAGCTTGTGCATCGCGCGCATCAGGTAGCCGGGGTTGAAGTTCTCGGGGTCGATCCACGGCAAGAGCGGCATGCCCGCGTCCTCCGGCCGCAGCGCCACCTCGACGCGCTTCCGCCCGGTCTTCTCCATGTGGTTCAGCAGCCGACACACGAAGTCGGCGAGCAGGTCGGCGCGCAGCGTCCAGGAGGCGCGGAAGTAGCCGAAGATCCAGAGCAGATTCGGGACGCCGGTGAACATCATCCCGCGGTAGGTCACCGTGTCGTGCAGGTCGAGTGGCTTGCCGTCGATCGTGAACGCGATGTCGCCGAGGATGCTGATTTCGAAGCCGGTGGCGGTGATGATGATGTCCGCCTCGAGCTCGCGGCCGGACTTCAGCAGCACGCCCTTCTTCGTGAAGCGGTCGATCTCCTCGGTCACGACCGACGCCTTGCCGGCGAGCATGCCCTTGAACAGGTCGCCGTCCGGCACGAACGCGAGGCGCTGCTGCCAGGGCCGGTAGCGCGGCGTGAAGTTCTTGCGCACCTCGTCCTCGGGCAGGAAGGCGCGCACGCCGTCGAGCAGCTCCTTCTTGACGACGTCGCCTTCCTCGCGCGCACGCCGCGTGAAGACGTGCTGGTCGTGGAGGATCTTGCGCCGCACGATCTCGTGAATCCAGGTCTCGTCGACCTCGAGCGTGCGCAGGGTGTCCGCGAGCTCGTTGGCGTTGGGAGCGGGGTGGAAGTAGGTGGGCGAGCGCTGGAGCACCGTCGTGTGCGCCGTGTCGGCGGCGATCGCGGGCACGACGGTCGCCGTCGTCGCCCCCGAGCCGATCACGAGCACGCGCTTGCCCTTGTAGTCGAGATCCTTCGGCCACGTCTGCGGATGCACGATCGTGCCCTCGAACA
Organism: uncultured Spirochaetales bacterium; assembly: GCA_964460485.1. Lineage (GTDB taxonomy): Bacteria > Myxococcota_A > UBA9160 > UBA9160 > UBA6930 > VGRF01. The sequence goes on from CAYWRY010000056.1 coordinate 2,127, forward strand.
GCTGCATGTCCTTCCACTCGGGCGTGTACCCCTTCGCGTGGCGGTAGTAGCCCTGACACATCCACAGGAAGCCCGTGGTGAAGCGCAGCGGCTCGTTCGTGTCGGTGCGGACTGCGTCGACCGTCCACAGATTCTCGCGGCTCGACCAGCGTGCCGACACGATCTTGTGTCGGTAGCGGATGTGCCGCGCGAGGTCGTTCTCGGCGATCACCTCGCCCATGTACTTGAGGATCTCGCCGGCGCTCGCGATCGGCGCGCTCGTCCAGGGCTTGAAGCGGTAGCCGAAGGTGTAGAGGTCGCTGTCGGAGCGGATGCCCGGATAGGTGTGCGTGAGCCAGGTGCCGCCGAAGCTCTCGAGCGCGTCGAGCACCACGAAGCTCTTGCCGGGGCACTGATCTCGCAGGTGCTTGGCGCCGCCGACGCCCGAGATGCCCGCGCCTACGATGAGCACGTCGAAGTGCTCGCTGGGCTGCAGGGCAACTGCTGCTCGTGCGCCTTGGGTTTGGGGCATGGGCTTCGCGCTCCTTCACCAGAGGATGCCGCGGGAGGAATGCAAGCGACGTGCCCCGCATCGCCCGCGCGGTTCCCGCGGCGAGCGGGGCGCCGCGCTGCGCCCGCGTGCCTCAGCTGGGGCCGCGTGCCGAACCGCGCGTGGACTCCCCGGGCGCGCTCGGTTGCCCCGCTGCATCCGAGCCTCCTAGCCTGCGCGACCCGCGCACCGCAGGAGGCGACATGCCTGGGCACGACTATCGAGTTCTCGACGCGCGCGAGATCGCGCGCTGGGACGACGCGGTCGACGTCGTCGTCGCCGGCCTCGGCTGCGCGGGCGCCTGCGCCGCCATCGAGGCGCGGCTCGCCGGCGCGAGCGTGCTCGTGCTCGAGCGCGCGAGTGGCGGCGGCGGCGTCACGGCGATGGCGGCGGGCCACGTCTACCTGGGCGGCGGCACGCGCGTGCAGAAGGCGGTCGGCGTGGCCGACAGCGTGGAGGACATGGAGAAGTATCTGGTCGCGAACACGCCCGACCCGGATCGCGACAAGATCCATCTCTACTGCAGCGAGAGCGTCGCCCACTTCGACTGGCTGGTGGCGCAGGGCGTCCCGTTCAAGGACTCGATGTACAAGGGCAAGCACGTCCTGCAGATGACCGACGAGTGCTTGATCTGGAGCGGCAACGAGGAGGCGTGGCCCTATCGCGAGCAGGCGAGGCCGGCGCCGCGCGGCCACAAGGTGGCGCTCGAGGGCCACCTCGGCGGCGCGAAGATGATGGAGATCCTGATCGCGCGCGCGAAGGAGCTGGGCGCGCGCATCGAGATCGAGTGCTGGGTGCGCGAGCTGGTGCGCGACGGCGATCGCATCGTCGGCCTGCGCTACCGCAACTTCGAGCGCGAGCGCACGGTGCGCGCCCGCAAGGGCGTGATCCTCGCGACCGGCCACTTCACGGCGAACGAGGAGATGCTCGGCGAGTACGCGCCGAAGCTGCTCGACGCGCGGCTCGAGCGGCAGTACACGCCGAGCGACGACGGCGCCGGCATCCAGCTCGGCCTCGCGGCGGGTGGCGAGGCGCTGCACATGACCGGCGCGCTGCTCACCTACCCGTTCTATCCGCCCGAGTCGTTGCTAAAGGGCGTGCTGGTCAACAAGCTCGGCAAGCGCTTCGTGGCGGAGGACGTCTACCACTCGCGCTCGTCGATCGAGATCACCGAGCAGCCCGACGCCGAGGCGTACCTGATCGTCGACGAGGAGATCTTCGGCCGCCCCGAGTTCGGCGGCTGGGAAGTCGTCGACGCGTGGGACGACTTCGCCTCGATGGAGGCGGACCTGGGCATGCCGAAGGGCGCGCTCCAGAAGACGCTGGCCGAGTACAACGCCCACGCGGCGCGCGGCGAGGATCCCGAGCTCCACAAGTACGCGAAGTGGCTGAAGCCGCTCGACAAGCCGCCGTTCGCGGCGCTGCGCGGGTCCCTGGGCAGCGGCCCGTTCCGCACCTTCACGCTCGGCGGCCTGCGCGTCTCGCGCGACGGCGAGGTGCTGCGGCCCGATCGCACCCCCATCCGCGGCCTATACGCCGCCGGCGCGTGCGCGTCGAACATCGCGCAGGACGGCAAAGGTTATTCGAGCGGCACCTGCATCGGCGAGAGCACCTTCTTCGGGAGGCGCGCGGGCCGGAAGGCGGCGGCGAGCGGCGCGTAACCGCCCGCCCGCGAGCTGTGAACCGATCGAGGCGCTGGGAATCCTGCGGGAACCGGCCCTACCCGGCATCGTGCTGACCCGGGTTCGCGGCTTCGACGCGTCGAACGTGAGGCCGGGCCAGCTCGAGGTCTGGCTCGCGCCGGGCAGGCCCACGCCGCCCACCCTCGAGCTCTCGTGACGGGCGTATCGTCAGTGCGCCGCGCCCGCGGAGGTCGGCATGCCCTACGACGAAGGCCTCGCACAACGGATCCGCGAGCTGCTCGACGGGGACGAGCGCGTTCGCGAGAAGCACATGTTCGGCGGCGTGGCGTTCCTCGCGAACGGTGCCATGGCCGTTGGCGTGATTCGCGACGAGCTGATGGTGCGCGTCGGCCCCGCCGCCTACGAAGCGGCGCTCGCGCTCCCGCACGCTCGCCCCATGGACTTCACGGGCCGCCCGATGCGCGGGTTCGTGCAGGTCGCGCCAGCCGGCTTCGAAGACGACGCCGACCTGTCCGGCTGGATCGCCCGCGGAGTCGGGTTCGCGGCGCTCCAGAAGGAGCGCGGAGCGCGTTCGCCGAGCGCGAAAGCGGGGAAACGCGCGAAGGCGAAGCAGCCTGCGCGCGCCGGGCGGAAGCCGGCACGGGGGACGAGTCGCCCTCGCGCGACCTGAGGTTCTCGTCTTCGCCGCCGGCAGCCGCTGCTCGCCGAGCCCGCTCTCACTCCTCAACGGGCTTCGAGCCCAGCTTCGTGCGCGGGTCGCGCGGCGTCGTCTCTTCCCACAGCCGCTGGTACGTGCTCTTCGCGATTCGCCAGGCTCCGTCGCGCTTCACGTACTCGTCGTGATAGAGCGCGCTGCCCTGCAGCGTGGTGCTCTGCTCGAGGTTCACGAACACGTCGTGCAGGTACCAGACGCCCATGGCGGCGTCGCCGCTCACCTCGATCTCGCGAGTGTGCACCTGATGCATGCCGAACTTCTGCGGCGAGAACGCACCCTGATAGAACTTCTCGATCTCCGGCCAGCCCTTCACGTCGATGGCGTAGTCGCCGCCGTGGAAGCTCAGCACGGCGTCGGGCGTGAACACGCGGTCGCGCAGGCAGGCGAGGTCCTTGGTGTCGATGCAGCGCATGTAGCGCGCCTTGAGCTGCTGGATCTCCTCGATCGCCACCAGCCGGTCGATGGCGGCGTGGCGCGCCGCGTGCTCGGCATGCATGCCGCCCGCGCCGTGCATGCCGCCCGGCTTGGAGGCATGCCCGGAGCCCGCCGCACTCGCAGCTCTGGCGTCCGCTGCGCGCTCGGACTGCGCGCCCGTCGCCGCTGTGCCCTCTGCGGCGGCTGACGCCGAGCCGTGCTTCTCCGCGTGCATCGCGCACGCGTGACATTGCTCGCCGTCGCGCGCGCGCGCTGCGTGGGCGCCGTGGCCGCCTTGCGCGCAGCCGAGGACGCTCGCGAGCGCGGCGAGCGCCAGCGCCTCGCGCGCCCTCACTCCGCGCCCCCCTTGGTCTTCAGCTCCGCGGCGTGCTGCGCGATGAACGCGCGGATCTCCTCGCCCATACCGAGGATGCGCTCCCACTCCTCGCGGTAGAACGTGACCGGGAAGCGCCGCATGCCGTAGAGCGACACGCCGCCCTTCTCGCTCACGCGCAGCTAGGTGCCGCGCCGCTCCTTCGCCTTCAGCGCTGCGTTCTCCGCCTCGAGCCGCGCAATCTTCGCCTGCACATCGTCGTCGCCCATGATCCACCTCCCCGCGGCGACGCTACCGCGACGAGTCGTGGGGCGCGCCCGGCACCGGTCCGGGATCACCGACGACGTGATGCCCCGGGGTCGCCTCGCTTCCCCACGCCGCGGCGAGAGCGTCGCCCCGCGCGTCGAGATCCAGCGAACGGGCGCGAACGTGAACGAGGTGGGCGACGACCTGGCGCTCGACGAGGCCAGCGGGTCGCGCAGACGGCAGGGCCCCCCGGCGACGGAATCCCACCGCGCCGCCGCCGCGGGGTAGAATCGCCGCATGCACGACGCACTCTCTCTCACGCTCACGGAGCTGATCGCGCGCCTCCGCCTCCGCAAGCTCTCGCCGGTGGAGCTGATGCAGGCGGTGCTCGATCGGATCGACGAGACCAATCCCGATCTCAACGCGGTCGTCGCGCTGCGCGAGCGCGAGGCGCTGCTGGCCGACGCGCGCGACGCCGAGGCGCGCATCGCGCGCGGCGAGGCGCGGCCCCTCGAGGGCATCCCGCTCGGCGTGAAGGACCTCGAGTACGCCGCGGGGCTCCCGAACACGCGGGGCAGCCTGCTCTACAAGGGCCGCATCGCCGAGCGCGACGAGGCGCAGGTCGCGCGGCTCAAGGCGGCCGGCGCGATCGTCGTGGGCAAGACGAACGCGCCCGAGTTCGGTCACACCGCGATCACGAAGAACCTCGTTTACGGCGTCACGCGCTCGCCCTGGAACCTCGAGCGCACGCCCGGGGGCTCTTCGGGCGGGTCGGCCGCGGCGCTCGCCGGCTGCGTGCTGCCGCTCGTCACCGCGAGCGACGGCGGCGGCTCGATCCGCATCCCCGCGAGCTTCGTCGGCGCGTTCGGCCTGAAGACCTCTTACGGGCGCGTTCCGCACGACATGCTGCCCGCGTGGGAGACCGGCGACACCGCGGTCGCGGGCCCGCTCACGAAGAGCGTGGCCGACGCCGCGCTCCAGCTCGACGTCACGTGTGGGCCGCACCCACTCGACCCCAACTCGCTCCCGCACCCGGGCATCTCCTACGTCGAGGCGCTCGCCGAGGAGCTGCCCGCCGGGACGCGCTTCGGCTTCTCGCCGGACCTCGGCAGCGCGGTCGTGCAGTCCGACGTGGCGGCGATCGTCGAGGACGCGGCGCAGGCCTTCGAGAAGCTGGGCCACCGGCTCGTGCCGATCGCCGGCGGCCCGCCGGCCCTCGGCGCCGCTTGGGGCATGCTCGGCGCGTTCGCGCAGCTCTCGCAGCTGTCGAAGCACCTACCCCAGGACGAGCACCTGTTCACGCGCGCGTTCATCACCGGCGTGAAGACCGGCGCGAAGATGACTCCGGAGCGCTTCGGCGAGATCAACCGCATGCGGAACGAGCTGAACGCCTGGTGCGCCGACGTGTTCTCGCGCGTCGACTTCCTGGTCACGCCCACCGTGCCCTACGACCCGCCGCCGGCGAAGGGTCCCTTCCCGGAGGAGACCGAGGGCCGCAAGCAGCCGCCGGCCGGCGTCGCGTCGTTCACGATTCCCTTCAACCTGTCGTGGCACCCGGCGGCGACGATGCGCGCCGGGCTCTCGAAGCGCGGCCTGCCGGTCGGCCTCCAGGTCGTCGGCCCGCGGCATCGCGAGGATCTCGTGCTGCGCGCCGCGCTCGCCTTCGAGCGCGAGCGGCCGTGGCATCCGCACTGGCCGACGCGCTGGAGCAGGTAGGGGCCGCTCGAGATCTCGCGCACGCCGCCTCGTCGCGCGATCGCCATCTCACCTAGCCTCCCCGCAACGCCCGAACGCGACTCGAGAATCCGCAAGCGTCCCGCGCCGGTCCCCCGGCGCAGGGCGCGCGCAGCGAGGCCAAGCAAACGCCGCTCCGGCGGTTGCCGCCGAGAGGAGCCCGAACGAAATGGTCCGCATGGCCGTCACTTATCAGGGAGACCTGCACTGCGAGGCGCTGCACGAACCTTCGGGCTCGCGACTCGAGACCGATGCGCCCAAGGACAACGAGGGCCGCGGCGAGCGTTTCTCCCCCACCGACCTCGTGGGCGCGGCGCTCGGCAGCTGCATGCTCACGGTGATGGGCATCGTCGCGAGGCGACACGGCTGGGACATGACCGGCGCTCGCGCCGAGGTCGAGAAGGAGATGGTCGTCTCGCCGCTGCGTCGGATCGGGCGGCTCGGCCTGCGCATCGCGATGCCCGCCGGCATCCCGCAGGACGCGCGCGCGGTGCTGGAGCGCGCCGCGCACACCTGCCCGGTGCACCAGAGCCTTCACCCCGACGTGCGGATCGACCTCCAGTTCGACTGGAAGTGACTCCGCAGCCGCTGGAGCGAGCGATGATCGACCACGTCTCCGCGTACGCGACGCACGACGACGCCGCGAAGCGCTTCTACGAGGCGGCCTTCGCGCCGCTCGGCGCACGCCTCCAGCTCGAGAGGACCGCGAGCTGGGATCCCGAGCTCCCTGCGCGGCGCGTGTGCGCGTTCGGCCCCGCGCGCCCGATCTACTGGGTGATCGAGGTGCGGGAGCCGGCGGCGCCGCGCCACGTCGGCTTCACGGCGCGCGCCGAGGTCGACGCGTTCCACCGCGCCGCGCTGGGCGCAGGCGGGCGCGACAACGGTGCGCCCGGCGTGCGCGCCATCTACCACCCCACGTACGACGGCGCGTTCGTGCCCGACCCCGACGACGACGTCGTCGAGGCCGTGTGTCACGCGGCATGACGCGCGCCCGCGAGAAGATCCCGCGCGAGCGCGTCGCGAGCGAGCTGCCGGAGGACGTTCCGCTCGCGCTGCTTCAGGACCTGCACCTGCTCACGCGCGACGGCGACTTGAACGCCGACGCGCGCCGCAAGCTGAAGCAGATCCGCCACCTCGTCGGGCTGCTCGGCCCCGCGCTCGACGACGTGTACGCGCGCCACGAGCAGCCCGCGCTCGTGGATTGCGGAGCGGGCAAGAGCTCGCTCGGCTTCCTGCTCTACGCGCTCCGGGTCGGGCCGGCGGGGCGCGGCGTCCTCAGCGCGATCGAGGCGCGCGCGGAGCTCGCGCAGGCCGCCGCCCAGCGCGCCGAGCGCTACGGCTTCGAGCGGCTGTGCTGCGTCGCCGCGCAGATCGCCCAGGCCGGGAACGCCCTGCCGGCGCGCGTGCACGTGGTCACGGCGCTGCACGCCTGCGATACGGCCACCGACGACGCGCTCGCGCTGGCGCTCGCGCACGGCGCCGACTGGGTCGCCGTCGTGCCGTGTTGTCAGGCAGAGGTCGCCCGCCAGCTCGCGAGCTCGAAGCCCGCCGACCCGGCGAGCGCCGCGCTGTTCGAGCACCCCTGGCATCGGCGCGAGTTCGGCGCGCACCTGACGAACGTGATCCGCGCCCTCGCGCTCGAGGCGAGCGGCTACCAGGTGACGGTGACGGAGCTGGCGGGCTGGGAGCACTCGCTGAAGAACGAGTTGATCCTGGGCAAGCGGGTGCAGCGCTTCGATCGCGCCGCACAGCAGCGCCTAGACGCGCTGCTGGACCGCTTCGGCGTCGAGCCCGCGCTGATCCGCAGACTGCGCGCCGGCGCGACCCCCGCGCGCGGCTGAACCGTTGGCGGCGCGCACAGCGCGGGTCGCGGCGCGCGAAGAGCCTGGCGCCGCGCCGCGAACCGTGGCATCGACCGCACGCGAAGGATTCCCATGCGGCGCTGGCTCTTGGACCTGCACCTCTACCTCGGGCTGCTGTGCCTTCCGTACGTCGTCGTGTTCGGCGTGAGCTCGATCCTGCTCAACCACGGCATCGAGCGCGAGGCGCGCCGCGCGTGGAGCACGCAAATCGCTCCGCTCGTCGGGGTCGCCCCCGAGCAGCAGGCCGAAGCCGCCCGGGGCGCACTCGGCCTGAGCGGCCACGTGCTCCCGCACACCTTGAAGCCTGGCGACGACGGCAGCCTCGCGTTCCGGCTGATCCGCCCCGGGCGCAGCTACGACGTCGCGGTGTCGGCTGGCGGGGAGGCGCGCGTGCGCGAGCGCGACGGCGGGCCGCTCGGCGTCGTGAGCGCGCTGCACGGCTTCAGCGTGGCGCGCGGCGCGCTCTTCGAGCGGAGCTGGTCGCTGTACACCGAGCTGGCTACGGCGGCGCTGCTCTTCTCGATCGCGAGCGGCCTCGGGCTCTTCCTGCCGCGGCCGAACGGGCGTGCGCTCGGCCTCGGCGCCGGCGTCCTCGGCACGCTCGCGGCCGCCGCGCTCGCCGCGGCGATCTGGTGACCCGATGAGCTACGCCGCGCTGCGCACGATCCACGGCGTGCTCGCCCTCGGGCTCGCTGCGCTGCTCGCGCTCTACACCGTGAGCGGCTGGATGATCATCCACCGCGTGGGCGGCGGGGAGCCCGCGGCGAGAACCGTGGCGACGCCCGCGCAGGCGCTCGGCGGCGCGGGCGAGGACGTCGGTCGCGTGCGCGCCGCGGCGGCGCAGGCGGCCGCGCACGCGGGACTCTCAGGCGCGCGCGTCGAGGGCGCGACGTTCGCGGACGGGGTCTGGCGTGTGAAGCTCGCGCGCGTGGCGCGCTCCGCCGAAGTGACGCTCACGCCCGGCGCGGCGGAGGCGCGGATCGACCTGCGCGACGCCACGCTCGGCGAAGGGGTGAAGCGGCTGCATCGCGTGAACGCGAAGGGAGCCAGCGGAGGCAGGCTCGCGTGGGTGGTACTGATCGACGTGCTCTCGCTGGCGCTGCTCGCCTTCGCGCTCACCGGGGCGTGGCTGTTCCTGCGCGTGAAGCGCGACCGTCGGCTCGGCTGGGCGCTGCTCGGCGCCAGCTCGCTCTACACGCTCGGCGGCATCGCGTGGCTCGCGCTCTCGCGCTGAGCGCGTCGTTCGCGCTCGCCGCTGGGGCGCACGCCCACGAGGGGACGCTGCTCGCCGCAGCCGACGAGCTCGCCGCGGCGCAGCGCGCGCTGACGCGGCCCGCGCCAGGCGAGCCGCTCGTTCCGCTGCGCATCGCGCTCCACGATTCCGCGACCGGTGCGCCGCTCGCCGGGAATGTGCGCATCACGCGCGCCGACGGCAGCCCCCTCGCGTTCGACCTCGCCGAGCCGCGCGCCTACGAGCCGCGCCCGAACGGCTGGCACGCGAGCAATCCGTCGCTCGAGCTGCTCGTGCCCGCCGAGCGGCTGCGCATCGAGGCCTTCCAGGGCCTCGAGACGGCGATGAGCCGGCGCGAGATCGACCTCACCGGCCAGAGCGGCGCGGAGCTCGACCTTCCGCTCGTGCGCTTCGCGAGCGCCGCGCGGCGCGGGCTCGCCTCCGGCAACACGCACCTCCACCTGATGGGCTGGGACCGGGCGCGCGTCGAGGCCTACCTGCGCGGCGCGACCGCCGCCGATCAGCTCGACTTTGCGTGGCTCTCGTACCTGATCCGCCACGACGCCACCGTTCCCTACACCACGAACGAGCTCACGCGCGCGGACGTCGCGGCGCTCGCCACAACCACGACGCGCTTCGGCTGGGGCGCGGAGCTGCGGCACAACTTCGCCGAGTACTCGATCGGCTACGGGCACGTCCTGCTGCTCGACCTCGAGCGCCTGGTCGAGCCGGTGAGCATCGGCCCCATTCTCGCCGGTACGGAGGTGGACGCACCCGGGCTGGCGGCGGGCATGGCCGAAGCGCGCGCGCAGCGGGCGACCGTGATCTGGGCACACGGAGGGGAGGGATACGAGGATTTGCCGAGCTGGGTGCTCGGGCGAGTCGACGCGCAGAATCTCTTCGACGGCTCGGGGAGCGACGTGGTCCCCCGCGGCGACCACGCGAGCTTCGCGCAGGTCTACTACCCGCTGCTCGACGTCGGCCTCGCGGTGCCGTTCTCCACGGGCACCGACTGGTTCATCGGCGACCTCGCGCGCGTGTACGTGCCGCTCGCCGCAGAGCACTCCACCGAGGCGTTCCTCGCGGCGCTGCGCGCCGGCCGCAGCTTCATCACGAACGGGCCGCTGCTCGAGCTGAACGCGGGCGGGGCGGGGCCGGGCGACGTGGTGGAGCTGGCGCAGCCCGGCGTCGTCGAGGTCGTCGCGCGCGCCACCGGCCGCGTGAACTTCGGCGCGCTCGAGCTCGTGGTCGGAGGCCGCGTGGTCGCGCGCAGCGAATCCCTCGACCGAGGCGACCACTTCGAGGCGGGCGTCACACACAGAGTCGCGGTGGACGAGCCCGTCTGGATCGCCGCGCGCATCGCACCCGGCGACGCGGAGAGCGAGTTCGGCAAGCCGCTATTCGCGCACACTTCGGCGGTCGTGGTCGAAGTGGCCGGCGCGAGACCGTTCCGCTCCGACGTCGCGCGCGAGATCGTGCTCGAGATGGACTGGAACGCGCGCGTGGTCGCCGACAAGGGCCGCTTTGCGGGCGACGCGCAGCAAGCCGAGGTGACCGCGCCCTACGCCGAGGCAATCGACGCGCTGGCGCCCCGCCTCGACTGGACGGACCGACTGCGCGCGTGGCTGGTGCGGGTGCTGCGCACGCTCAAGGAATGGCTCGGGCTCTGACTTCGCGGGGAGCGGCGCGAACGGCACCCGGGTACGGGCCGCGGCGCGACGGCGGGTACCGGCAAGGTCTGCTGCGGATGGGACTCGGAGCGGTGCGACCGCACCTTCGGGCGGACCGCGCTTCGAAGGCCAGGGCGCTCAGTCGCCCTCGATCGCCTCGGCCGCCTTCTGGCGCAGCTCTTCGATCTCGTCGCCGGCGGACTCGATCGCCTCGTCGACTTTGCGGCCGGCCTTCTCGATCGCACCCTCGTCGCCGTAGCGCAGCTTGTCGATGGCCTCGTCCATCTTGCGGCCGGCCTTCTCCGCGGGTCCCTCCTCGCGGCAGGCGAGGGCGGTAGCCGAGAGCGCGGCGGCGAGCGCGAGGCGAAGCGCGAGCGAGCGATGCATGGGTCGTCCTCCTGATTTCGCGGCGTGTTCGTCGGACGACGAACACCCGGGTCTCGTCGGGTCGGCCTTCGGACCAACACGAGCTGCGAGCGGTTTCATTCGTGCTCTTGGTGCCGGACGCGCCCGCGCTGCTGCTTGCGCGCGCCGGCAACGCGCTTCGCGCCGAGTCGCCGCTCGCGGCTCGCGCGCGTGGGTCGCGTCGCGCGTCGGGGCCGCTCCATGGCGAGCGCCGTGGCGAGCAGCGCCTCGAGGCGCAGGTGCGCGAGCTCCGCGTTGCGCGCGCGCGAGCGCGTCTCGGCGCAGGCGACGCGCACGCGGCCCTCTGCATCCAGGCGGGCGGCGAGCCTCTCCGCGATGCGCGCTGCGCTCTCGGCGCCGAGCTCCCGCGCCGCCTCGGCGAGATCGAGGCAGAGCTCGACGCGCGTCTCCACCTTGTTCACGTTCTGGCCGCCCGGCCCGCCCGCGCGGCTGGCGCGCAGCGTGAGGGCGCGCGCGGGGATGCGGCGCCCGCCGGACAGCGCGAGGTCGCGGGTTTCGGACATCGCGCGCCTACTCGCCTGCCGGCGCCGGCTCGTTCGCCCAGTCGCGCGGCACGAGGTAGTGATCGGTGAGCCGCGCCTCGGGCGATCCGGGAGCAGGTGCGTACTCGTACTCCCAGCGCGCCAGCGGCGGCAGCGAGGCGAGCACGTTCTCGATGCGGCGCCCCGACTGCATCCCGTACTTCGTGCCGCGGTCGTAGACCAGATTGAATTCGACGTAGCGGCCGCGCCGGTAGAGCTGGAACGCGCGCTCGCGCTCGCCGAAGGGCGCGCTCTTGCGGCGCGCGAGGATCGGCAGGTAGGCGCGCGGGAACGCTTCGCCCACGCTGCGTACGAACGCGAAGCACGTGGCGAAGTCGGGCAGGGCGAGGTCGTCGAAGAAGAGCCCGCCGATGCCGCGCGGCTCGCCACGGTGGGGCAGGAAGAAGTACTCGTCGCACCACTGCTTGAGGCGCGAGTAGGCATCGGGCCCGAGCGGGGCGCAGGCGTCCCGCGCCACGCGATGCCAGTGTGCGCAGTCCTCGTCTCGCCCGTAGTAGGGCGTCAGGTCGAAGCCGCCGCCGAACCACCAGCTCGGGCCCGCCGCGAAGAGGCGCAGGTTCATGTGCGTAGTGGGCGCGTGCGGGTTGCGCGGGTGAACGATCAGCGAGAGCGAGACCGCCTCGAAGGGCAGACCCGCGAGCTGCGGCCGGCCCTCCGTCGCCGCCGGCGGCAGCGCCGCGCCGCGCGCGTGGGTGAAGTTCACGGCCGCCTTCTCGATCACCGCGCCGCCCTCGAGCACGCGCGGGCGCGAGAGCGCAGCCCCGGGTCCCGCCGCGTCGGTGCCGCGGAAGCGCGCGCCGCCATTTTCCTCCGCCTCGAGCGCTGCGCACACGCGCGCCTGCAGGTCGGTCAAGTAAGCGTGGACGGCGCTCGGATCGGCGGACATGGCGCGGCAGCTTACCGTCCGTTCGATGCGCTTCCGGCACGCAGCCGAGCGGCGCACATGCGAAGTCCGCGCGAGAAACACGCCGCGAGGCTTTCCCCGCGCGAGCGCGCCCTTATGCTGCGCCGGCGTGTTCGCACCCCCCGACGCACTGCTGCCCTCGCTCGCGGCCGCCATCGGCGTCGGCGTTCCGCTGTTCGCGGCGAAGGCGCGCGGTCGCACCTACGCGGTGTTCTCGCTCGTGCTCGTGCTGCTCTCGTTTCCAGCCGGCGTGATCCTCGCGTCGCGCCTCGTCGATCTCGCCGGACCGCGCTTCGGGCCGCTCGTCGGCTGGGTGTTCGTCTACGGGATCGCGGCCACCGGCCTGCACATGGCCTCGCTCGTGCGCGCGCGGCTGCGGGCGCGCTGGGTCCGCTACGCGATGAGCGTTCCGGGCATGGCGATGCTGGCGCTCGGCGCGCTCGCACTGCCCTACCTGGTGGTGCTGGCGCCCGTGCGCGGGGTGCTCGGCCTCGCGGACGCGCGCGGCGCCCTGGCGGCGCTGGCCTACGCGGACTGGCTGCCCGTGCTGGCGATCGCGCACGCCCTCGCGACGTCCTTCGGCGCGCGCCGCGAGTTCGTGCGCATCGACCTCGCCCAGGGCGGAGAGCCGGAGCGCGTGGAGCGCCTGCCCGTCGCGCGCAGCTCCTCGCCGCTGCCGCCCGTGCAGGGGCGTCCGCTGCGCATCGTGCAGATCACCGACCCGCACATCGGCCCGTGGCAGCCCGTGCACCGGCTCGAGCGGCGCGTCGCCGAGCTGGCGGCCCACGATCCCGACCTCGTGCTGCTCACCGGCGACTTCCTCACCATGGAGAGCAACGGCACGCCCGGCGCGCTCGAGCGGGCGCTCGCGCCGCTCGCGAAGCTGCGCGGCCGCTGCTTCGCGATTTTCGGCAACCACGACCACGAGGCGCCGGAGGAGGTGCGCTCGGCGCTCGCGGCGAATGGCATCCCGCTGCTGGTAGACGCGGAAGCAGTCGTCACGACGCCGGCCGGTCCGGTGCAGATCGTGGGCGCCGACCACTACTGGGAGGAACGCGAGGAGCGCATCCCCGCGCTGCTGCGCCGCTTCCCGCGCCGCCCGGGCCACTTCCGTCTCTTCCTGCTGCACGACCCGCTCGGCTTCCGCAGCGTGCCCAAAGGCGACGCGGACCTCACGCTCTCGGGGCACACCCACGGCGGCCAGCTCGGGCTCGTCTCGTTCGGCTTCGACTGGACGGTGCTCTCGCGCTCGCGCTGGCCCGACCACGGCCTGTTCGGACTGGGCGCGAGCCGCCTGTACGTGCACCGCGGCACCGGCTTCTACGGCTTCCCGCTGCGCGTCGGCGTGCCGGGCGAGCTGTCGCTGGTGGAGGTGCTGCCGCGCGAGCGCGCGCTCACAGCAGGCTGAGCTGCAGCGGCTCGCCGAGCGCGGCGCTCCAGCTCGTCCCCAGATCCTCGAGGATGCTCTCGGCCACCGGGCGCAACACCTTCTCGACGTAGTGCGCGTGGTCGATGCGCGGCGGCAGCGGGCGCCCGAGCACGACGGGCTCGGCGCCCGTCGCCGTGATCACGTAGCGGATCACGGGCCCCGGCCGGCCGCCGGCCTTGCGCGCGGCCTGCACGTGCGGCGCGTTCGCGCTGTAGCGGTCGAGGCGTCCCTTGCGCACGCGCTTCGCGTAGACGAGCCAGTCGTCGCGCTCGCCGCGCCGCACGCTGGCGACGAGCTCGCGCAGGAACGGCGCCGGATCGCGGCCGGTGAACGCGCGCTCCAGCATGCCCTCCTGGAGGCGCTGCGCGATCGGCGGCCAGTCGCTGCGCACGGACTCGAGGCCGATCACCTGCAGCGCGCCGTGCGCCCAGCCTGCGTACCGCTTCTTGCTGCCCGCGCGGCCCCCGCGTAGGCGGGGCAGCCAGAGCCGCTCGTAGATCTCGTCGAGCTCGAGCAGCAGCTGCGGCGCGACGCCGTAGGCGCTGCGCACGCGGGTCGCGACGTCCTCCTGCACGAGCGCGCGCAGCGCCTCCGCGTCGCCCAGCGCGGAGCCCTCCGGACCGAGCGCGACGAACACCGAGTCGGTGTCGCCGTAGAGCACGCGCAATCCGCGCGACTCGAACGCCTCCTGGGTCCAGCGCAGCGTCTGCTGGCCGAAGGTGGTGATCGCGTTCGCGACCTGCGGATCGAAGAAGCGACAGGCGCTCGCGCCGAGCACGCCGAACATCGCGTTCATCAGGATCTTGATCGCCTGATCGGCGTGGCGGTCGCCGCGCGCCTTCGCCGCGTCGCGGCGCGACGCCAACTCCGCGAGCACGCCGGGCAGAATCGACTCGTCGCGCGAGAAGCGCGCGCCGTTCGGCGCGACCAGCGCGTTCTCGCCGGCGCGCGCGTGCGCGAGCGGATCGAGCCCGAACGTGCGGATCAGGCTCGGGTAGAGGCTCTTGAAGTCGAAGACCGCGACGCGCGCGTGGAAGCCGGGCACCGAGTCGATCAGCGCTCCACCGGTCACGCTGGCGGGCTCGCGCTCCGCAACGCTCGGCGCCACGACGCCGCGCCTGCGCAGCTCCGGCAGGTAGAGCAGGTCGAAGGACGCGATGCTCGCGCCGACGCGGTCGAGCTGCATGCCGGTGAGCCGGCTGCGCTCGATCGCCAAATCGAGCAGCCCCTCGCGCGCGAGGATCTCGGGGACGAGGCGCGCGTCCTCGAGGTTGTAGGCGGCGAGCGCCTCGGGCTCCTCGCGCCAGAGGCGCAGGATCTCGGCCGCCGCGTCGGGCACCTCCTGGTCGATCCTCTTGCCGCGGCCGAGCACGGCGCGCGCCACCGTCTCGAGCCGGTAGTCCGGCAGCTTGAGCGCGTCGCGCACGAGCGGGATGCCGTCGAGGACCATGCGCCCCGGGACGTCGGCGCGCGACTGCGCGAAGGGGCCCTGGTCCACGAGCAAGCGCGGCGGCTCGGGCGACCGGCCGATCGCGCACGGGATGCGAAGCGCGGCGCAGCGCGCCAGCAGGACGCGCAGGTCGAAGTCCACCACGTTCCAGCCGAGCAGCACGTCGGGGTCGAGCGCGCGAATGCGCGCCGCCAGCGCCGACAGCAGCGCGGGCTCCTCCGGATGCACGATCGCGCCCGCGACGCTGCGCGGCGCGACCAGATGCACCTCCTCGACGCCGCAGCCGGCGAGCGCGGCGGAGAAGATGCGGCTGGCGTCCGGCGTGGTCTCGAGGTCGAGGGAGAGCGTGCGCAGCCGCACGCGCGGGGCCGGCGCGGGCGCGAGCTCGGGGTTGGCGAACACGACGACGCCGTCGGCGCGTTGCTCGCCGCGCCCGCGGATCTCCACGGTTCCGCGCAGGCCGTGGTCGATCAGGTAGCGGTATGCGAAGCGCAGGTCCGCCTCGTAGGCGACGCCGCCCGCGCGCTCGACGGCCTCGCGCAATGCGGGCATCGCGCCCGGCAGCCGCCCCTCGACGCGCACGACGGGGCGGCCCGTTAGATCGCGCAGCGCGCTCGCCGCGACGACGCCTCCCGCGCGCGTGGCCGCGTCGGCCGCGGCCGGGCTGGCAAAGAAGTACGGCCGGAAGCGGTCGTCCTCGACCAGAAACGCGTCGCCGCTCTCGAGTCGCCCGTAGAGCTGCACGATCGCGACGCCGTCGCGCGCGCGAACCGCGGGCTGCACGATGAATCCGCGCGCCATTTCTTGCGATTCTCCGCTCGCCTTCGGCTCGCTGCGCGCAGCCTACGCCAGCTTCGCTGGCGTTTGGCTGCTTGCGGCTTCTCGAGCCGCGATCGGGCGCTGCGCTGTTCGCTTCGCGATTCTCCGCTCGCCTTCGGCTCGCTGCGCGCAGCCTACGCCAGCTTCGCTGGCGTTTGGCTGCTTGCGGCTTCTCGAGCCGCGATCGGGCCATCCGCCGACTCCGGTTGGGAAGTGCTGGCGCCGCGCGGTCGGAAGCCGTCGAATGGCGGCGAGGGCCTAGCGGAACAGGAGCGCGGCGAGCTTCGTGCGGTATTCCTGAACGAGATCGTGCGCACTGCCCAGCACGCCGAACACGTCGAGCATCGCCTTGCGCGCGGCGTCCTCGCCGAAGTGCGGATCCGCCTCGACGCAGGCCAGCAGCTCCGCGAGCGCGGGCTCGTAGCGGCGCGCGGCGGCGAGCGCGCGGCCGTACTCGACGCGCGCCGCGAGGTCGCGCGCGTTCGCGCGCGCCTTCGCCTCGAGTGCGGCCAGCTCGCCCGTGTCGGCCGGCGCGGCCGCGCGCGTGCGCAGCTCGGCCGCGAGGCGCTCGGCTTCTCGCTCCACCGCGGGCGCGCCCACCACGCGCTCGAGCAGCGCGAGCGCCTCCTCCGTCGCCCCGCGCTCGCCGAGCACGCGCGCGAGTCCGACGAGCGCCGCCGGGTGCCGCGCGTCCTCGGCGAGCGCCGCGCGGAAGCGCTCCTCGGCGGCGTTGTCGTGGCCCGAGAGCAGCAGCTCGCCGCCCTCGCGCGCGAGCCGGTCGGCGACGGTCGGCAGGATCGCGGCGAGAAAGCGCTTCACCTCCGACTCGGGCTGCGCGCCGACGAACGAGCTGCGCGCCTGACCGTCGCGGAATGCGATCACCAGCGGGATGCTGCGCGCGTTCGCGGCCGCCGCGATCTGCGGATTCTCGTCCACGTTGATCTTCGCCAGCACGAAGGCGCCCGCGTGCTGCAGGGCGAGGCGTTCGAGCAGCGGCCCGAGCTGGCGGCACGGGCCGCACCAGGGCGCCCAGAAGTCGACGACGACGGGCACCTCCTTCGAGCGCTCGAGCACGTCCCGCTCGAAGCTCTCGTCGGTGACGTCGAGGACGTGGGGGTTCGCGCCGAGGGCCATCGCTACGCGCTCGCTCGGCTCACTGCGCGACCTTCTCGCGCATCAGGGTCTGGAGCTCGCCGCTCTGGAACATCTCGGTCACGATGTCGCAGCCGCCGATGAACTCGCCGGCGACGTAGAGCTGCGGGATCGTCGGCCAGCTCGCGAACTCCTTGATGCCCTGGCGGATCTCCGGGTCCGCGAGCACGTCGACGGTCGTGTACTCGGGCACGAGCCGGTCGAGCATCTGCACGACGCGCGCGGAGAAGCCGCACTGGGGGAATTCGCGCGTGCCCTTCATGAAGAGCACGACGCGATCGGAGGCGATCGCGTCCGCGATGCGGCGGCGGGTCTTCTCGTCGAGCGACATGGCGGGACCTCGGATTCGGTTCGTCGGGCGCTGTCCGGGAGCGAGGGTTGCGTCGTCGCACGAGCCGGTGCGTCGCTGCTCCCCGCCGGCGACCGACTCCGCCTCGAATCTCTGCGCGGGATCCCCTTCCGGGCCCGCTACGCGCGCAAAGACTCCTCGAAGCGGTGGCGGCCAAGGTAAGAAATGCTGTAGGAATCGGTCAACGCGTTCGGCCTCCAACCCACCGAGGATGAAGACGAAAGATGCCCTGGGTCATTACGAGCCTCTGTCGCGACTGCGTCGACCAAGCCTGCGTCGAGGTCTGCCCCGTGGACTGCATCTACGAGTACAAGGGCGACGATCGCGAGAGCTTTCCAAACCAGCTCTTCATCGATCCCGAGGAGTGCATCGACTGCGGCGTGTGCGAGCCGGAGTGCCCCTGGGAGGCGATCTTCGAAGACGAACGGGTGCCCGACGTCTTCACGGCCGACGTGAAGCTCAACGCGTCGATCACCGAGAGCAAGGACGACTTCGAGGTGCCGGAGAAGGTCGAGAAGCCGCGCCCCACGCCCGAGCAGGTGCTCGCCAACAAGAAGAAGTGGGGATACGCGGACTGACGCGCCATCCTGTCCCCCGCCGTGGCACGCGAGGCCGCGGCGGAGCGCCCGACGGGAGCAGGCGAGCGGTGGCGAAGCACTTCCAGAGCGACGGCGAGCGCGGGGCGCCGGAGTCACCCGCGCTCGCGCTCCCCGACGCGTTCGGGCGCAAGCTGCGCGACCTGCGCATCTCGGTCACCGATCGCTGCAACTTCCGCTGTCCGTACTGCATGCCCGCGGAGACGTTCGGCCCGGGCTTCGAGTTCCTGCCGCGTAAGGAGGTGCTGACCTACGAGGAGATCGCGCGCCTCGCGCGCATCTTCGTCTCGCTCGGCACCGAGAAGCTGCGCATCACCGGTGGCGAGCCGCTGGTGCGCGCCGATCTGCCCGAGCTGATCGAGCAGCTCGCGGCGATCCCCGGCGTGCGCGACCTCGCGCTCACCACCAACGGCCACCTGCTCGAGCGCTTCGCGCAGCCGCTCGCGCGCGCTGGTCTGCGGCGCGTGACCGTCAGCCTCGACAGCCACGACCCCGAGGTGTTCAAGAAGATGAGCGGCGGGATCTCCGCGCCAGAGAAGGTGCTGCGCGGGATCGACGCCGCCGTCGTCGCGGGCATGGGGCCCGTCAAGATCAACTGCGTCGTCCAGCGCGGCGTCAACGAGCACACGCTGGTGGATCTCGCCGAGCGCTTCCGCGGCACGGGCCACATCGTGCGCTTCATCGAGTACATGGACGTGGGCACCGCCAACGGCTGGGAGCTCGCGCAGGTGGTGCCGGCGCGCGAGATCGTGGCGCGCATCGCCGAACGCTTCCCGCTCGAGCCCGCAGACCCGAACTACCGCGGCGAGGTCGCGAAGCGCTGGCGCTACCGCGACGGCGGAGGCGAGATCGGCGTGATCTCCTCGGTGACGCAGCCCTTCTGCGGCGACTGCACGCGGGCGCGCCTCTCGGCCGAGGGATCGCTGGTGACCTGCCTGTTCGCGACGCAGGGCCGCGACCTGAAGACGCCGCTGCGCGCCGGGGCCAGCGACGACGCGCTGCGCGAGGTGATCACGGGCGTGTGGAAGCGCCGCCGCGACCGCTACTCCGAGGAGCGCACGGAGCTCGCCGCGGCGCGTGCCGGCTCGCGCATCGAGATGTTCAAGCTGGGCGGCTGAGCCCGCCGCCTGCGCGGTGCTCCGGCTCGCCCGCTGCGCGGGGCGCCGTCGCAATCGCGCGGACTTCCGGAGAGCATGCGGCGATGGTCGCGATGAGGTCGGCGCCGGCGATGCGCGAGCTGGTGTTGGTGGGCGGTGGGCACGCGCACGTTCAGGTGATCCGCGCGTGGGCGATGCGACCGCTCGCCGGCGTGCGCCTCAGCGTCGTCCTCGATCGCGCGGAGGCCCTCTACTCGGGCATGGTGCCTGGCTTCGTGGCGGGCGACTACGCCCCAGCGGAGTGCGAGATCGACGTCGTGCCGCTCGCCCGCCGTGCCGGCGCCCGCGTGATCCTCGCCGCCGCGACGCGCGTCGACGCCAGCGAGCGCCGCATCGAGGTCGCGGGGCGTCCGGCGCTCGCCTACGACCTCGCGAGCCTCGACGTGGGGTCCAGCGTGCGCGGCCTCGAGCTTCCCGGCGTGCGCGAGCACGCGGTCGCCACGCGCCCGATCCGCGACTTCGTGGACCGGCTCGACGCCGCGATCGCGCGGGCCGTCGCCGCGCGCGCGGGGGGGGCGCGTGCGCCGCTGCGCGTGCGGGTGGTCGGCGGCGGCGCCGCCGGGGCCGAGCTCGCCTTCACCGTGGAGTCGCGCCTGCGAGCGCGCGGTGTCGCCGCCGAGGTCGCGCTCGTCACGGATGCGAGCGAGCTGCTGCCGGGCGCGCCCGCCGCGCTGCGCCGCCGCGCGCGCGCAGAGCTGGACGCGCGCGGCATTCGCCTCCACGCCGGCGCGCGCGCCGTGCGCGTGAACGCGCGCGAGCTGGCGCTCGAGGGCGGCGGCGCGCTCGCCTGCGACCTCGCGGTCTGGGCGACCGGCGCCGCGCCGGTGCCGCTGCTCGATGCGAGCGAGCTGCCGAAGGATGCGGCGGGCTTCGTGCGCGTGCGCGACACGCTGCAGGTGGAGGGACACGACGCGCTGTTCGCCGTGGGAGACTGCGCCGCGCTCGCCAGCGCGCCCTGGGTGCCCAAGGCCGGCGTGTACGCGGTGCGCGAGGGCCCCGTGCTCGCGACGAACCTGCGCCGCGCCCTCGCCGGCGCGCGCCTGCGCCGCTATCGCCCGCAGCGCGACTTCCTCGCGCTGCTGAACCTCGGCGCGAAGCGCGCGCTCGGCGCGAAGTGGGGCGTCGCCTTCGGCGGCGCTCCCGCGTGGAGGCTCAAGGACGCGATCGACCGGCGCTTCGTGCGCCGCTTCCAGGTGCTCGGGCCGGAGGGCGCGCCGGCTCCCGAGTTTCCGCCCATGCCGGTCAGCGAAGCGATGCGTTGCGGCGGCTGCGCAGCGAAGCTCTCGGCGCGCGGCCTCGCGGGCGTTCTCGATGCGCTCCCGCCCGCGCCATCCGACGCGCGCGTGCTGCTCGGCCTGGTCGCGCGCGACGATGCCGCGGCGCTGCGCACGCCCCGCGGCGACGTGCTGCTCGCCACCGTCGACGGCTTCCGCGCGTTCTGCGACGACGCCTGGCTGGTCGGGCGCGTGGCGGCCCTCAACGCGCTCTCCGACGTCTACGCGAAGGGTGGCACGCCACGCCACGCGCTCTGCTGGGCGACCGTGCCCGAGGTCGGCGGCGAGCGCGCGCTCGCCGAGCTGCTCGCGGGCGTGCGCCGCGAGCTCGACGCGCTCGGCGTCTCGCTCGTGGGCGGCCACTCCACGCTCGGGCCCGAGCTGAGCGTCGGGCTCGCAGTGCTGGGCGAGCTGGCGGAGGGCGCCGCGCCGCTCACCAAGGCCGGCGCCCGCCCAGGCAACGTGCTGCTGCTCACGAAGCCGCTCGGCACTGGCGTCGTGCTCGCCGCCGACGCGCGCGGGCTCGCGTCCGGCGCGTGGGTGCTCGCGGCGCAGGCGTCGCTGCTGCGCGCGAACGCGAGCGCCGCTCTCGCGGCGCGCGACTTTGCGCGAGCGTGCACCGACGTCTCGGGCTTCGGGCTTGCAGGACACCTCGGCGAGCTGCTCGCCGCAGGCGGCCCCGGACTCGCGGCCGAGCTGCGCGCGAGCGCTCTCCCTGCGCTGCCGGGCGCGCGCTTCCTGCTCGAGCGAGGCGTGCGCAGCACCTACGCCGCGCTCGCTGCCGAGGCCGCGCCTCCGCTGCTCGGCGGCCACGCCGTCGCGCACGCGCTCGCCTGTGACCCCCAGACGTCCGGGGGCCTGTTGATGGCCGTCGCGTCCGAGCGCGCCGAGCGCGCGCTCGCGGCGCTGCGCGACGGCGGCGACACGCAGGCGGTCGCGATCGGGCGGGTCGTGGCGGGGTCGGGCGAGATCACGCTGCTCGCGTGACCGCTCCCGAGCCGGCGCCCCTCCCGACGGCGCGGCGCTGCGGCGCGCTCAG
>CAYWRY010000057.1:0-23589 GCA_964460485.1 uncultured Spirochaetales bacterium
TCCGTCTGACAGCTGAGGGAAGTGAATAGGCAGACCGCCCGGAGCGGCGGATTCGCATCGACGCGCTCGCGGTGCGCGCGCGCTTCGATCACACCGCGGTCGAGCTGGGCAAGCGGAGCTGGCGCTTCGAGGCCTGAGCCCCGGCGCCGCTCAAGGCGAAAGCAGCGGCTGCGGCTTGGCAGCGGGTGCCGGCGCGCTGGCCGTCTTCTTTGCGCCCATCTTCAGCTGGCCGTTGACCACCGCGCCGTCTTCCATGACCAGGACGGGCGTCTCGACGTTGCCGTCGACGCGGCCCGTCTTGTGCACGATCACCCGCGCGGCGGCGCAGATGTCGCCGGCCACGGTGCCGCTGATGATCACCGTCTGCGAGCGAACGTTCGCCTCGATCACGCCGGTCTCGCCGACCACGAGCGTGTTCTCGCTCGAGATCTGCCCGGAGAAGTGGCCATCGATGCGGACCGTGTCCTTGAACGAGAGCTTGCCCTCGAACGAGGACCCCTGGTCGATGAACGCGGTCAGCGCGCCGAGGTCGGCGCCCGAGCTGCTGACGGACGGCTGCGAATCGATCGCCTTGCGGCCGAAGGCCATGCCCTTCCCTCCCGAAGATTCGCGGCCGATTCGGCTCTTCCGAGGGAGGACTTGAGCCGCATGCGCCACTCGCGCGTGCGAAGCGTGGCTTTCGATCCGCGCGCTCGTAGACTGCCGCGCCCATGAGCGACCCCGCCCGCGAACGACTGCTCGCCGCGCTGCGCGCCGGACGCGTGCACGGCGCATACCTGTTCGCCGGCCCCGGCGAGGCGCCGCGCCGCGCGGCCCACTGGTTCGTACGCGCGCTCGCGTGTAGCGGCGACCCGGCGGGCGAGCTGCCCTGCGAGGCGTGCGCCGCGTGCCGCCGCTCGCGCGCTGGCGAGGCCGTGCCCCTCGACGGCGACGGCAAGAGCGGGCCGCTGTTCCGCTACGTGGGGGACCACCCCGATCTCGCCTGGGTCGAGCGCGGCGACGAGAAGACCCGGGTAACGATCAAGCAGGTGCGCGCGCTGCAGGACGTGTTCCGCCTGAAGGGCGTGGAGGGCGGACGCCGCGCCGCCGTGATCGCCGACGCCGAGTGGCTGAACCAGGAGGCGCAGAACGCGCTGCTGCGCACAATCGAGGAGCCGCCGCCGCGCACGACCTTCGTGCTGGTGTGCGCGAGCCCGGCTGGCCTGCTCGCGACGGTGCGCTCGCGCTGTCAGCGCGTCGACTTCCCCGCCGAGCGCGCGCCGAGCCCCACGGCGGCGGAGGCGCCCGAGGAAGTGCGCGCGCTCGCGCAGCGCATCGCCGGCGCGGCGCGGCTCTCGATTCCCGAGCTGCTGGACTGGGCGGAGGAGTTCCGCGGACCGCGCGCGATCGCCGCGTCGCAGCTGAACGAGCTGCTCGCGGTGGGCTCCGCCTGGCTGCGCGACGAGATCGCGCGCGCCGCCGAGGAGCGCCGCGAGACGCAGAGCGCGCTGGACGCCTTCGCCACGCTCGGCGAGTGCCGCAAGGCGCTCGCCCAGCGCAACGCGAATCCGCAGATGGTCGCCGAGCGCGCCCTGCTCTCGCTGCGGGAGACCCTCGCGTGAGCGAGACGTACTTCGTCACGGCGCCGATCTACTACGCCAACGGCGCGCCGCACATCGGCCACACCTACACGACCCTCCTCGCCGACACGCTGGTGCGCTGGCACCGCCTGCACGGCCGCGACGCCTTCTCGGTGTCGGGCACCGACGAGCACGGCGAGAAGATGGTCGAGGTGGCCGCGAAGAACGGCGAGACGCCCCGCGCGCTCGTGGACCGCATCGCGCCGCTCTTCACGCGCACCTGGGACGAGCTCGGCATCGCGCCGAGCGCGTTCGTCCGCACCACGAGCGAGGCGCACGTCCGCAACGTGCGCGCGCTGCTGCAGCGCGTGTACGACGCGGGCTGGATCGAGTTGCGCTCGTACGAGGGCGACTACTGCATCGGGTGCGAGCGCTTCCTCACGGAGCGCGACCTCGTCGACGGGAAGTGCCCCGATCACGAGCGCGTGCCCGAGCGCCGGCGCGAGACGAACTACTTCTTCCTGATGAGCCGCGCGTTCGACTGGCTGCGCGACCACATCCGCGCCAACCCCGAGTTCATCCGCCCCGCGCGCTATCGCAACGAAGTGCTCGGCATGCTGGCCGACGCGAGCGGCCTCGGAGACCTGTCGATCTCGCGCCCGAAATCGCGGCTCGAGTGGGGCATCGAGCTGCCCTTCGACCGCGAGCACGTGTGTTACGTGTGGTTCGACGCGCTCGTCACCTACCTCACCGGCGCCGGCTTCGACGCTACGAAGTCGATCGCCGAGCAGCCGGCGGAGTTCACGGCGCGCTGGGCGGTCGCCGAGCACCTGATCGCGAAGGACATCTTGAAGCAGCACGCCATCTTCTGGCCGACGATGCTGAAGGCGATGGGGCTCGCGCCGCCGCGGCACCTCAACGTGCACGGCTACTGGAACGTCGACGCGCGCAAGGTCTCGAAGAGCCTCGGCAACATGATCTCGCCGCTCTTGCTGCGCGACCGCTACGGCTTCGAGCAGGCCCGCTACTTCCTGTTGCGCGAGATGAGCTTCGGCAACGACGCGAACTTCACCGAAGAGGCGCTCGTCGAGCGCGTGAACGCCGACCTCGCGAACAACCTCGGGAACCTGCTCTCCCGCACGCTGAACCTGGTGGAGAAGCACTGCGGCGCGAAGGTGCCTGCGCCCGAGCTGCGCGGCGACGCCGAGGCGGCACTGGCCGAGGCCGCGCCCGAGGCGATTCGCGCGGTCGAAGCGGCGATGGCGGAGCTGCGCTTCCACGACGCGCTCGCCGCGATCGTCGCGTTCGGCGTGCGCGTGAATCAGTACGTGGACGGACACGCGCCGTGGAAGGCCGCGAAGGCGGCCGACGGCGCGGCCGTCGTGCGCACGTCGCTCTACCACGCGAGCGAGTCGTTGCGGCAGATCGCGCTGCTGCTCGCGCCGTTCCTGCCCGGCACGGCGCGAGAGATCTTGACGCGGCTCGGCGTGCCGGCCTCGTTCGAGGCCGCGCGCATCGAGCGCGTGCGCGGACCCGCCCTCGCGCCGGGCACGCCGATCCGCAAGGGCGCCCCGCTCTTCCCGCGCCTCGCGCCGCCGACCTCGCCGAGCTGATGGCCGCCTACACGCGAAGCGCGCAGCGAGCCGAAGTCCGCGGAGGCGAGCGAAGTCGATGAGCTGGATCGACTCCCACTGCCACGTCACCGCCGACGAGTTCGCGAGCGACCAGGGCGAGGTGATCGCGCGGGCCGGCGCCGCGGGCGTCGACGTGCTGATCGCGATCGGCGCGGGCTACGGCGTCGCGGCGAACGAGCGCGCCGTCGCGCTCGCCGCGGCGGACGCGCGCGTGTTCGCGACGGTGGGCGTGCACCCGCACGACGCCGCCCAGTTCGATTGCGCCGGAGAGGCGCAGCTGCGCGCCTGGCTCGCGGCGCCGCGCGTCGTCGCCGTCGGCGAGTGCGGTCTCGACTACTGGTACGAGCACGCGCCGCGCGCGCGGCAGCGCGAGGTGTTCGCCTGGCACGTGGCGCTCGCTCGCGAGCTGCGCCTGCCGGTCTCGATCCACGTGCGCGGCCGCTCTGGCGAAGCCTACGAGGAGCTGTTGGACATCTGGCGCGCGGAGGGGCGCGGCGACGTGCGCGGCGTGCTCCACTGCTACACGCACGACTTGCCGTTCGCGCGCCGCGCCCTGGACGCGCAGCTGTTCGTCTCCTTCTCCGGGATCCTCACCTTCAAGCGCGACCGCGGGCTGCGCGACGTGGCGGCCGCGCTGCCGCTGGACCGGCTGCTGGTCGAGACCGACGCCCCGCTGCTCGCACCCGAAGGCCTGCGCGGCCGGCGCAACGAGCCGGCGAACGTCGCGCGCGTGGGCGCGGCGCTGGCCGTGGCGCAGCAGCGGCCGATCGAGGAGATCGCCGCTGCGACTGCAGCCAACGCCCGCGCGCTGTTCGGTCTGCCCCGATGAGCGCCGGGCGCGAGCTGGAGGCCCTGCTCGCGCTCGCGCTGCGCCTCGCGCGCGAGGCGGGCGCGATCCAGCGCGCGAGCTACGAGGCGGTGCGCAGCATCGACACGAAGAGCCAGCCGAACGATCTCGTCACCGAGGTCGACCGCGCGTGCGAAGCGCACCTGGTCGGCGCGCTCACCCGCGAGCGCCCGCTCGACTCCGTGCTGGCCGAGGAAGGCAGCGGTTTCGCGCGCCCCGGCGCCACCTACCGCTGGGTGATCGACCCGCTAGACGGCACCACGAACTACGCCCACGGCTACCCGCGCTTCGCGGTCTCGATCGGCGTCGAGCGCGAGGGTGCGCAGGCGCTCGGCGTGGTCTACGACCCGCTGCTCGACGAGCTGTTCCACGCGCGCGCCGGCGGCGGCGCCTTCCGCAACGGGCGCCCAATCCGGGTCTCGGGCGAAAGCGACCTGCGGCGCGCCCTCGTCTCCACCGGCTTCGCCTACGACAAGGCGATCACCGAGGACGACAACACCCGCGAGTTCCGCAGCTTCCTGAAGCGCGCACGCGAGGTGCGTCGCGACGGCAGCGCCGCCCTCGACCTGTGTTACGTGGCGGCGGGCCGCTTCGACGCCTACTGGGAGTTCAAGCTCTCGCCCTGGGACGTGGCCGCCGGCACGCTGATCGTCACCGAGGCGGGCGGGCGGGTCACCGACACGGCGGGCGGAGGCGACTTCCGGAGCGGGCGCCGCGTGCTGGCGTCGAACGGAGTCCTGCACGCCGCGATGCTCGAGGTGCTGGCAAGCGCCCGCGTCTGAGCGAGAGGAGAGCGCCATGAGAATCACAACGAGCACAGCGCTCGCCCTCGGCTTCGGCCTCGCGGGCGCCGCCCTCGGCCAGACTCCTGGAGCTGCCCCCGCGCCCCAGTCGCCCCCCGTACAGATCCTCGTCTACACGCCGCAGGGCCAGCCCATGGCGCTGACGCCCTACCCCGCGCCACCGGCGGTCCAGCGCGGCCCGCTGCGCTCGCTGATCGAGGACGCACCGAATCGGGTGGTGGTCGTGCGGCACGCTCCGCAGCCTGCGATCCCACTCGACGGCGGCGGCGCGCTGGAGATCGACTCGATCGGCGTGTTCGAGCCGGGCTACGAACAGCAGCGGCTGTTCGGCATTCGCGTCACGCTCCGCCGCACGGACCTGCCGGAGGCGGAGCGCACGTTCTACCTGGAGCCGCGCGACGTGGATCCGCTGGCGCAGGCGATCGACGTCCTCGAGGGGATCGCCGCCTCCTCGGTCAACAACGCCACCGACGCCGAGTTCCACCTGCCCGAGGGCTTCGGCGTCGGCTTCCGCACGCTGAACGGGCGCGTCGAGCGCGTGGTGCGCGCCAGCCGCGGCGAGCTGCGGCGCTTCGTGCTCCCCGGCGACGGCCTGGTGCGCGTGCG
Source organism: uncultured Spirochaetales bacterium (assembly GCA_964460485.1). Taxonomy (GTDB): domain Bacteria; phylum Myxococcota_A; class UBA9160; order UBA9160; family UBA6930; genus VGRF01. The sequence continues at coordinate 5,450 of CAYWRY010000057.1, forward strand.
CGGGGCGCTCGAGGCGGCGCGCCGGGGAATCTTCGGCGGCTGAAGGTCGAGCACGCAGGCGCGCGCTTCCCGCCGGCTCGAACGCGCGCCCGCCGCGCTCGTCCGGCTCAGCTCTCCGCTGGCGCGCCGGCCGGCGCCGGCTCCACGAACTTCGCGCGGAACTGCTCCGCGTTCTGGGGCAGCGCGTCCGCGCGCGACGTGTCGATCCAGTAGACCACCGCGCGATCCGCGCGCTGCGCGGCGAGCCCGGAGCCGGGGCGCAGCACGCCGAGGCGCACGTCGGCGAGGCGCTTCGCGGCACTGCCTTCGCCCGCGCCGAGCACCTCGATGCGCGCGCGCGGCGGCGCGAGGCCGAGCGCCGCGAGCTCGGCAGGGCCGGCGGACTCCGCGGCGATCTCGCGACCGAACAGCGACGCCACCTCCGCCATCAGCGCGCTGGCCGCGCCCGCCGCCATCGCCGGCTCGGTCTTCCAGCCCTCGGGCGTGCTCGTGCCCGTGACGACGAGGGGCGCGCCGCTCGCCTCCGCGAGCGTCAGCGTGAAGCGCTGGGCGTCGGCGCTCGCGAAGCTCGCGAGCGTCTTGTCGCGCAGCGCGGCCGCGCTCTTGGGCAGTCGCTCGAGGGCGCTCGCGGCGACTTCGACCGCGCCGCTCGCGCCGCCGCGCGCGGCGAGCCGCTCGCCATCGCGCTTCGCACCGAGCACGAGCGCGTAGCTCGCGCCGCCCTCCTGGCCGAGGTCGACGCGGTAGGCCGGCTCGTCGAAGCCGAGCTCCGCATCGCTCGGCGGCGCGTCGAGGAAGTTCTCGGCGCGCAGCGCGGCGAGGTCGCTGATCAGCGCCTGCACGGCGACGTCGTCCGCGAGGTCGCCCAGCGGAGCGACGAGGTGCCAGTCGTCGCCCTTCTTCTCGAGCGTGGCGCCGCCCCCGGGCCAAGCGAGCGCGATCTTGCGCAGCTTCTCGCGCTCGAAGTCGAGGAGCCGGGCGTCGCGCAGCTCCGAGAGCGACTTCGTGAGCGCGTTCGTCTGCCATTGCGGCACCACGAACACGCGCGCGTCGCCGTCGGCGGCGACGTACAGGTTGCCGGCCACCGGCGTCGGGTCGCCGAGGCGCAGCGCGTGCGTCTTGCCCGCCGCCTCGAAGCGCACGCGCGGCTCGCGCGCGAGGCCGTAGCTCTCGGGCGACTCGGGATGCCGCGCGGCGTCCTCGGCCGCCGGGTCGAAGACTGTCTCGCTCGCGAGCTCGGCGAGCGCGGACGCGACGCCGTCCGCTGCGAAGCGATCGGCCGGCGCGTCCACGGGCTGCGTGAGCCGCCAAGCCTCGCCGCGCTTCTCGAGGCGCACCACGGCGCCCTCGGGCTGCGCCAGCTCCACCCACACGATCTGCTCGGCCTCGACCCCCGAGAACACCTCCGCCTGGGCGGAGTCGCCCGACTTCGCGGCGTCGCTCAGCTCGAAACGCCAGAGCGCGACGGCCGCGAGCGCGACGAGCGCGAGAAGGATCAGCGTGTTGCTAGGCTTCACTGGGCGGGGCTCCGCTTCGAGATCCGGCGCGCGCGCCGTGCGGCGCTCAGCGGCCGGGCGCGCGCCGGCGCCGCCACCAGGCGACCACGCCGAGCAGCGCGATCGCCTCCGGCAGCACGAACAGCGCCGCGGTGCGAATCGTGCGCAGCGTCGTCTCGCTCACCGCGAGCTGGCTCGCGCCGGCCTTGCGCGGGCGGATGGTGATGGCCTCGGGTTCGCCGAGCAGCCAGTTCACCGAGTTGAGGAAGAGGTCGCGATTGCGGAACTGGTCGAACCATTGGTTCGTCGCGAAGTCGGAGTCGCCGAACACGACGATGCGGCCGGCCTGCTTGCCCTGCGCCGGCGCGACCGCCGCGTCGCCCACCACCGCGATCGGTACGAAGCTCACGACGTCCTCGTCCGGGTCGGGCTGCGCGCTCTGGTTCGCGAGGCTGTCGAAGTCGGTCTCCGCCCAGGAGCGCTCGCCGGTGGTCACGAGCGGCGCGAGGCCGCCGCCCTCGCTCGAGGGCTTCACGCTGCTCACGGCGATGAACAGCGCCGCGTCGCGGAAGCCGCGCGTGATCGGGTGGTCGCCGTACTGCGCGGCGAAGGGCGCGTAGGGGCTGCCGGCGAGCGTCTCCACGTCGACCACCACGTCGTCGCCCACCTTCACGCCGAGCTTCGCGAGCGTGGGCGCGAGATCGGTCTGCGCGCGCGGGTCCATCAGCGCCAGCAGCGCGCCGCCGCGCGCCACGTAGCGCAGCAGGCTCGCGTGCTCCGCCTCGAGGAACTTCTGCGTGGGGCCGGCAATCAGCAACACCTGCGCGTCGTCGGGCAGCTCGGCCTTCGACGCGAGCAGCAACGGCTCGACGGCGTAGCCCTCGCTTTTCAGCGCCTCGACGGCGCGCGTGAAGCCGTCGGGCGCCGTCCCCGCCTCGCCCTCGATCGCGCGCTCGTGGTGCCCGATCGAGTAGTAGGCCTTCTTCGTCTCGCGCCGCGTGAGCCTGGCGATCGCGTTGACCAGCGCCTCCTCGCTCAGCTCGCTCACCTGCCCGGACTCCTTGCCGAGCTTCAGGTGGATCAGTCCGCTGCCCAGCTGGTCCGACTCGATGCCCAGCTCGCGCAGCCGACCCGGGCGGTTCTGCGGATCGAAGATCTCGACTCTCACCTTCTCCGGCGCCGCCTCTTCGAACTTCTTCAGGAACTCGGCCACGCGCGGCTGATCGAGGGGCGTGTAGAGCGCCGTGATCTCCAGCGGCTCCGTCAGGCCGCCGAGCACCTGCAGCGCCTGATCCGAGAGCGAGTGCAGCTTGGCCTCGGTGAAGTCCCACTTCTTCTCGCGAACCGACGCGGCGTAGGCGCCGATGCCGAGCAGCGCCACGGCGAGCACGGTGCCGAGGATCGCGCTGGTGCCGTACTTGCTCGCGCGCCGCGCCTCGCTCGAGCGCAGCCGCTGGCGCAGCGCACCGGCGTTGGCCGCGAGCGCGACCGCCACGCACGCGAGCCCGAGCGCGAGGTTGCCCGCCGCCCAGGAGAACTGCTCGAGCAGCGCGTCGATCACGACGACGCCGCTGGAGAACAGCTCCACCAGCGCCGACACGAAGGCGAACACCAGGAACACGACGCCGATCCAGCCGACGAGGCTCGCCCAGCGCTTCATGGCTAGCGCCACCTCACGGATTCGATCGCCGTCTTGGTGACGACCAGGAACGCGGCGATCATGAACGCGAAGTAGGCGAGCGCGCGCGTGCTGACGAGACCGCCTGCGAGCTGGTCGAAGTGGTCGGCGGAGGAGAGCCAGCGCACCGCAGACGTACCCGCTTCGACGATGGCGCGCACCGTCTCCGAGCTGGCAGCCGCGGCCTGAGAAGCGACGGGGGCGAGCTCGCCGACCAGCGTGACGACGAGCAGCACGACGACCGTCAGGAAGTACGCGATCAGCTGGCTGCGCGTGAGCGCGGAGAAGAGCGTGCCCACCGCCGCGTAGGAGAGCGCGACCAGCCAGAGCGCGGCGAGCGTGCAGAGCGTTTGCGGCAGCTCGGGCGGAGGGCTGCCGAACCAGAACAAGAGTCCGATGAACGCGCCGAGCAGGGCGACCAGCAGCGACACCATCGCCACCACGGCGAGAAACTTGCCGAACACCAGCGAGCCGATGCCGATCGGGCTGGTGAGATAGAGCTCGTGCGTGCCGTTCGCCTTCTCGGTGGCGAACAGGCCCATCGTCAGGCCGGGCACCAGCAGCAGCACGACGATCCAGAGCTGCTGCACGAAGGGCACCACGATCTGCGCGTTCAGGTTGAGCCGCTCCAGCATCTGCGGGTCGGGGTACTGCTGCATCTGCGCGTAGAAGCCGACGTAGGCGACGAAGAAGAAGCCGGCGATCACCGCCCACAACGTGAGCACGGCGTAGGCCACCGGCGACACGAAGTAGGAGCGCAGCTCGCGGCTGGCGATGGCGAGGGTGTGTCTCACGCCGAGGCCTCCGGCTGGGCGGGCGCGTCGGCGGGCGGCTCGCTCTCCGGGGCGGGGGCGGCCTCGTCCGCGAGCGTGGCGCGCGTGAAAGCGTCCTCCAGCCGCGCGCCGTTCGCGGTCAGCTGGGCGAGCGGCGCGTCGAGCACCTTGCGGCCCTTGTTGATCAGGATCACGCGCCGGCAGATCGCCTCGACCTCGGCCAGGATGTGCGTCGACAGCACGATCGTGTGAGCGCCTTCCTGCTCGGTGGCGAGCGCCGCGAGCAGCTGGCGGATCTCGCGAATCTGGATCGGGTCGAGGCCGACCGTGGGCTCGTCGAGGATCAGGACCTTCGGCTCGTGCACGATCGCCTGCGCGATGCCGACGCGCTGGCGGTAGCCCTTCGAGAGCGCGCCGATCACGCGGCGCCGCACGTCGGCCAGGCCGCAGCGCTCCATGGCGCGCTCGACGGCGGCCTTGCGCCGCGCGCGCGGCACGTCCTTCAGCTTCGCGACGAACGTGAGATAGCCCTGCACGTCCATCTCGGGATAGAGCGGCGGGGTCTCCGGCAGGTACCCGATCGCGCGCCGCGCGGCGATCGCCTCGTGGAAGATGTCGTGGCCGTCGATCAGCGCGGTGCCGTCGCTCGCCGGCAGGAAGCCGGTGAGGATGCGCATGGTGGTGGTCTTGCCCGCGCCGTTCGGCCCGAGAAAGCCGACCACCTCGCCTGCCGCGACCGAGAACGAGACGCCGTCCACCGCGGCGAAGTCCCCGTACCGCTTCACGATGCCCTTGGCTTCGATCACGCCCCGCAACTCCACGTGCGCCGCAGCGAAACCGCGCCGCGCGCGCCGGTTCCCGCACGCGGCGAGAAAATCGTGTTCCTCATTTCAGCCGCCGCAGCTTCACCCACTGGTAGTAGGAGGAGGAGCCGGGCACCGAGCCGCCCTGCCCCATGCCGTATTGGAGCTGGAAGCCCGACTCCGCGCTGTCCACGATGCGCTTGAAGGCCTCGATCTTGCGCGACGGGTCGTCCGGGTTCAGACCGTGGAAGACGAGGTCGACTTGATTCCGCGACGAGAGCACGTTCAGCACGGTGACCGCGAGCGTGAAGACCTTCCCGATGCCCTCGACCGCCTCCACCGAGAAGCGCGGCACCTCCACCTGATCGAGCGCGAACGAGTACTCGAGCCGCATCCCAAGACTCCCCGGACTTGTTGGGTGCGGTGCGCGCCGGCGCCCGCGCGCGCAGAGTGCCCGCCGCGAGGGCGCGCTGCAAGGCGCGCACGCGCCGAAAACGCGCCCGCGCGCGGCTCACTCGGACAGGAAGCACCTCGACGCGCCTCCACCCGCGATCGGGTAGAGGCGCGGCTCCTCGCGCGGGCAGCGCTCGAAGGCGAGGCCGCAGCGCGTGTGGAAGCGGCAACCGGGCGGCGGCGCGGCCGGCGACGGCACGTCGCCCTGCACGCGTGCCTGGATGCCGCGCTTGTGCGGGTCGATCGAGGGCGCCGCGGCGAGCAGGCCCTGCGTGTACGGATGCGCGGGCGCCTCGAAGATGCGCGCGGTCTCGCCGCACTCGACGATCTGACCCAGGTACATCACCGCGACGTGGTCGGCGAGATACCGCACGACGGACAGGTCGTGGGTGATGAACAGGTAGGCGAGACCCAGCTCGTCCTGGAGATCCGAGAGCAGGTTCAGAATCTGCGCCTGGATCGAGACGTCGAGCGCCGAGACGGCCTCGTCGCAGACGATGAGCTGCGGCTCGACCGCGAGCGCGCGCGCCACGCCGATGCGCTGGCGCTGGCCGCCCGAGAACTCGTGCGGGTAGCGCCACAGGTGGTCGGGGTCGAGCTGCACGCGGCGCAGCGCGGCGACCACCCGCTCGGTGCGCTCGTCCTCGCTCGCGCCGATGCCGAAGGACTCCATGCCCTCCGCGATGATGTCGCGCACGCGCATGCGCGGGTCGAGCGAGGCCATCGGGTCCTGGAACACGATCTGGAGCTTGCGGCGCAGCGGCCGCAAGGCGTCCTGGTCGAGCGCGCGCAGGTCTTGCCCCTCGAACCAGACGTGCCCGGCGCGCGAGGGCACGAGGCCCAGGATCGAGCGGCCCACAGTGGTCTTGCCGCAGCCCGACTCGCCGACGAGGGCGAGCGTCTTGCCGGCCTGGATCTCGAGGTCGACGCCGTCGACCGCGCGCACGAAGCCGACGGTGCGGCGGAACAGGCCCCGCTTGATCGGGAACCAGGTCGTGAGCCCTTCGACCTTCACGAGCGGTGCGCTCGCCGTCATCGCGCCAGCTCCTGCTCGACCGCGAAGCACGCGGCCCAGTGTCCGGCGCCGAGCGTCGTCGGCCCGGGCGCCTCGCGGCGGCAGCGCTCCATCACGCGCGGACAGCGCGACGCGAAGCGGCAGCCCGCGCCCCACGCGCTCGGCCGCGGCACGACGCCCGCGATCTCGTGCAGGCGCTCGCCGGGCCGCGCGAGCCCGGGCATCGAGCGAAGCAGGCCCTGCGTGTACGGGTGCCGCGCGCGCGCGAGCACGTCCACGCGCGCACCGCTCTCCACGATGCGGCCCGCGTACATCACGGCCACGCGGTCCGCGAGCTCGTTCACCACGCCGAGGTCGTGGGTGATCAGCAGGATCGCCGTGCCCAGCTCGCGCTGGAGCTCGCGCATCAGCTCGAGCACCTGCGCCTGGATCGTCACGTCGAGGGCGGTGGTCGGCTCGTCGGCGATCAAGACGCGCGGCCGCGTGGCCAGCGCCATCGCGATCATCACGCGCTGCTTGAGGCCGCCCGAGAGCTGGTGCGGATAGGCGTCGAAGCGCTCGGCGGCGTCGGGGATGCGCACGCGCTCGAAGAGCTCGATGGTGCGCTTGCGCGCCTCCGCAGCGGAGACGCGCTCGTGCAGGCGGATCGCCTCGACCACCTGGTCGCCGACCCGCAGCACCGGCGAGAGGCTCGTCATCGGCTCCTGGAAGATCATGCCGAGCTGCGTGCCGCGCACCGAGCGCATCTCGGGCACCGACAGCGTGGTGATCTCGCGCCCTTCGATCTGGATGCTGCCCTCGATGCGCCCGGGCTTCGGCACGAGTCGCATCGTGGCGAATGCGGTCATCGACTTGCCGCAACCCGATTCGCCGACGAGCGCGAGCACCTCGCCGCGCGCGATCTCGAGCGAGATGCCGTCGACGACCGGGAGCCGGCCGCCCTCGCTCGGGAACGCGACGCGCAGGCCCTCGACCCGCAGCGCCGGCTCCGCGCTCACGCGCGCATCCCCGCGCGGTGCGGCCTCGCCGCGCTCCAGGGCGCCTGCCGTCATTCGCGCTCCCGCGCGGTGCGCGGATCGAGCACGTCCCGCAACGCGTCGCCGAGCAGGTTGACCGCCAGCAGCAGGGAGAACAGCGCGACGCCGGCGGCGGTGATGTTCCACCAGATCGCCGGCTCGCGGGCCAGCTCGTTGCGCGCCTGGTCGATCATCTGGCCCCAGCTGCCTTCCACGCCGATGCCCAGATAGGAGAGGATCGTCTCCGAGATCACGAGCCCCGAGAACAGCAGCACGAAGGTGACGATCACCAGGTGGAACAGGTTCGGCAGGACGTGGCGGGAGAGGATGCGCCACTCGGAGACGCCGAGCGCTCGCGCGGCCTGCACGTAGTCGAGCTCGCGCAGCTTCAGCGTCTCGCCGCGCGAGACGCGGCACAACCCGACCCAGCTCGTGACGCCCAGCGCGAAGCACACCTGCCAGGTGCCGCGCCCGAGCGCCATCACGATCGCGATCAGCAGCAGCAGCGACGGGATCGAGGCGAGCGTCGACATCACGAAGAACACGAAGTCGTCGATGCGCCCGCCGTAGTAGCCCGCCGCGATGCCGAGCAGCAGGGCGAGCGGAATCGCGATCGCGCTGGTGAATCCGCCGATCAGCAGCGCGACGCGCGCTCCCTTCAGCGTGCGGTAGAGCACGTCGCGGCCGAGGATGTCCGTGCCCAGCCAGTGGCCGCCCGGGTCGAGCAGCGGCCGCTTTTCGTAGAACGTCAGCTCGGCGAGCGGCGCGGAGTAGCTCTCCTCGGTGAGGCCGCCGAACACGCGGTCGATCACGCTGCGGGCCTCGCTCTGCGCCACCACGTCCTCGCCCCGGACCGTGCCGCCGATCCAGCTGAGCGAATCGAGCACGGCGACGGCGAGATAGAGCGCGACCACCAACGCCGCGCCCCACCGGCGGCGCCAGACCTCGCCGAGCGCCTCGCGCCAGAGCCGGTTGCGGCGCGCCGCGCGGCCCGCGGACACGCCGAGGGCGACCAGCGCGAGCACGGCGACGTTCACCAGCACGTGGGCTTCCAAGCGCCCTACTCCAGCCGCACGCGTGGATCGACCAGCGCGTAGCTCACGTCGGTCACGATCTGGGTGACCACGAACGCGAGCGCCCCGATGAACACCATCACGCGCAGCGTCGCGAAGTCGTTGGCGTTGATCGCGTCGACGGTGATGCCGCCGAGGCCGGGAATGCCGAAGAAGGCTTCCAGCAGGAGCGAGCCGGTGAAGAGGAACGGGATGGTCAGCAGCACGCGCGTCAGCACCGGGATCATGCTGTTGCGCAGCACGTGGCGCAGCATCACGCGCATCTCGCTCGCGCCCTTTGCGCGCGCGGTGCGCACGTAGTCGCGGCTCGTCTCCTCGACGAACACGGTGCGCAGGAAGCGCACCTCGCTGCCGATGCCCGAAACCACGCCCACCAGCACCGGCAGCGCCAGGAAGCGCGCGATCACGTCCGGCTCCCAGGAGAAGCCGGAGAGCGGGAACCAGGCGAGCAGCTTCGCGATCAGGTACTGGGCGCCGATGATCTGCAGCAGGATCGGCAGCGACATCACCAGCACGCACGCGAACACGCCGGCGCGATCGATGTAGGTGCCGCGGAACACCGCCACGAACAAGCCGACCGCGATCGCCAGCGCCGTCTCGATCAAGAAGAGCGGCACCATCAGCGCGAGGCTCGCCGGCGCGCCGCGCGCGAGGCGCTCGCCGATCGGCACGCCGTCCACGTCGCTGTGGCCGAAGTCGAAGCTGAGCATCCGCCGGTAGTGGTCGAACAGCAGATTGTCGCGCAGGCCCGCCGGGGAGAGCGACGGCCAGAGCGGGCGGTCGTAGCCGTGGTTCGCCTTCCACTGGTCGATGGCGGACTGCCGCGCCTTCTCGCCCAGCGCGCGGCGCGCGATGTCGTCGGGAGACGCGACCGTGAAGAACAGCAGGAACAGCAGCATCAGCACGCCGAGCACGACGCCGACGCCGTAGAGCAGGCGACGCACGACGTAGGCGAGCACTACTGGCGCTCCCGGAAGAACGCGACGAAGGCGGGCAGCATCGCGACCACGAGCAGCGCGCCGATCGCGTAGGCCGGCCAGCGCACCGGTCGATTCCACTGCGCGCGCTTCTCCGCGCGCAGCTGAGGCTCGACGGCGTAGTACTTCGCCATCGGGTTCGACATGCCGAACTGCTTCACGTTCCTCACCCAGCCGTGGACCAGCAGGTAGTCCTCCGGGTGGTAGATCTCGATGTGCGGGCGCTCCTCCTCGATCACCCTGCGCATCTCGCGGATCGCGGCGAGCCGGCGCTCGTCGTCGTCGCGCACGCGCATTTCCTGGAACAACCGCTCGAAGCGCGGATCGCAGAAGTTCGTGCTGTTGGGCCCGCCGACTGTCGAGCGCCGGTAGTCGCAGCTGCGCAGGAACAGGAAGTTCTCGGGGTCCGGGTAGTCCGCCGACCAGCCCCAGAAGTAGACCTGATAGGCGAGGCGCTGGACCTTGTTCTGGAACTCGTTGTAGGTGGTCGCCTTCAGCTCCACGTCGAGGCCGAGCTTGCGCCACTCGTTCGCGAAGTACTCGTCCTGGAGCTTCTGCTGCGTGTTGGTGATGTAGACGTCGAAGGTGAGCTTCAGCGGCTTGCGCGTGCGCGGGTCGATGCCGTCGCGGTAGCCGGCCTCCGCGAGCAGCCGGCGCGCGCGCGCGAGGTCCACGGTTCGGTAGGGGTTCCGGTAGTCCTCCTCGTAGCCGAACAAGCCGGGCGGGATCATCGAGTGCGCGGGCACGCCGCGCCCGTTGAGGAACAGCGCGATCCACTGCTCCGAGTCGACGGCGAGGCTCATCGCCTGGCGCAGCTTGCGCGCGCGGTCGCCGCCCTTCGCGCCGACGACCGGGTCCTCCATGTTGAAGCCGAGGTAGAACCAGCCCGGCCCCACGGTCTGCGACAGCCGCACGCCCTTTCCCGCCATCTCCGGCGAGATGCGGTCGTTGCGCACCACCTGGTCGAAGCTCTCGCGGATGATCACCGAGCGGTCGTAATAACCCTGCAGGAACTTGTGGAAGGCGGGGATCGACTCCTTGTCGCGGCGGAACTCGAGTCGGTCGAGGAACGGCAGGTGCTGGCCGACGAAGGCGGGATCGAGCAGGCCGCTCTCGCGATCGCCGGGCTCGCCCTCGCTGGGGTAGAAGGCTGCGGGCGCCGTCTCGGGATTTTCGGCGCGCAGGCCCCACCAGCTCTCGTTCTTCACGAAGCTGACACGCGCCTCCTTCCGGTAGACGGCCAGCCGGAACGGCCCCGTGCCGACCGCCCAGTCGCGGAACAGCGGGCGGCCCTGTTCACCGTCGTAGTACTGCACCGACTCCCAGGCGATGGGCGAGGTGAACTCGAGCGCGAACCAATAGAGGATCTGCGGGTAGGGGCGCGAGAGCTCGACCTCGAGCTCGTAGGGCGTGGGCGTGCGCACGCCCGCGATGCCGCCCAGCGCCGCGTACTGCTCGTGGGCGGGAAGCCGAGCGAACGCCGCGTCCGCCTTGCGGCGCTCGCCCAGGCGGTTCATGAAGTCCTCGAGCCCGACCACGTTCAGGAACGCGTCGCGCACCTGCACCTCGAGCGCGGGATCCGCGAGGCGCTGGAGCTGGAAGGCGATGTCGCGCGTGGTCGCCTCGCGCGTGCGCAGGCCGGGGCCCGCGAGCTCGAAGCACGGGTCCGTGTGGAAGAGCACGCCCCGACGCATGCGGAAGCGGTAGATCACGCCGCCGCCGGGCTGCGGCTCCGCCTTCGGCACGTCGAGCGCGAGGCCGGGGATCAGTCGATAGGGCCGCTCGAGGTAGTGGTATTCGAGGAGGTGGTCGTGCACGAGACCGGTGAAGGCGTGCGCGACGACGTCGTAGGCCTCGGCCACGTCGAGCCGCCGCGGTGCATCGCTGAAAGCGGCGTAGAGCACTCGCTCGCCCGACTCGGACTCCGAGTAGGGGCTGTTGCTGCAGGAGAGCGCGAGGCACGCCGCGAGCGCGACGGCGAGGATTCGCAGCGTTGTCATGGGCGCGCCTCTCCGGGCGCCGAAGATACTCGCGCCGGATTCAGCCGAAACCAGCTCGGGTCGAGGGCGGCGTCCACCTCCACGTCGCGGAACTCGATCAGGGCGCCGCCCTTCTGGAACGCGAAGTCGAGTTCCACGCGGTAGGGGAACGCGCCCGCGCCAGCGCCGCGCCAGTCGAGGAGCTTCGCGCTGGCGATCTCCTCGCCGCTGGGCGCCGCGAGCAGCCGCACGCTCGCGAGCGCGCCGCTGGCGTCGAACGTCACGCTGCGGTCGGGCCAGGCGAGGCGCAGCTCGCCCCCTGCTCCCGCCTCTGCGCGCGGCGGCTCGCTCGGCACCGCGGGCGCCGCGAGCAAGAGGCCCACCGCCTCGCCGGGCAGCAGCGGAATGCGCGCGACGCGCCACAACACGCCGGCGTCGACCGGGCCGGTCTCCGTCCTGCCGGTTTCCGCCCGGTAGAGATCGTACTCCTCGCCGTCGCTCGCCAGCACGAGCGTGCGCTGGCCGAGCACACCGATCACCTCGATGCGCAGCTTTGCGTCGCGCTCCACGAGCACGAGCTGCCGCGAGAACGACTCGCCCGCGGCGCCCGAGAGCGAGACGCGCGCGTTTGCCCGCAGCGAGCGGCGCGCCGCCGCGTGCGCGCGCAGCCAGGCGAGCCGCTCCGTCGCGCGCGCGTCGTCCGCCGCGAGCGGCGTCCAGGTGGGCGCCGCGGGCATCGTTTGGCACGCCGCGAGGGCGAGCGCGCCGGCCAGCCCGCATGCCGCTCGCAGCGCCGCCCTCATCGCGGCGCGAGCTCGCGGCGCAGGCGCTCGAGCTTCGCCGTCAGCTCGGGCTGCTCGCCCGCACGCGGCGTCTGCGCGACCGCGCGCTCGTACCAGCCGAGCGCGAGGCGCTTCTCGCCCAGCGCGACGTAGACGTCGCCCAGGTGCTCGGAGATCACCGGGTCGCCGCCCGTGAGCTCGTGCGCCTGCTCGAGCTTCGTGCGCGCAGCCTCGCGCCAGCGCGCCGCCGCGGCAGCGTCGCCGGCCGCGCTCGCCACGCGCGCGCGCTGGAAGAACACCCAGCCGAGGCTGTCCGTGACGAAGCCGTCGTCCGGGCGCTTCGCGAGGGCGCGCTCGATCAGCGCCTGCGCCTCGTCGAGGCGCTCACCGCGCTCCGCGAGCGAGTAGCCCACGTAGTTCAGGGCGCCCGCGTGCTCCGGGTCGAGCGCCAGCGCCTTCTCCATTGCCGCGATCGCAGCGGGCTGGTCGCCGGCTTCGCCGCGCACGATGCCGACGTTGTAGAGCGTCTCCGCGTCTTCGGGCCCGCCCTTCAGCAGCGCCTCGAGCTCCGCGATCGCCGCGGCCACGTCGCCCGCCTTCGCGACGAGGCTCGCGTGGTAGTAGCGGAGCTGCCGGCTGTCGTTCGCCGCCTGCGCGCGCTCCACCTCGGCGCGCGCGGCGCGCGGATCGCCGCCCGCCTCGAGGATGCTCGCCACCTGCACGCGGCCGTCGGCGAAGCGCGCGTGATCCTCGGGGATGCGGTCGAAGGCGAGCAGCGCGCCCTCGACGTCGCCGCCGCGGCGCCGCGCGACGCCGAGGAAGTACGCGATCTCGTACTGCTCGGGGTACTGCTCGGAGACGCGGGCGAGCCGGCGCTCCGCATCCGAGAAGGCGCCGCGCTCCATGTCGAGCAGGGCGATGCGGATGGTCGTGCGCACGTCGTCGGGCTGGTGCCGCTCCGCAAGGTCGAGCGAGCGTCGCGCCTCCGCGTCGCGCCCGAGGTCGAACTCGGCCTCGGCCTTCGCGAGCCAGGCAGACGCGTCGTCGGGCGAGCGCTCGAGCAGCTCGTTCAGCACACCCAGCTCGCCGAGCCGATCGCCGCGCGCGCGCCGCAGCGCCGCGAGCGCGGCGAGGTACTGCATCTCGTCCGGGTAGCGGCGGTCGGCGTCGCGCAGCACGCGCTCCGCGCCCGCGGCGTCGCCCAGCTTGGCAGTCACGTCCGCCAGATTGAGCCAGCTCGCCGGCACGTCGGGGCGCTCGTCGACCTGCCAGCGCGCCACGCGCCGCGCCTGCTCGTAGATGCCCTTCTCCATCCACACCCGATAGAGCAGCCCCGCCGCCTCGTCGTCCACGGGATCGCCGTCGGCGTCCGTGAGCACGTCGACGACGCGCGGCAGGTCGCCTGCTTGGTGGTAGCTGTGGGCGAGGAAGGCGCGCAGCCACGGATCGTCGGCGCCGCCGGCGCGCGCGCGCTCGGCGTAGTCCAGCGCGGCGTCCTCGCGATCCAAGCGATAGGCGAGCTGGGCGAGGCGCGCGAGCAGGTCGGCGTCGTCGGGCGTGCGCGCCAGCAACCGCTCGTAGGCCGCGTAGGCGTCCTCGAGCTTGCCCGACTGCTCCAGCGCCTGCGCGAGGGCGAGCGACAGCTCGGGCGCTTCCTGCGCGGGAGGCTCGCGCGCAGGCAGTTCGCCGGCCGTGCTCGCCTCGGAGGCCGGGGGCACCGGGCTCGCGCCCGGCGTCGTGCACGCCGCGGCGCCGAGCGCCAGCGCGAGCAGCACGCCCCGCTTCACGTGCGCGTCCGCTTCCGCGCCTAGCGGGCCAGGTAGCCGTTCTTCTCGAGATACGAGAGCACGGCGTTCACGCTTTCCTCGAGGGTCTGCTTGCCGGTCTCGAGCACCAGCTCGGGCTTCAGCGGCTCCTCGTAGGGCGCCGAGATGCCGGTGAACTCGGGGATCTGCCCCGCGCGCGCCTTCTTGTAGAGGCCCTTCGGGTCGCGGCCTTCGCAGGTGGCGACGTCTGCCGCCACGTACACCTCGACGAAATCGCCGGGCGCGAAGATCGCGCGCACCTGATCCCGATCCGCGCGGTAGGGCGAGATGAACGACGTGAACACCAGCACGCCGCAGTCGGTGAAGAGCTTCGAGACCTCGCCGATGCGGCGGATGTTCTCGGTGCGGTCCTCGGGCGAGAAGCCGAGATTCTTGTTGAGGCCGTGGCGGATGTTGTCTCCGTCGAGCACGTAGGCGAGCTTGCCGCGCTTCACGAGCTCGGCTTCGACCGCCACCGCGACCGTCGACTTGCCGGAGCCCGACAGGCCCGTCAGCCACACCGTGGCGCCGCGCTGGCCGAGATTGCGCTCGCGATCCGCGCGCGAGATCTGCCCGGCGTGCCAGGTGATGTTCGTCGACTTCGAGTCGGCCACGTCGCTCTCCTCTTCCCGCGCGCTCTCGCGCGCCGCCTCGTTGCGCTCGCCCGGCCTGGGTCGCACGCGCTCGCATTCGGCTGCGCGCGCCTCGGGCTCGCTGCGACCGAAGCGAAGCCGCGCTCCGCCGTCCTCGGGCGGCGCAACCTAGCGGCTGGCCGAGCGCTCGGCGCGGAGTTTGCGGACTTCTTCCGCGATCCGGACGGCCGCGAGGTCGACCTCGGCCTGCGTCGTGAAGCGCCCGAGCCCGATGCGCAGGGAGGCGGCAACGCGCGCGGGCGAGAGGCCGAGCGCCACGAGCACGTGGCTCGGCTCGGGCTTCGCCGAGCTACACGCGGAGCCGGTCGACAAGGCGAGCTCGGGCAGGCGCGTGATCACCGCGTCCGCGCGGATGCCCTCGAAGGCGACGTTCAGGTTGCCGGCGAGGCGCGGCGCGGCGGCACCGTTCAGCGCGGCGCCGCCCGCCAGCTCTTCGAGCCGCGCCAGCATGTGATCGCGCAGCGCCGCGAGGCGTGCCGACTCGGCGGCGCGCTCGGCGACTGCGAGCGAGAGAGCGCGCGCGAAGCCCACGATCAGCGGCACGGCGAGCGTGCCGCTGCGCATGCCGCGCTCCTGTCCGCCGCCGAACACGAGCGGCGCGAGCGCGAGGCGCTCGCCGCTGCGCCGCCGGCGCCGCACGTACAGGGCGCCGACGCCCTTGGGTCCGTAGAGCTTGTGGGCGGAGAGCGAGAGCAGGTCGACGCCGTGGGCCTCGACGTCGAGGGGGATCTTGCCCGCGGCCTGCGCGGCGTCGCTGTGGAAGAGCACGCCGCGCGCCGCGCAGACGGCGGCGATCTCGGCGAGCGGCGCGAGCGTCCCGATCTCGCCGTTCGCCGCCATCACCGACACGAGCGCGGTCTCGCGCGTGAGCGCGCGCGCCACGTCGTCGGGATCGACGCGGCCGCCGGCGTCGACGGGCAGCACCGTGAGCGACGCGCCCTGCTTCGCGAGCGCGCGGGCGGTGTCGAGCACGGCGGGGTGCTCGGTGGCGGCGGTGACGAGGCGCGCGCTGGCGAGGCCCCGCGCCCGCAGCACGCCCTGGAGCGCGAGGTTGTCGCTCTCGGTGGCGCCGCTCGTGAACACGATCTCGCGCGGATCCGCCGCGCCGATCGCGCGCGCGATCTCCTCGCGCGCGTTCTCCACCGCCGCCTCGGCGCGCCAGCCGTAGGCGTGCGACGCGCTCGCTGGGTTCCCGAAGTCCTCGCTCCAATACGGCTGCATGGCGGCCAGCACGCGCGGGTCGCAGGGCGTGGTGGCGTGGTGGTCGAGGTAGATCGGCTTGCGCGCCGTCATCGCGCACCCCGCGCGGTGCTGAGGAACGCGGGCGAGAGGTCGCGCGGCACCCTAGGCCGAGAAGGACTGCCCGCAGCCGCAGGAGCTCTTCGCGTTCGGGTTCTGGATCTTGAAGCCCGACTCCATCAGCGAGTCGACGTAGTCGAGCGTGGTGCCCACGACGTAGAGCGCGCTCTTCTCGTCCACCACCACGCGCACGCCTGCGCTCTCGATCTGGGTGTCGCTGTCCTTCAGGTTCTGATCGAAGGAGAGCTGGTACTGGAGCCCGGAGCAGCCCCCGCCCACCACCTTCATCCGCAGGGCATGGGTGGCCGCCTTCCCCTCCGCGTCCAGCAGACGCTTGATCTGCGAGGCGGCGGACTCGGTCACCGTGATCAGCGACATGCGCGGGGCTCCTCAGCTGTGAAGTGGCGCAAGCTAGCACCGCAGGCATATCGGACCAGATCGGTCTCGTATGAATCCCGGCCTCACCTGCGCGGTGCAAGCCAGAGAAACACCTCGCGATTCCCGGCTGGCCCCGCGAGGCGGCTCTCGGCTTCGCCGCGCGGCGCGTAGCCGAGCGCGGCTGCCGCTTCGCGGACGCGCGCGACGGCGGCGGCGCGGTCCGCGTCCTCGCGCACCACCCCTCCCTTCCCCACGCGCTCGCGGCCCACCTCGAACTGGGGCTTCACCATCACCAGTACCTCGGCGCGCGGTGCCAGCGCGGCGATGCGGGGCAGCACCAGCGTCGCCGAGATGAAGCTCACGTCGACGACCACCAGCTCGAGCGGCGGCTCGGGCGGCACCTGCGCGGCGCTCAGCTCGCGGGCGTTCACGCGCTCGATCACGGTCACGCGCGCGTCGGAGCGGAGCCGCGCGTCGAGCTGCCCGTAGCCCACGTCGAGCGCGATGACGTGGGCCGCGCCGTGCTGGAGCAGGCAGTCGGTGAAGCCGCCCGTGGATGCGCCCACGTCGAGGCAGCGCTTGCCCGCAGCGGAGAGGCCGAGATCCGCGAGCGCGCCTGCGAGCTTCTCGCCGCCGCGCGAGACGAAGCGGCGCGGCGCGCCGCGCAGGCGCAGGGCGGCGTTCTCCGCGACGCGCATGCCCGGCTTGTCGGCCGGCTTGTCGTCCACGAGCACGCGGCCTGCGAGGATCAGCGCCTGCGCCTTCGTGCGCGACTCCGCCAGCCCGCGGGCCAGCACGAGCTCGTCGAGGCGCGTCTTTGCGGGCCTCTGGCCGCGGCCGGCTCCCATCGCGCTCCTTCCTCGCGGCCCGGGTCGGCGCGCGCGGCGCGCCGTTCAGCGGCCCAGCAGCTCGCGCACCGCGCGCGCCATGCCGGGCACGTCGAGCCCGCAGGCGGCGCGCTGCTTCGCGGGGCTGCCGTGCTCGTGCAGGCGATCGGCGAGCGCGAGCGTGTGCACGGGGATCGTCAGGCTCTCGCGCGCCAGCAGCTCGAGCACTGCGCTGCCAAAGCCGCCCATGCCGGCGTGCTCCTCGACCGTGACGAGCGCGCGCACCTTGCGCGCCAGGGCGAGGATGCGCGCCTCGTCCAGCGGCTTCGCGAAGCGCGCGTTCAGCACCGCGCAGGAGACGCCGTCCGCCGCCAACTCGCCCGCCGCCTCGAGCGCCGCGTGGGCGACGGTGCCATAGGCCAGCAGGGCCGCGTCGCTGCCGTCCCGCAGCAGCTCCGCCTCGCCCAGCGGGAGCGCCTTGATCTCGGGATCCATCGGCACGCCGAAGCCCTCGCCGCGCGGGTAGCGAATCGCAGCAGGCCCCGGGTATTCGATCGCGGTGCGCAGCATGTGCTGCAACTCGTTCTCGTCTTTCGGCGCGAGGCACACCATGTTGGGCAGCGTGCGCAGGTAGGCGATGTCGAACATGCCCTGATGCGTCGCTCCGTCGGCGCCTACCAGGCCTGCGCGATCCATGGCGAAGGTCACGTCGAGGTTCTGCAGGCACACGTCGTGGACGACCTGGTCGTAGGCGCGCTGCAGGAAGGTCGAGTAGATCGCGGCGACCGGCTTCATCCCCTCGCAGGCGAGCCCCGCGGCGAAGGTGACCGCGTGCTGCTCGGCGATTCCCACGTCGTAGAAGCGGCTCGGGAACTCGCGCTGGAACAGGTCGAGGCTCGTGCCGTCCGCCATCGCCGCGGTGATGCCGACGATGCGCGGATCCTCCCGCGCGAGCCGGATCAGCGTGTCGGCGAAGACGCGCTGGTACTTCGGGGGCCCGGGCTTCGAGGGATGGAACTTGCCCGACTCGACGTCGAAGGGGTTGACGCCGTGGTACTTGAACGGGTCGTTCTGCGCAGGCTCGTAGCCGTAGCCCTTCGCGGTCAGCGCGTGAACCAGGATCGGCCCGTCGC
>CAYWRY010000058.1:0-23438 GCA_964460485.1 uncultured Spirochaetales bacterium
GTCGAGCGCGCCGCGAAAGATGAACGGGAAGCCGAGGACGTTGTTCACCTGGTTGTGGTAGTCGGAGCGGCCGGTCGCCGTGATCGCGTCCGGGCGCACCGCCTCGACGTCGGGCGGCGTGATCTCGGGGTCCGGGTTCGCCATCGCGAACACGATCGGGTCCGGCGCCATCTTCTTGACCATGTCTTGCGTCACCAGGCCGGCCTGGGAGAGCCCGACGAACACGTCCGCACCGTCGAGCGCGTCGGCGAGGGTGCGCGCGCTCGTCGTGGCGGCGAACTCCTGTTTCTGCGGCGTCATGCCTTCCGTGCGGCCCGCGTAGATGACGCCCTTCGTGTCCACGAGCAGGATGTTCTCGGAGCGAACGCCGAGGTCCTTGTAGAGCTTCGCGCAGGCGATTCCCGACGCGCCGGCCCCGGAGAAGACGACCTTGGCCTGATCGGGGCGGCGGTTCGTGAGCTGCAGGGCGTTCAGCAGCGCCGCGCCCGAGATGATCGCCGTTCCGTGCTGGTCGTCGTGGAAGACGGGGATGTCGAGCGTCTCCACCAGGCGCCGCTCGATCTCGAAGCACTCGGGCGCGCGGATGTCCTCGAGATTGATGCCCCCGAAGGTCGGGGCGATCATCTGGCAGAAGCGCACGATCTCGTCCGTGTCGGTCGAGTCGATCTCGATGTCGAACACGTCGATGTCGGCGAAGCGCTTGAAGAGGACGCCCTTGCCCTCCATCACGGGCTTGCTGGCGAGGGGGCCGAGGTTGCCGAGGCCGAGGATGGCGGTGCCGTTCGAGATCACCGCCACCAGGTTGCCGCGCGCCGTGTAGCGGTAGGCGTCTTCGGGGTTCTTGGCGATTTCGAGCACCGGAGCGGCGACGCCAGGGCTGTAAGCCATGGAGAGATCGTTCGCGGTGCGGGTGGCCTTGGTCGGGACGACCTTGATCTTCCCGGGGCGCCCTTCCTCGTGGTAGCGGAGCGCCTTCTCGGACTCGTACGACAAGCGGTTGACCTCGGGCGGGGGGAAAAATAAGACGCGCAGCATAGGTCAGGCGGGGGGCCGACGCTGGGCCGGGGCGCGTTGGAACGCGTCCCCCCTTCCGGCGATCCGGCCCCCGCCGAGCCAGATGGGGCTGCTCGCTCGGTGCTGGCGCCGCACTGGAACGGTCGGTGCGGGCGCTCGCTCAGCCCTTCAGCAGCTCGCGCGCGATCACCACGCGCTGGATCTGATTCGTCCCCTCGTAGATCTGCATCAGCTTGGCGTCCCGCATGAGCTTCTCGACCGGGTACTCCTTCGTGTAGCCGTTGCCGCCGAAGACCTGGACGGCGTCGGTGCTGGCGCGCATCGCGGTGTCGGTGGCGAAGCACTTCGCGATCGAGGAGAGCTTCGAGGCCGGGACGCCCTGGTCGAGCGCCCAGGCGGACTGGTAGGTGAGCAGGCGCGACGCTTCGAGGTCCTTCGCCATGTCGGCCAGCAGGAACTGCACGCCCTGGAAGGAGCTGATCGGCTCGCCGAAGGCTCTGCGCTCCTTCGCGTAGGCGATGCTCTCGTCGAGCGCGCGGGCGGTGATGCCGTTCGCCAGCGCCCCGATCGAGGGGCGCGTCGTGTCGAGGGTGCGCATGGCGATGCGAAAGCCCTCGCCCTCCGCGCCGAGGCGGTTCGCCGCGGGCACGCGCGCGCCGTCGAAGTGGATCACGCGCGTGTCGCTCGCGCGCTGCCCCATCTTGTCTTCCTTCTTGCCCACGCTGACACCGGGGCTCTTCGCCTCCATCACGAACGCGCACACGCCGTCGTGGCGCTTTGAGCCCGGCAGCCGGGCGAACGCGGTGAAGACGTCTGCCACGCCGCCGTTCGTGATCCAGCACTTCGTGCCGCTCAACACGTAGTGGTCGCCCTCGCGCTTGGCCTGGAGCGAGAGACCGGCCACGTCCGAGCCTGCTCCGGGCTCGGACAGGCAGAAGCCGACCATCTGGAAGCGCTTGGCGATGCGGCCGAGCCACTCTTCCTTCTGCGCCTCGCTTCCGGCGACGAGGATCGGGGTCAGCCCGAGGTCATTCGCCATCAGCGACGTCGCCATGCCGGCGCAAGCCCAGGCGAGCTCCTCGACCACGAGCGCCGCCTCGAGGGCGCAGAGCCCGACGCCCCCGTACTGCGCCGGGATCGTCGTGCAGGAGAGCCCCAGCTCCCACGCCTTGCGCATGATGCCCATCGGCATCTCTCCGCTCTGGTCGTGTGCCGCGGCGAGCGGCTTCATCTCCTCGCGCGCGAAGCGCCGCGCGGTGTCGCGAAGGGCGAGCTGCTCGTCGGAAAGCTTGAAGTCCACGCGATTCCACCCCCGTTGCCTGGTCCTCGCGCGGCGGCTGGCCCGGCGCAACCTGCTGAGGATCGCGCGCTTCAGCCGGAGCGCGAGGCGCCGCGCTGCGCCGCTTCAGGCCGCGGAGACGAACCCCATCCGCGCGGACAGCTCGTTCGCGGCGGCGATCACGCGCGGCACCACCTCGTCGTGGATGCGCTTCTCGCTCACTCGAAAGACGGGCGCCGAGACCGAGAACGCGGCGATCACCTCGCCGCTCGCGTCGTGCACGGGCGCAGCGACGCAGCACAGTCCCTGCGCGCACTCCTCGAGGTCGAGAGCCCAGCCCTGGGACGCGACGGTGCGCAGATGCTCGAAGAACTTCTCGCGATCGACGATCGTGGCCGGCGTCTGGGCGGCGAGCTTCCCGGCCCGCACCCGCTCCTTGTCGAGCTGCGCGAGGGCGCCGGCGCTCTTGCCGGCGAGCAGCACCTTGCCGAGGGCGGTGCAGTGCGCAGCCAGCTTCTGGCCGGTGCGCAGCGCGGTCTTGACGAGCTGCTCGGGCTGCTCGCCGTCGAGGTGAACGACGTCGTGGCCGGCCAACACGCCGAGGTGCGCCGACTCCTTCGTCTCCGCCGCCAGCCGCGCCAGCAGCGGCCGCGCGAAGCGCGACAGCGAGCGCGTCTCCGAGAACGACTGGCCGAGCGCGAGGCAAGCGCGTCCCAGCCGGTATCGCTCGGTCTGCGCGCACTGCTCCACGTAGCCTTGCTGCTCGAGCGTCGCGAGTAAGCGGAAGACGTTGTTCTTGTGGAGGTTCAGGCGGTTCGACAGCTCGGTCACCCCGAGCTCCGCGTCGGCGCCGCCGAACTCCTCGAGGAGCCGGAAGCCGTTCGCCACCGCCTGGATCACGTAGCTGCTCTTCGACCGACGCATGGAAAGGGGGGTCTCCGCGACGTCAAAGCGGGCCCGCGAGGGGCCGGGGTTGGAGGGAGCGCGTGCAAGCGCGCAGCTCAGCTTCGGTTCTTGACCTTCTCCCAGTCTGCCAGGAACCGTTCGAGGCCGATGTTCGTCAGCGGGTGCTGCACGAGCTGCTCGATCACCTTCGCCGGCATCGTCACCACGTGCGCGCCCATCTCGGCGGCCTGCACCACGTGGATCGGGTGGCGGACGCTCGCGACCAGCACCTGGGTCGCGAAACCGTAGTTGCGGTAGATGGTGCAGATCGAGCGGATCAGCCCCATCCCGTCCTGGGAGATGTCGTCGAGCCTCCCGACGAACGGGGAGGCGTACGTCGCGCCGGCCTTCGCGGCCATCAGCGCCTGGGTCGCGCTGAAGATCAGCGTGCAGTTCGTCTGGGTCCCGGCTTCAGAGAGGCGGCGGATCGCCTTCAGTCCCTCCAGCGTCATCGGCACCTTGATCACGATGTTCGTCGCGATCCGGCTGAGCTGCGCCGCCTCCTGCAGCATGCCCTCGCAGTCGAGCGCCGTGACCTCGGCGCTCACCGGCCCATCCACGATCTTCGTGATCTCGCGCAGGATCTCGCGCGGATCGCCCGCTTCCTTCGAGAGCAGACTCGGATTCGTCGTGACGCCGTCGAGCAACCCGAGCGCCGCGGCGTCGCGGATCTCCTTCACGTTCGCAGTGTCGATGAAGAACTTCATGCGAGTTTCCTCGGGGTTGCGCGCGCCGCTGAGGACCGACGGAGGAGCGGAAGGGGAGCAGCACGGCGAGCGACAGCGCAGCGTCGCGCGGATTAAACCGGCGCGCGATTTTCGTGTCAAGCGATCTCGCACGTCAGCGACGAAAAAATTCGCGCGAGAGTTATTAGGGAGCTCGCCGGCCCTCAGCGCTGGGTCCCGGGGGGGCTCGCGGTCTCCAGCCCTTCTCCCTCGGAAGCGAACATCTCGTAGATGAGCAGCGCGACGCCGACGACGACGAACGAGTCGGCGAAGTTGAAGTCGGGCCACGAGTAGCCGCTCCACAGCTTCACGTGCAGCCAGTCGACGACCTCGCCGTGCCGGAAGCGATCGAGCAGGTTGCCCGAAGCGCCGCCGAGCACGCAGCCGAGCGCGAACGAAGCGAGGCGGTCCCGTGGGGCGAGCTGCCTGAGCATCGACACGATCAGCCAGAAGGCGAACAGCGTCATGGCCGGAAAGAAGTAGGTACGGAACCAGTCGGGCGCGCCCGCGAGCATGCTGAACGCTGCGCCGGGATTGCGGACGTGCGTCAGGTAGAAGAAGCCGTCGATCACGCGCACGTGGTCGCCGCGCTCGATGTTCCGCAGGACCCATTCCTTGGTCGCGAGGTCGAGCGGAAGGCTGAGCGCGAGTGCGGCGACGAAGGAGCGCAGCTTCGGCGACATCGCGCGCGACCGTATCAGACGCCCCTACGGAATCCGAGGCCGCGTGCGCGGCGCGATTCGCGTTTCATCGCAGCTCGCGCGCGTCCAGACGCGCGTCGCCCCACACTGCCGGAGCGAGCGTGCGCGCTTCTTGCAAGTAGGGCTGCGCGAGCGCGCGCTGGCCGAGGCGAGCGAGCGCGGCGCCGCGCAGGCCCGCCACGTGGGCAGCGTCGGCGCGCCCGCCCGCCAGCGCCGCATAGCGGTCGAGGTGCGCGAGGCCGCGTTCCGCGTCGCCCGAGAAGATCTCGAAGCGCGCGAAGGCGAGCGCCGCGACCGGGTTGTTCGCGTCCACCTTCAGCGCGTCCTCGTAGCGGGCGACGGCGTCGCGCGGGGCGCCGCGCATCTCGCTGGCGAGCCCGTCGAGCACGAGCTGCGTGGAGGCGCGCCGCCTCGCGTCGCCCTCCTGCGCGGCCGCGCCCACGCGCAGCGCGGTCGTCGCCGCGGGCGCGACGGCTGCCTGCGTGTGCGGACGGACGGCGCACGCGCCCGCGGCGCCGGCGAGCCCCAGGAGGCCGACGGCCGCAGCGAGCCGCGCGCGTGGGCGTCGCGCGGAGCGAGCGCTCACTCGCCCTCCAGCCAGCGACGCAGGCGCTCGAGCAGGCCGGCGTCGTCGTCGCCGCGGCGCGGGCGCTCCCGACGCGGCTCCGGGCGCGGCGGCGTCGCGCGCTCCGGCGCCGGCGCGAACGAGGGCGCCGCGCGCCACGGCGGGCACGTATCGATCGGCTCGGTGCCGCGCAGGAAGAACTCCGGGCGCCGCTCGGGGCAGCTGTCGAGGGCGAGCGCGCCCGTCGTCGGGTCGATCTCCAGCTCCACGACGTCCCCAGGCACCGGGAACATCCCCGCCACGTCGCCGCCGGTCGCCTCCGCCAGAAAGCGCGCCCAGATCGGCACGGCGATCCGCGCGGCCGCCTGCCCGAGCGTGCGCGGCTCGTCGAAGCCGACCCACAGCACCACGACCATCTCGGGCGTGAAGCCGGCGAACCAGGCATCGCGCTCCTCGTTGCTCGTGCCAGTCTTTCCCGCGACGGGCCCGGCGATTCCTGCGGCGCGGATCCCCGTGGCGGTGCCGCGGTCGACGACTCCCTGCATCAGACTCGTCACCAGGAAGGCCGTCCCCGAGTCGAGCACGCGCTCGAACTCGATCGGCTGGCGCTCGAGCGTCTTGCCGTCGGCGTCGATCACGTCCTCGAAGGTGCGCACGCGCGGGCGCACGCCGCCGCTTGCGAAGGTCGCGTAGGCGCGCGCCAGCTCGAGGGGCGTCACGTCGCCGGCCCCCAGGGCGAGGCTCGGGACGTTCGGCAGCGTGCTCTCGACGCCGAGCCGCTGCGCCATCTCGCGCACGCGCGGAATGCCGATCTGCTGGGCGAGGCGGGCGCTCGCGACGTTGTAGGACTTCTCGAACGCGGTGCGCACCGGGACGACGCCGTGGAACTGGTGGTCGAAGTTCTGCGGCGCCCAGTTTCCGCCCCAGACCGGGACGATCAGCGCGGAGTCGTCCACCAAGCTCGCGAGCGTGATCGCCGGCGTGCCGTCCGAGGGCTCGAGGGCGGCCGCGTAGACGAACGCCTTGAACAAGCTGCCCGCGGGCCGCCGCGCCTGGGTGCAGCGATCGAACTGGCTGGCCGCGTAGTCGCGCCCGCCCACCAGGGCGAGCACCTCGCCGGTCTGCGGCCGCAGCGCCACGAGGCACGCTTCGAGGCGCTGGCCTGCCTTCGGCGCCAGCGCGCGCGTGCTCTGCTCCAGGCGCTCGAGCTCCTCGCGCACGACGCGCGAAGCCGCCCGCTGCAGCCGCAGGTCGAGCGTCGAGTAGATGCGCAGGCCCTCGCCCGCGAGCGTCTGCTCCCCGTAGTAGTTGGGGAGCTCCCGACGCAGCGCGTCCAGGAAGAAGCGCGCGTCCCGCAGATCGGGGGTGACGGTCGCGACGCGCACCGGCTCGGCGGTCGCCTCCGCGAACTCCTGCTGCGAGATCCTGCCCTGCTGGAGCATCAGCCGGAGCACGAGGTCGCGGCGCGACGTCGCGGCCTCGAGCGAGCGGTGCGGCGAGAGCCCGTTCGGGCTCTGGATCAGGCCGGCGATCAGCGCCGACTCCGCCAGCGAGAGGTCGCGCACGGGCTTGCCGAAGTAGAAGCGGGCGGCCTCGCCGATGCCGTGGATCTGGGTCGCGCCGCGCTGCCCGAGGTAGATCTCGTTGAGGTAGGCCTCGAGGATCGCCGGCTTCTCGTAACGGGCCTCGGTGATCAAGGCCATCACGGCTTCCTCGACCTTCCGCCGCATGCTCTTGTCCGGCGTCAGGAAGAAGTTCTTCATGAGCTGCTGGGTGAGCGTCGAGCCTCCCTGCACGAAGCCCCCGGCGCGCAGATTCGCCGCCAGCGCACCGCCGATTCGCCAGAAGTCGAGGCCGATGTGCGAGTAGAAGCGCTGATCCTCGACCGCCATCACGGCGTCGGTCATCTGCTTGGGAACATCCGCAATGCGAACTAGCTCGCGTTGTTCCCGGTCGGGCCCGTAGTAGGCGCCGACCGCCTCGGGCTCCAGGAACAGCGCGCCGATCTCGCGCTTCGCCGAGAGGTCGCGGATGCCGTCGATCGTGCGGCCCGAGAGCTGGATCGCGACCAGCCGGGCGGGCTCGGCGCGGCTCGGGTGCTCGAAGGCGCGGCGATGGATGCGCAGCTCGCCCGGCTCCCAGCGGAAGCGGCCGAGCGAAAGGGATTCGCCGGTCGCCTCGCGGTAGCCGAGTCGGTCGAGCGTGCCGCGCAGGTCGATCAGCGTGTGGTCGAGGCCCGGGTAGAGGATCAGCGGCGCCGAGAGCACACGGGACGGCACGCGGAACAGCGTCCCCTCGAAGCGAGCGCGGACGACCCGGTCGAGGGAGGCAAGCTGGCGGCCGGCCACGCCGCCCAGCGCCGCACCCGCGAGGAACAGGCCGACGCCCAGAACGCGCAGGTGCAGCGGGACCCGCGCGAGCCGGCTCCCACCCTTCCTGGAGTTGCGCGCCGCCAAGCCGGTCATCCCCCGATCCGTCGCTCAAGCTGACACACAGCGACGCCGGGGGGCAGATGCGGGTTCGGCGGCCCGTCGAAGGACGCGACGCCGGCTCCGCGAGCCGCCATCGGCTTCTCGCTGCGCGCTCCCGTTGCAGTTCACGCCCCCAGCCGGAACCTTCCGCGGCATGCAGCCGCGGAAACCTTGGGGTGGGCGTTTCGCGCAGGAGACGGATCCCACCGTCGAGCGCTTCAGCGCATCGATCGACTTCGACCGGGCGCTCGCGCGCTACGACATTCGCGGCTCGATCGCCCACGCCCGGATGCTTGGCGCCGTGGGCATCGTCTCCGCCGCCGAGAGCGGGCAGCTCGTCGCCGGCCTCGAGGCGGTGCTCGCCGAGATCGAGCGCGGCGAGTTCCCCTTCGACACGAAGCTCGAAGACATCCACATGAACGTGGAGGCGCGGCTGCGCGAGAAGATCGGGGCAGTCGCCGGCAAGCTGCACACCGGGCGCAGCCGCAACGACCAGATCGCTACCGACCTCGCGCTCTACCTGCGCGACGCCGCGGTCGCGGCGCAGAAGGGCATCGGGACGCTGCGCGGCGTGCTGCTCGAGCGCGCGGCGGAGCACGTGGAGACGGTGCTGCCCGGCTACACGCACCTGCAGCGCGCGCAGCCGGTGCGGCTGGCGCACCATTGGCTCGCCTTCGAGGAGCTGCTTTCCCGCGACGCTGCGCGCTTCGCGGACCTGCGCGCGCGCATCTCGCGCTCGCCGCTCGGCGCCGGGGCGATCGCGGGCACCACGCTGCCCCTCGACCGGGCGTTCACCGCGCGCGAGCTGGGCTTCGCGGGCCCGAGCGCGAACAGCATGGACTCGGTCGCCTCCCGCGACCAGGCGCTCGAGTTCCTCGCCGCGGCGGCGCTCGCGATGGTGAACCTCTCGCGGCTGTCGGAGGAGCTGGTGCTCTGGTCGACTGCCGAGTTCGGCTTCGTCGAGCTCGCCGACGCCTACTCCACGGGCTCGAGCCTGATGCCGCAGAAGAAGAACCCCGACGTCCCGGAGCTGGTGCGGGGCAAGGCCGGGCGCGCGATCGGGAACCTCGTCGCGCTGCTCACGGTCGTGAAGGGTCTCCCGCTCACGTACAACCGCGACCTGCAGGAGGACAAGGAGCCGCTGTTCGACAGCGCCCGGACGCTGGCGGACTCGCTCGCCGTGACAGCCGGCGCGATCGCGACCCTGCGCGTCAACGTCGAGAGGATGCGCGCCGCCGCCGAGGATCCGTTGCTGCTGGCGACCGACCTGGCGGAGGCGCTGGTGCGCGAGGGCGTGCCGTTCCGCGAAGCGCACGAGGCCGTCGGCAAGGTGGTCGCGCACTGCCTCGCCGCGAAGCGCGATCTGCGCGCGCTCTCGCGCGAGGAGCTGCGCGGCTTCCACGCCGCGTTCCCGGCGAGCAGCGGCGAGCTGCTGGCGCTCGAGCGCGCGCTCGAGCAGCGCTCGCTGCCGGGCGGCACCGCGCGGTCGCGGGTGCGCGAGGCACTGGAGGCGGCGGAGCGGCGTCTACGCGACGAGGCCGCGACGCTGGAGGCGGGGGCGTGAGGCGCGCGGCCGCGCTGGCGCTGCTCGCGGCGTGCGCGTGGCTCGCGCTCGCCTGCGGGAAGTACGGTCCGCCGGTACGGGCGGAGCAACAGGAAGCGCCGCCGCAAAGCGAAGAGAAGGGCGAAGAGGCGACGCCATGACGAGGCTGCGATTCACGAAGATGCACGGCGCGGGCAACGACCTGGTCGTGCTCGACGGCCTCGCGGGCACGCTGCCCGCCTTCGAGCCGCACGTGAAGCGCCTCGCCGACCGGCGCTTCGGCATCGGCTTCGACCAGCTGCTCGTGCTCCGGCCCAGCAAGAACGCCGATGTGCGCATGGAGATCTACGACGCGGACGGCTCCCAGGTGGAGATGTGCGGCAACGGCATCCGCTGCGTGCTGAAGTATCTGCGCGACGCCGGCCACACCACGAAGGACGCCGTCACCGTCGAGACGCTCGGCGGCATCGTGACGCCGCGCTGGGACGGCGATCTGGTGCGCGTCGACATGGGGCCGCCGATCCTCGCGCCGGCGAAGATCCCGACGCTGCTCGGCGATCCCGCGAGCCCGGGGCCGCTCGTCGACGCCGAGCTGCGCGCCGACGGCCAGACGCTACGCGCCACGTGCGTGTCGATGGGCAACCCGCACTGCGTCCTGTATGTGGACGACGTGGAGACGGCGCCCGTCGCGACGCTCGGCCCGAAGCTGGAGCATCACGTCGCGTTCCCGAATCGCGTGAACGTCGAGTTCGTGCAGCTCGTGGACCGCGGCCGGGTGAAGCAGCGCACCTGGGAGCGCGGCACCGGCGAGACGCTCGCCTGCGGCAGCGGCGCGTGCGCGGTGGGCGTCGCCTCGATGCTGCGCGGCGTGGTGGACCACCGCGTCGAGGTCGAGCTGCGCGGCGGCACGCTGGCGATCGAGTGGGCGGGCCCCGGCCAGAGCGTCTTCATGACCGGCCCCGCCGCGACGGTGTTCACGGGTGAGATCGACCTGTAGTGGCCCTTGGGGGTCAGACCCAAAAGGGCCACTTCCAAGGAAGGAAGGGATTCCGATGTTCCGCGGCGTCTTCACGGCACTCGTCACCCCGTTCCGGCACGGAGCCGTCGACGAGGCTGCGCTGAAGAAGCACGTCGAGGAACAGATCGCGGCGGGCGTCGACGGCGTCGTGCCGTGCGGCTCGACCGGCGAGGCGGCGACGCTCTCCCACGACGAGCACAAACGCGTGGTCGAGCTGGTGGTGCGCAGCGTCGCCAAGCGCGTGGTGGTGATCGCGGGAGCGGGCTCCAACGCGACGGCAGAGGCGATCGAGCTCACCGCCCACGCGAAGGCCGCGGGCGCCGACGGCGCGCTCCTGATCTCGCCGTACTACAACAAGCCGACCCAGGACGGCGTAGTCGCCCACTACGCGGCGATCGCGCGCGCCACGCAGTTCCCGCTGCTCGCCTACAACATCCCGGGCCGCACCGGCTCGAACCTGTTGCCCGACACGATCGCGCGTCTCGCCGAGATCGAGCACGTGGTCGGCGTGAAGGAGAGCTGCGGCGACCTCCACCAGATCTCCCAGGTGATCGCGCGCGTGCCGAGCGACTTCGCGGTGCTCGCCGGAGACGACTGGGCCACGTTGCCGCAGCTCGCGATCGGCGGCGCCGGCGTCATCTCCACCTGCTCGAATCTCGCGCCGCGCGAGATGGTCGAATTGGTGCGCGCGTTCGCGCGCGGCGACGCGGCGCGCGCGCGCGAGCTGCACTACCGCCTGCTGCCGCTCTGCGACGCGCTGTTCAGCGAGACGAACCCGATCCCGATCAAGGCTGCGCTCGCGATGCGCGGGCGGATCGACGACGAGCTGCGGCTGCCGCTGCTGCCGATGACGGCGGGCGGGCGTAAGCGGCTGGAGCTGGCGATGAAGGAATTCGGCGGGTTGCTGTGAGGGCGGTGGAGGGTGCGCTCTCGCCGCTGCGCTGCGCGGAGCCTGCGCGCCGAGTCGGGAGAGCTCGCCGCCAGGTCTCCTCGCTTCGTGTTTGCGGAGCAGCGAAGTGACATCTCGAACCGATGATCGCGCTCGCGTCCTTCTCGTCGGTGCGATGGGGCGCATGGGGGTGAGCGTGCGGGCGGCGCTCGCGGACCATGCGGAGCTGGTCCTCGGCTCGGCGCTCGAGGCGCCCGGGCATCCGGCGCTCGGTGCGGAGCTGGCGCCGGGCGTGAAGCTGGGCGCGGACGTCGCGGCGGCGCTCCCCGGCGCAGACGTGGCGATCGTGTTCGCGACGCCGGCGGCGTCGCTCGCCCTGCTGCGCGCGGCGGCACCCCGCGGGCTGCCGTGCGCGATCGGGACGACGGGCCTCAGCGCAGACGACCAGCGCGAGATCGCGGCGCTAGCGAGGCAGTGCCCGGTGATCGCGACCGCAAACTTCTCGGTGGCGGTGAACGTGCTGAAGCACCTCACCCGGGAGGCCGCCCGTCTCCTGCGCGCCGAGGATTACGACGCCGAGATCGTCGAGATGCACCACGCCGCGAAGGTGGACGCGCCGAGCGGCACCGCGCTCGAGCTGGCGCGCGCGATCGAAGAGGGGCGGGGGGCGGAGCGGGGGCGCGTGCTCGCGCGCGAGGGGCACACCGGCGCGCGCCCGCGCGGCGCGATCGGCGTGCAGACGCTGCGCGGCGGCGACAATCCGGGCGAGCACACCGTGCTGTTCGTGGGCCGCGGCGAGCGGCTCGAGCTCGTTCACCGCGCCGCCACGCGCGACCACTTCGCGCGCGGCGCCGTTCGCGCTGCCGCCTGGCTGCGCGGGAGGCCCCCGGGCCTCTACCAGATGCGGCAGGTGCTCGGGCTCGAGCGCTAGGCGCCGCGCCCCGTCTCCCCCGGCGCCGCCTGGGGCACGCATCCCGTGCGGTCCCATGCGATGATGGCTCGCCGCGCGGAGCTCCCATGCCGAAGTACAGCTTCGAGCGCCTCTCGCCTCAGGACAACTCGTTCCTGCTCTGGGAGACGCCCTACGTCCACATGCACGTGTCGTCGACGATCGTGTTCGACGCGGGTCCCCTGCGCACGCCCGAAGGCGGCGTCGACTTCGCCGCGATCCGCCGCGGCACCGAGGCGTTCCTGCACCGTGTGCCGCGCTACCGCCAGAAGCTCTTCCAGATTCCCCTCGCCCAGCACTCCGTGTGGGTCGACGACGCGCGCTTCGACCTCGACTACCACCTGCGCCACACCGCGCTGCCCAAGCCGGGCAGCGACGCACAGCTGAAGCGCCTCTCCGCGCGCGTGATGTCCCAGCCGCTCGACCGCCGCCGGCCGCTGTGGGAGACGTGGATCGTCGAGGGCCTCTCCGGCGGCGAGCGCTTCGCGATGATCACCAAGATCCATCACTGCATGATCGACGGCGCGTCCGGCGTCGACCTGTTCCAGATCATGATGTCGCCGTCGCCGGAAGCTCCGCCGCTCGCCGAGCCTCCGCCCTTCATGCCGCGGCCGACGCCCTCGCGCCGCGAGCTGCTGCGCGACGAGCTGCGCCGCACCCTCTCGATCCCCGCGCGCGCGCTGCGCGACTTCCGCGAGTTCCGCGAGCAGGCGGAGGATTTCGGCAGCGAGGTCGCGATGCGGGCGCGCGCCGTGGTGAGCATGGTGGGCCTCGCTGGCGGCGCGGACGAGACGCCGCTCAACGGGACGGTCGGTCCGCATCGCCGCTTCGACTGGCTGAAGACGCCGCTCGCCGAGGTGAAGGCGATCCGCAAGGCGCTGGACTGCACGGTGAACGACGTGGTGCTCACGGTCGTGACCGGCGCCGTGCGCGCCTACTTCCTGCACCGCGCGGTCGATCCGAGCAGCCTGTCCTTCCGCGTCTCGGCGCCGGTGTCGGTGCGCAGCGAGGATCAGAAAGGCAAGCTCGGCAACAACGTCTCGTCCTGGATCATCGCTCTGCCGATCGACGAGCCCGACCCGCGCCAGCAGCTCGGCCTGATCCACGAGGAGACCGTGCGCCTCAAGGAGACGCGCCAGGCCCTCGGCGTGCAGACCATCAACAAGATCGCCGAGCTCACGCCCTCGGTGCTGCTCTCGCTGGGCGCGCGCGCGAACGAGGGGCAGATCAACACGATCGTGACGAACGTGCCCGGTCCGCAATTCCCGCTCTACTTCCGCGGCGCGCGTGCGCTCGAGATCTACCCGCAGGTGCCGCTGATGGAAGGGCTCGGCATCGGCATCGCGCTCACCAGCTACGACGGCACCCTGCACTGGGGCTTCAACAGCGACCCCGACCTCGTGCCCGACGCCGACGTGTTCGTGGAGAAGGTGCAGGCGGCGTACGAGGCGGTGGCGAAGGAGGCCGGCATCGAACGCGAGCCCGCGCTCTCGGTGGTGCCGGGGTCGCGGCCCCGCGCGCTCTCTCAGCGGCGCAGCACGAAGGCCTGAGCGGCGGCGCCGAGCAGCTCCGTCGCGACGAAGGCGAGCATCGCGACGGGCAGCGCTCCCGCCGCGAGATGGCCGCCGATCAACGCGGCCACCGCGCAGCGCCCGAGCGCGTCGGCGCGCGAGAGCCACGGCTCGGGCCGCGCGAGCCGAACGAGCGCCCACAGCGCGCCCAGCGCACCCGCCAGGTTCACGAAGAACCACGCGACGCCGGGCAGCTCCGGCGCGGGTGCGCCGCTCGCGGCGTAGACCGCGCCCAGCAGCGCGCGGGCCGTGACCGGGAGCGCGAGCAGACTCGTGACGGCGAGGTCGAAGCCGGCGCAGGTGCGAATCACGAGGCTCGCCATGCGCGCGGCTCAGCGCGGCAGGCCCGGGTTGCGCGCGAGCCAGCGCCAGACGAGCACGTGGCCGAACAGCGCGGCCTGAACGAGGAACGCGGGCAGCCACACGAACGGGAGCGTCGTCACGATCGCGAGGCTGGGCTCGTCCTCGAACGCGCGCAGCGGCGTCGGCAACGAGACGACGGCGATCCAGCCGATGTTGAGCAGCATCGCGAACCCGAGCCAGTTCCACGCCACGACGAGGCGCCGCCTCGCCTGCCCCCGCCATGCGAGGCTCCCGACGACGAGGGCTGCGAGGCCCGTGAGCACGTCGAAGTTGAAGCCGCTCCAGGTCAGCTGCTCGGGGATCGCTCCGCGGCCGTGCATCGCGTGAAGCCAGAACTCGACCCCGATGCGGAATACCTGATAACCGATCAAGGTGTGGAGAGGCGCGCGCTCCACGAGCCTCGTGCCGAGCGGCGAGAAGGCGAGCGCCACCGTCGCGGCGAGCAGCGCAACCATCAGCAGCGGGAAGGGCGGCGGGACGCGGGAGAAGTCGCCGAGCACGCCGCGCGCGGCGAGCAGCCCGGGCACCGCCAGCCAGAGCACGATCACCGCCGAGCCGGCGAGCGAGCCGCGCAAGCGATCGCCGAGCCCGTCGCCCGCGAGGCGCGACTGCGCCGAGACGAACAGCGCGGCGAGCGCGGCAACGAGCGCGAGGAACATCTGCGTGAGGTGGACGGGCACTGCCTGCATTCGGATGGCCTCCGCGAGGGCCGATTCTGCGCTCACGCGAAGGTGATCGCCAAGGCGCGTCGCGCGCCGCTCGCGGCGCCCATGCGCCGCGCGCTCACGGCAGCGCGAGCAGGCGCAGCACTTCGCGGATGGTCTCGGGGTGCGTGGTCAAGGTGTGGCCGGCCGGAACGAGCGTCTCCGAAGCGGCGGCCGGGAAATGGCTGCTCCACCACGGGACGACGCCGTCGTCGCTCTGCTCCCGCGGGCCGGAATGGCCCCGGTCGCCCATCAGCGAGTGCGCGGTCACCCACGGCGCGAGCGGTTTCGCATCGAGCACCGCGAGGATCGGGTGGTTCGGCGCGAGCGTCTTGATACTCGACATTCGGCCGCGGGTGAGCGCGTCGCGGAACAGCGGGCCGATCGCGCCCGGGTTCGCGGTCTCGATGCGCGCGTAGAGCGCGCCGAGATCCTGCGCCGTCTCCACGAACGAGTCGCCGAAGCGGACGGCGGGGTCGCTCGCGAGCGGGCTGCCGCGGTGCGGAACGGCGAGGAAGATCACGCGTCCCACGTGCGGGCGCGGCTTCCAGTGCAGGATGTCGCGCACCAACGCGACATCTGCGGGCTCGCCCGTCAGCGCGTCGGGCGGACGCTGGAACACGGTGCTCCAGATCTCCTCGCCGGAGTCGGTGACGAGCGTCTTCGCCAGCAACCCGCCCATGCTGTGCGCCACGACGACGAGCGGCGGCGACTCGGAGAGCCCGTCCGCGGCGAGCCGAGCGCGCAGCGCATCCAGCCGCTCGCGGAGCAGCCGCGCGGACCAGGGAAAGGGAACGGATGTCGGGTAGAGGAAGTGCCACACCTGATGCGTGCGGCGCAGCGCGTCGTTTCCCCAGATCTCGTTGGTGAGCGCGGCCCACGCGAGCGGCGTGGAGGCGATCCCGTGCACGAACAGCACCGGCGTCTTGCGCGGGTCGTAGGGCTCCATCAGGTAGAGCTGCGTCCCGCGCGGCGGACGCTCCGCGAAGAAGCTCGTGAGCCGCGAGCGGCTCCAGGCCTCGGTGCTCCCGAGCAGCGCGGCGAACGCCGCCGTGAAGTCGGCGGCGAGCGGAACGCGCGCGGCGTCCACCCGCGCGTCCTCGTGCGCGAGCGAGGAGAGCAGCCGCACGCGCACCCGCCCCGGGTCGCTAGGGTCGCGCTCGGCGAGCGCGGTCACGGCGCGCGCGATGGCCTCGGGCGGGTAGAAGGCCTCCAGCGGCTCCCGCGCGAGGTTGCGGCGCACGCCGACCAGCGCGACGCCGGCGCCGGCGCGCCGGCGCCGCGTCATGTCCCGCACGACGAAGCGCTCCGCGGGCGCGAGCGCGTCGAAGTAGTCGGCGTCGAAGCCGCCCACCTCGGCCGGCGCGAATTCGACGCGGCCGGCACAGGGCGGCGCAGGTCGAATGCGGCGGTCGCGCGTCCACGCCTCGAGCAGCTCGCCGAGGGCGCGGGCAGCGTCGGGCGAGGATGGATCGCCGAGGACCGACGCGCAGAGATCCTCGAGGGCGCGGTGCTCCCCGCGAGGCTCCGCGTCGCGCAACGAAGCCGGCGGGCTCCCGCAGCCGACGGAGGCGGCGTGGAGCAGGGCTGCGAGAGCGAGTGCGCACCGGCGGGGCTGCACGAGGCCAGCCTATCCCGAACGTCGCCGCCCGGGGGCTTTGCCTCGAAGAAGGCGTCCGCTCGCGGCCGCGCATCACGGCGCGCAGCGGGAGCGACGATCCGTGGCGATTCACGGCGGGCGAGCCCGCCCGAGAGCCGGCCTCGCCCGCCCCGGCGCCGCCTGCCACTCTCGGCCCATGCCCGAGGTCGTGCCCACGCTGCGCATCGCGAAGCTCGCGGCGAGCCGCGACTTCTACGTGCGCGCGCTCGGGTTTCGCGTCGACTGGGAGCACGCGAACCCGGCCGGCGAGCTGTTCGCGCAGGTCTCGCGCGACGGCATGCTGCTCTACTTGAGCGAGCGCGCCGAGGACGGCACCGGGCCTGGCCTCGTCCACTTCTACGTGCCGAACGCGGACGCCTGGCACGCGGAGCTGTTCGAGCGCGGCGTCGACGCGCCGTTGCCCGAGGACAAGCCGTGGGGCAACCGCGAGTTCCGCGTCGCCGACCCCGACGGCAACCAACTCTGCGTGTGCACGCCGCTCCAGCGCAGGAGGTGAAGCCAATGTCCAACGTCAAGCACGTCGGCATCGTGGCCGTGAGCGCCGAGGGCGCCGCGCTCTGTTACCGGACGCTGTGCAGCGAGGGCACCGAGCTGCTCGGGCCTCACGCGCATCCCGAGGTATCGCTGCACACCTTCCCGCTGGCAGACTACATGGTCTACGCCAACGCCGGCGACTGGGCGGGCGCGGGACAGCTGCTGCTCGCCTCCGCTGCGAAGCTCGCGGTTGCCGGCGCGCAGCTGCTGGTCTGCCCGGACAACACGCTGCACCAGGCCCTCGACCTCGTGCGCGC
The DNA here is from genome assembly GCA_964460485.1 of uncultured Spirochaetales bacterium. GTDB lineage: Bacteria > Myxococcota_A > UBA9160 > UBA9160 > UBA6930 > VGRF01. The sequence continues at coordinate 17,189 of CAYWRY010000058.1, forward strand.
GCGCGCGCCGCTGCCGTGGCTCCACATCGCCGAGGAGGTCGCGCGCACTGCGACAGAGCGCGGCTTCAAGAAGGTGGGCGTGCTCGGCACGAAGCTGCTGATGGAAGGTCCGGTCTACGCCGGCCCGCTCGCCGCGGCGGGCATCGAGAAGGTGATCCCGAGCGCCGAGGACCGCGCGAAGATCGACGCGATCATCTTCGACGAGCTGGTCTACGGGCGCATCGAGAGCGTCTCGCGCCGCTTCTTCGGTCGCGTGATCCGGCGCCTCGAGAAGGCGGGCTGCGACGCGGTGGCGCTGAGCTGCACCGAGATCCCGCTGCTCGTGAGCCAGGCCGATTCGCCGCTGCCCGTGCTCGACTCGACGCGCACCCTCGCGCGCGCTGCGCTGCGGGAGGCGCTCGCGGCGTGACGCCCGCGCGCCGCGCGGCGGCTGACGCAGCTGCGGGGCGCGCGCTCTACCTCGACGCGGAGAAGTACAGCTTGTTGGGCGTCGCCGCGTCGGTGCTCCAACTCGGCATGCTCTCGTTCCAGCCGCCGCCGGCGGTGACGTTGTGGACCGCGGTGACGGACGGCGTCGCGCCGGCGAGATCGAGGTCGAACACGAGCACGTCGATCGCGTCGCCCGGCGGCGCAACCGTCGAGTCCACCGACCACAGCGCGAGCCGGTTGCTCGCGACGTTCCAGCGCGGGAATAGGTCGGCGATCGTGGTGTCGGGCAGCAGGAAGGCGATCGAGGCGTCCGCCGGCTGCGCGGGGTCATTGACGCGGCCCACGAATAGGTCCCAGTCGCCGAACGGACCGGGTGCGTCGGCGAGGTGGCGATAGCTGGCGATCCAGCCCCCGTCGGGCGAGAGCTGCGGGTCGTAGTCGCCGGGCGGGAAGAAGTTCAGCGTGCCGTCGACGGGCGCAGTGCGCTGGGTGACGTTCTCGAGCCGCCAGTCGTTGCGGTTCAGCGTCGCCGTGTAGAGCCGACTCGAGCGCGCGCCCGCCGTGATCCGCTCCCGCTTCCACACGATGCGGTCGTTCGGGCCCCAGTGCGGATCGCTGTCGAGCTCGTCGCTCGCGGGCGGGGCGTTGTCGTAGCCGAGTTGGCGCTTGCGGTCGCCGTCGGCGTCCATCGTGTAGAGCCGCAGCTGAGACGTGCCGGCCGCGTGGCGGTTCGAGGCCCAGATCACGAACCGGCCGTCCGGCGAGAAGTGCGGCGTCACGTCGATCCAGCCGTTGTTCACCCGCGTGCCGAAGCTGTCGTAGTCGGTGAGCATGCCCGGGCGCGTGCCGTCGAGATTCAGCACGCCGATCGCGCTCGCGGTCAGATCGCTCTCGTCGAACTCGCCGTCCAGGTTCACGTCGGCGAGGTAGGTCTGGTAGACGAGATAGCTCCCTCCGTTCGGGGCCTGGACGACGTGGTTCTCCTGCATGCGCGTCGACGTGAGCTGCGTGCGTGCGCTGCCGTCGACGTTCTGCGTGAAGAGCGCGTGCTCGGTGGCGGGCACCGCGGTCGCCACGTTCGGCAGCGGGTCCGCGCGGTCGTCCATGCCGTCGGCGTCCGTGTCGGCGTCGCGCGGGTCCGTTTCGAACACGAAGACTTCCTCGCCATCCCAGACGTCGTCGTCGTCCGTGTCCACGTCGCGCGGGTCGGAGCCGATGCTGCGCTCCTCGAAGTCGAAGAGGCCGTCGCGATCGGCGTCGCGCGCAAGGAGCTCCGAGCCGCAGCCGGCCGCGGCGAACGCGGCCGAGAGAGCGAGTACGAGCAGCCGACCGGGGCGAGTGGGATTCGTCATGACGGTCGCTTCGTCCAGCCCGCGCGCCCTCTTCAGCCTGCGTGCGAGGCTTCCTCTCGCGGTCGGACTGCTTGGCGCTTTCGCCAGCTTCCGAGCAGCGCCGTGGCGAGGCCGAGCAGCATCTCGTCGGCGAACGGGATCACGTCGGGCACCAGGAAGTCGAGCGCGAACAGCGCGGCAGTCAGCGCGAACAGCTTGGGGAAACGCAGCCTGGCGAGGCGCGAGAGCAGCCATCCGACGAAGAGCGGTCGTGCAGCCATCATGGAGCAGTGTACGCAGCGGCTGCGCGGGCGTTCGTGACGCCCCCACTCCCGCGCTTCACCACCCTTTGGCGCTTTCTCCGGGCGACAGCCCCCGAGCCCTGCTCGTACGCTCGCCCTCGCGAGCGAATCGAAGGAGGCGGACTTGGCGGAGACGCGCCCGGAGACCGAGCTGGTGCGGAGGGTGAGGACGATCCCGGCGGGGCAGCGCGGCACCGAGCGCGCGCCCAGCTTCGCAGGCGACGCGCCGCTCGTGCGGCGCCTGCGCGAGCAGCTCGAGTCTGCGGCGGCCCTGCGCTGCCCCGTCTTGCTGACGGGCGAGCGCGGCTCGGGCCGCTCGCGCGCCGCGCGCTGGATCCATGCGCAAGGCGACGCGCGCGCGCCGTTCCTGGTGCTGCGCGGGCTTCCTCCCGAGAGGACCGAGAGCCTCGGCACCGCGACCGTGTTCGCGGAGCAGCTGGACGACGCGCCGTTCGCGGTGCAGGCCGCCTGGCGCGCGTGGCTCGCGGGCGCTCCGCCCGGCGTGCGCGTGATCGCCTCGGCCGCGAGCGCGTTCCCCACCCAGCCCGTAAACGCCGAGCTGTTCGCCGAGCTGCGGCGCTTCGCGATCGCCGTGCCGCCGCTGCGCGAGCGGCGCGACGACCTGCCGGCGCTCGTCGCAGACATGGCGCGCGAGATCGCGCGCGAGCTGGGCGTGCCGCCGCTCGCGTTCTCCGCGGGCGCCGTGAACGCGCTGCGCCGCGCGCACTTCCTCGTGAGCGCCGCCGACCTCCGGCGCGCCGTCGAGCGGCTGGCGGCGCACGCGCGCAGGGGCGAGGCGATCCACGCCCAACTGGCGAGCGCGGTGCTGGAAGAGCTGCGCCCGAGCGTCGCCTCGCTCCGCGAGCGCGAGCGGGCGCGCGAGCGCGACGCCCTGCTGGCGGCGCTCGGCGAGGCGGGCGGCAACCTCGCGCGCGCAGCGCGCCGCCTGGGGCGCAGCCGCGCCGCCGTCTACCGGCTGCTCGAAAAACACGGCGTCGCGCTCGATCGGCGTTGACGGGCCCCGCCCTCGCGGCGCCGCGACCCGCGCTTGCCCGCCGCAGGGCGCGCAGCGGGATAAGCTGCACCGTTCGGAGGGCGCCATGGCGGACGGCGACTGGCGAGCGTTCGAGCTGGAGCGCGAGATCGAGAGCCAGCGGGTCAGCGGCCGCCCGTATCGCGAGTTCCTGCGCGTGCCGGCTCTCTCGTGCGGGATCTACGCGCTGCCCAAGGGCGCCAAGGATCTGCAGTCGCCCCACGACGAGGACGAGGTCTATCTGGTGGTGCGCGGGCGAGGGCGCGTGCGCGTCGGCAGCGAGGAACGAAGGATCGGCCCGGGCTCGCTGCTCTACGTGCGCGCCACTTCGGAGCACTCCTTCTTCGAGATCGAGGAGGACATCACGCTGGTCGTGTTCTTCGCCTCGGGCGGGCCGAACCCGTAGGGCGGCGTCGCGCGTGCTGCGCGTCCCCGAGCCGGAGCTGATGGACGACGCCGCGCAGGCGCTCGCCTACGCGCGCGCCGACTTCTCCGCGCCGCACGACGCCTTCGTCGCGCAGCTCTGCGAGCGCACCGGCGCCACCGCGCTGCGCGGCGTCGCGCTCGACCTCGGCTGCGGGCCTGGCGACGTGACGTTCCGCGTGGCGCGCGCGCTGCCGCAGCTCGCGATCGACGGCGTCGATGGCTCGCAGGCGATGCTTGCACTGGCGCGCGAGGACGCCGCGCGCCGCGGGCTCACCCAGCGCGTCCGCTTCTCGCGCGTGCATCTGCCCGACGACGCACCACCGGGGCGCGACTACGCGCTGGTTTACGCGAGCTCGCTGCTCCACCACCTGCGCGATCCGGCGGCGCTGTGGGAGAGCGCGAAGCGCTGGGGAGCGCGCGGGGCGCCGCTGTGCGTCGGCGACCTGCTGCGCCCGGCGAGCGAGGCGGAGGCGCGCGCCCTCGTCGCGCGCGAGGCGGGCGGCGAGCCCGAGGTGCTGCGACGCGACTTCTTCCTGTCGCTCTGCGCCGCATACACCCCGGACGAGGTGCGCGCGCAGCTCGGCGCCGCCGGCCTCGCGCACTTCGCGCTCGAGGTCGTCTCCGACCGGCACTGGATCGCCTACGGGCGCCTGCCCTGAGCCGCGCGAAGCTCTGAGCCACAGCGGCTCCCCCAAGCGGCGGCTACAGCGAGAGCTCCCAGTCCAGCATCCGGTCGCCGTCGAACAGGAAGCGCCCCGAGAACGAGCGGCGCGCGAATAGGTGCGGCAGCCAGAGCGCGTCGTCCTCCCACATTTCGGCCCAGGGGATCTCGGCCTCCGGGACCCAGAACGGATCCGCCTCGAACGTGGGCGCCGGCGCGCCGTCGAGCGCGTCCGCGCGGAAGACGTGCACGTCGATGGCCGTTCCATCCACGAACTGGAAGCAGTTCCGGCCCGCCCAGGCGAGCGACCTCGGAACCGCACACACCTCCTCGCGCGTCTCGCGGATCGCGCCGGCGAGCGGCGGCTCGCCCGGGTCGAGCTTGCCGCCGGGGCCGTTCACCTTCCCGGCACCGAGCCCCCGCTTCTTGCGCATCAGCAGGACTTCGCCGCCGCGCACGACGAAGACGAGCGTGCAGGGCGTGCCGGCCCAGCGCGTCCAGTCGACGTCGGCGAGCGACCGAGGCTGAGCCATGGCCTGAGCTTTCGGGCGCGGAGGGGCTGGGTCAACCGGGAGCCCGAGGAACTCCCGCGCCGCGCCGACCCGTGATTCCCGCTTCGCCCGGCGGCGCTGAGCGCGAACCTGCGTCTCGCCAGCGCGGGGCGGGGCGCGCAGCGCGGGCGCAAGTCGGCGCCCGAGCAGCGCGAATCGACGAGCGGAAGCAAGGCGCGGTGAATAGGCTTGCAGCTTGCGGACGTCCCACGGCCCACAGGAGGTCGCGAAGCCATGCAGTTCCGCGGCACGCTACGCAAGTTCATCCTCGGCTTCGTGATGCTCGGCGCGGTTGGCGCGCTCTCGGGCTGCGTCGTGAACGGCGGCGGCTACCAGGACGACGGCTACTACGACGACGACTATTACCGCGGCAGCCATGCGCCGGCGCACCCGCGCCACGGCTACCGCTGGGCGTATCCGAGCGGCCCCACGCTGATCTTCGACTCGGGCCTCGGGATGTGGGCCGTCTTCGGATACCCCGATTACTACTTCTACGACGGCTACTTCTACCGCTGGCATTCGAACTACTGGAACCGCTCGCGCTACTGGAATCGCCACTGGGAGCGCTGCGACGCGCATCGCTGGCCGCGGCCGATCTACCACGTGCACAACACTTACTACGTGAAGGGCCGGCGCCCGCGTCACGACTGGGATCGCGACGACCGGCGCGAGCGCGGCGAGATCCACGACCGCGACCGAGACCGCTACCGCGAGCGCGGCGAGATCCACGAGCGCGACCGCCGCGACGACCGGGACGAGCAGCGCCAGCGCGACGATCGCGAACGGGATCGGTACCTCGGCGACGGACGAGTCGACCGCGGCGATCGGTTCGCGCGACCGGCTCCCGGCGAGCGCAATCAGGGTCGTCCGGACGTGCGCGAGCGCGGCGAAATCCAGCGCAGCAGCCCCGCGCGAAACGAAGACGAGGTCGCGCGGCACCAGGCCGAGCGCGCCGCCGCCGACCGAACGCGCAGCGAATTGCGCGCCCAGCAGGTCGCGACCGCCCAGGCGGAGCGCGCGCAGCGCGTCGCCGCGGCCCAGGAGGAGCGCGCGCAGCGCCACGCCGCTCAGCAGGCCGAGCGCGCGGAACGCCGCGATGCCGAGCGGCAGCAACGCGCGCGCGACGAGCGACCCCGCGACGACCGCAGCAACGATCGCAGCGAAAGCGGGGACGACCGCCGGGGCGGGGACGGGCGCGAGAACTGGCGGGGCGGCCGCTTCGATCGCTGACGGCGAAGGGCGAGGATCGTGAGGATCGAGATCGAATACTGCGTGCGTTGAAACTATCTCCCGGAGGCCACCAGGCTGGCGGCTGCGATCGAACGGGAGACGGGGATGAAGCCCGCGCTGGTACGCGGGGACGACGGCGTGTTCGACGTGCGCGCCGACGGCGCCAGCGTCTTCTCGAAGAAGAAGGCTGGACGCTTCCCGACCGAAGCCGAAGTCCTCACGGCGCTGCGCTCGAAGCGCTGACGATCCCGGGTCCGAAAGGCGCTTCGCTGCGCCGCGCGGCTCAG
>CAYWRY010000059.1:0-7007 GCA_964460485.1 uncultured Spirochaetales bacterium
CTCGCCGACGACCTCGCGCGACTCGGCGCGCTGCACGGCTTCGAGAATGTCGCGGCGGTGTTCATCGAGCCGATCGCAGGCTCGACGGGCTGCCTGCCGCCGCCACGCGGCTATCTGGAGCGCGTGCGCGAGCTCTGCGACGCCCACGGCATCCTGCTCGTGTTCGACGAAGTGATCACGGGCTGGGGCCGCACCGGCCAGCCGTTCGCAGCGCAGACTTTCGGCGTGACGCCCGACCTGATCACGATGGCCAAGGCGATCACGAACGGCGCGCAGCCGATGGGCGCAGTGGCCGTGAAGCGCGAGATCCACGACGCCATCGTCGAGCGCGGGCCGCTGCACGCTCCGGAGCTGTTCCACGGCTACACGTACAGCGCGCATCCCGCCGCGTGCGCAGCCGCCCTCGCGACGCTCGCGCTCTACGACGCCGAGCGCAGCTTCGAGCACGCGCGCGCGCTCGCGCCCTACTTCCAGGAGCGCGTGTTCTCGCTGTGCGATCTGCCTGCCGTCGCGGACGTGCGCGGGTACGGCTTGCTCGCGGGCGTGGACGTGCGCGCGAAGGACGGCGCGCCGGGCTTCGCCGGCAACGAAGCGCAGAAGCGCCTCTTCGACGCGGGCCTGCAAGTGAAGGCGACCGGCGACGCGCTGCTTCTCGCACCGGCGTTCGTTTACACGCGTGCGCAAGTGGACGAGTTGGTCGGCACGCTGCGCGACGTCCTCGCGCGCGCTTAAGGGGGAGCGGCCTACAGCTCGAGCGAGACGCGCGTCGTCACGCGATTCGCGAACACGCCCTCGTGCGCGCTGAGCGGATGCTCGTAGGCCGCGGACACCGACACACCGCCGAAACGCAGCTCGACGCCCGCGGCGCCCGTCACCAGCTCGCGCCCGGCGATGTCGTGGGCACCGAGGTTCACGAGGTCCGCGCCCTCGAAGCTGCCGAAGAGGCGCTCGACCGTGCGCACCGAGACGGAGGTCGAACGGAAGTAAAGCTGGCCGAGCGGCGTGAGCGGCATCGTGGCGCTGCCGTCGCCGCCGTCCACCCAGTGTTGGCCCGAGAGCTGCACGAACGGCGTGACGTGCCGCCAGCGCGCGAAGCCAGCGTGCGCGTGCCAGAACACGGAGCTCGAGAACGACGCGTCGAGCGCCCAGCTCCCGCCGACGTCGCCCTGAAGCGTGAAATCTCCGGCGCGCGCCGCGCCCGCCAGCGACGGCATCAACGAGCCGTCGCCGCCGCCCTGGAACGCGTCGCCATAGCGCAGCGCGAATGCGACCCAGCGCGCGGTCTCGGCGTTGGCGTGCAGCGCGATCTTCACGCCGAGCGTCAGCGGGATCGGCGTCTGGCGGTTCGGGATGAACGGATTCTCGGGTCGCGTCCACATCGAGCCCGCCTTGCTGCCCACGAGGCCGATGCGATCCGTGACCGCAATGCGCAGCTGGCCCGCCGCGACCTCCGTCTCGCCGCCGCCGAGCACGGACTTCTCGGGGATTTCCTGGCGCACGTGGAATGCCTGCGCGCCCGTCACGACGAACGCGTCCTCGAACAGGAACGGCGAGGCGACGGGCGCCGCGAACCCGGCGGGCCGCGGCGCGCGCTCACAGTCCGGATCGAAGTCGGGCAGCCAGCCCGAGCAGTCGTCGGCGCGTGCGCCGGCCGAAAGCAGGGTCAGCGAGAGCGCGAGCAGCGAAAGGCGACGAAAGCCGTGCATGCCGGTTGGTCGCGAGCGCTCGCGGCGCGTGACGAATCGCGCAGCCGGCGTGCAACTCCGTGCCGTCGCGAACCCGCTTCTCCGTCGAACTACGCAGAAGCCCAGCAGAAGTTTGCGTGCAGCGGTCGGAAAGCGAAGCCGAACCCTCAAGCGAACGCACAACCGCGTCGAACCGGCTCCCGCGCTTCAGTCGTTGGGAGGAATGCGGTGCGAAGGCCTGGGCGTCACCCGAAGTGCGCCGAAATGCGCTGGGGGGGCGCGCGATGACGTCGGTGCTGCTCGCGCTGCTCGTCCTACTCGTGTTCGTCAACCGCTACGTATTCGGCGCCTGGCTGCAGCGCGCCATGGGCGCCCGCTTCGACGAGAAGCGCGAAGGGTACGAGCCCACGGTCGCGATCGTGATCCCCATGTTCAACGAAGGCTCCCGCATCGCGCACACGATCGAGAGCCTGCTCCAGCTCGACTACCCGAAGGACAAGCTGAGCATCGTCGTCGTGGACGACTGCTCCACCGACCGCAGCCATCGCCACGCGCGCGACGCCGCCGCGGGGCGGCCGCAGGTGACGGTCCTCCGTAATACGCAGAATCTCGGGAAGCGCCTCTCGATCAACCGCGCCGTGCGCCGCACGGACGCCGAGATCATCGTGTCCGTCGACTCGGACGTGATCGTGAATCGCGACGTGATCCGTCAGCTCGTGGCGCGCTTCGTGAGGCCCGAGATCGCCGCGGTCGGCGGCCGCGTCCACATCCTGAACGCCAACGACAACTGGCTCACGAAGATGCAGACCGTCAAGTACTTCTTCGGCTACGAGTACTTGAAGAATCTCGAGCGCGCGTGCCGCTCGGTGATGTGCCTGTCGGGCTGTCTGACCGCCTACCGGCGTTCGGTGTTGATCGAACTCGAGCCGATCCTCGAGAACCGCAACATCCTCGGCGTTCCGATCAAGTACGGCGAGGACCGCTTCCTCACGCGACAGATCGTGAAGGCCGGCTGGCAAACGGTCTGCACGCTCGACGCGGTTTGTTACACGGTCGCGCCGACTTCGCTCTCGAATTACTTCTCGCAGCAGCTGCGCTGGCGCCGCTCGAACCTCGTCGACTACCTCGGCGCGCTGTCGCATGGCTGGAGGCTGCACCCGCTCGTCGCGGTCCATTATTTCGCGATGTTCGGGACGCTCCTCGCCTACCCCGTGCTGGTCGCCGAGAGCATCGTGTACGGATCGTTTTGGTCGCTCAACGCGCACGGCATGGGCGTGCTGTCCCTGTTCGGCGCCGTCTACGCGTGGGAAACGCGAAACTACCCGCCGCATACGCGCGTTCAGCCGCTCGCCTTCTTGATGATGGCGGTGATCATGCCCGTGACGTACCTGGTGTTGACACCGCTGGCGCTCTTCACGCTCGACTCGAGCAGCTGGGAGACGCGCGGTGCGCCGGCGCCGGGCGAAGCGGCACTGGATGCCGAATCCGCAGGCGAGTTGGTCGCCGCCCAAGAGCCGACGTGAGCGCCACCCCTCCCGCTCCGTCCGGCGCGCCGCTCGCACAGCTTGCGGTCGCGGCCTATCGCGTGCTCGGGTTCGCGGTGCTCACGGCGATCCTGGTCGGCCTGGTGTCGTACATGGGCATACACGTCTTCTTCCTAGTGAGCTCGCGTTGGATGCTGCCGGCGATCGTCTCGCCGACCGACGAGCGCGTGCTCGTCTTGCGCTCGCAGATCGCTCAGCAGACCGCGTTGCGCGCGCGGCTCGTCGCCGAGCGCGAGATGGCCGAGGCCGCGTTGCGCGACGCTCATCGCTTGGTCGAGGTGCAGAACGCGTTCGCCGAGCGTGCGCGAGCGGCGGTGGAAGCGGATCTCGCCGACCGCCAGCGCTACCTCGCGCGCCTCACGAGCCTGTCGAGCGATCAACGCACGAGCGAAGCCGACGCCACCGCGGCATCGGACGCTCTCGCCAGCGTCTCGCGCGAGCAGCTCGACGCAGAGCACGCTGCCGGCGTGATCGACCGCGAAGAGTACATGCGCGGCCAGTACCAGCTCACGCAGATGGCGGACATGCGCGTCGCAATGGCGGCACGCGGCGTCGAGATCGCGCGCGAACGCCGTACAGTCGAGCGGGAAGTTCGCGCGCTGCGCTCGCTGCTCGAGGCGCCCGCCGCATTCGGCACCGACGACGCGGGCGGAGAGCTCACGTCCGAAGTGTTGCGGCTCGCGCAGGAGCTCGCGCGCGGGGAGCTCGAGCGGCAGAAGGCGATCGACGGTTTCGAGACCGCGAAGACGACCCTCGGCGCGATCGACGTCGCGCTCGAGGAGTACGACGAGCTGCTCGGTTCGCTCGAGGGCTCCGCCTATCTCGAAGCGCTCGAGCAGCGCCTCACCGTCGCTTTCGTCCCCTACGAGAACCTCGGCAGCATCGCGGATGACGATGCACTTTTCGGCTGCCGCATCGGTGTGCTCATCTGCAGCGAGATCGGCAAGATCGTGCGCGTGCTCGAAGGCGAAGTGGTTTTGGATCATCCGCTGCGGCGAGAGTCGATGCGCGGTCGGATGGTGGAGCTCGAGATCGCCGACGCGAGCTGGGCGCAAGAGAAGGTCTTGTTCGCCGGCCGCGCGCCGCTGTTGTTGTAGGCCGCGATGCGCCTGCGAATCGCGTCGCCGCTGCTCTCGCTCGCCCTGCTCGGCAGCTCGGCGAGCGCCGACGAACCGAACACGGTCGTGGCCGGATACTGCGACTGGGTGACGGGCGCAGCACACTCCGAGCGCGCCCTCTTGCACTCGCCGGATGCGGTCATCCGCGTGTCGCGGGATCTTAAGGGCCCGGGGCTTGGTATCCGCGCGGGCCTCGCCTACGACGCGATCGATTTCTACCGCGGCAGGTTGGTCGGATCGCGCGCCGATGCCGAGTGTGAGCGCTTTCGCGCGAGCCACGCGTACGCGATGACGGTGGAGATCGGCGCTGGCGAGACCGAGCGTATCGCGCTCTCCGCGCGCGCTGCGGTACTGGAGGAGGCGCTGCCACGCGCGCGCGAGCTCGTCGCGGCGATCGAGTCGGCGCTGCTGGGCAAACGCGCGACGCTCGAGGAGTTACAGGCGACGCGGCTGCGCGCGGACCTGCTCGCCTCGAACCTCGCGGCCACGCGCACCTCGCTGGCGGCGCTCGGCGAGGCGCGCGAGCCCCTGCGCGCCTCGCGCATCGCGGAGTTGCTCGCGGAGCTGGTGATGAACGAGCGCAACGTAGAGGCTCACGAGGCGAAGCTGCGGCGCGCGGAAGCGTTCCATTTGACGCTGAACGGCGGCTACGAAGAGTCGACCAGCATTCATCGCAAGCTGCCCGCTTACGGAATGCTCCAGCTCTCGTACAACCTCGGAAACGCCCGCCAGTATCGCGCCGACGCACGCGCGCTCGACGGCCGCGTGCGCTGGGCAAGGGCACGCGAGGCGGGCCCCGACAGCCCCTACGCCCGCGTGATGCTCAAGCTGCGCGCCGAACTGGACAGCGAGCGCCAGCGCTTCGCGGAAGTGGCGCTGTTGCGCGCCGACGTGGAGGCGCGCTGGACCTCGCTCGCCGACATCGAGAGCGATCGCGTGCGCAGGGTGCGCGATCATTTGTGGTTCGACCTCACCGACGCGCGCGCTCAGGAGGCCTACCTCGCGGCGCGCGTCCGCGAGCTCGAGGTGGCGGTCGCGGAGAGCGCGGCGCCCGCGCGCATGGCGGCTGCGGGCCCGGCGGAAGCGCCGGTCGGCGATGCGCAGCCGAAGCCGATCGATTAGGTCCGCTGCACTCGGCGGGTTCGCGATCTGGGCCGCGAGCTGCGCGCCGGCCCCCGGTCACGTGCCGGAGGCACCACCTCCGGCACGGGCGCTGTGCGTCTCGCTCGGCGCGCTCGAATGGCGCGCCGACGAGTCGCTCGCGAGCGCGAGCCCGAAGCTGCGCGCCGTCGCGCCCGCGGGCGGTCAGCGGCGCGCCGAACTCGCGTTCACGCTGCTCGGTGACGTGGAGGACCCGGCGCCGCTCGCGTCGGGCGAAATGCGGCGACAGATCGGGCTGAAGCTGCGTGCCGCCGACGCGTGCAATCTCGTGTACGTGATGTGGCGAGTCGCGAGGGCCGGCCCGCTCGTGGTGGCGATCAAGCAGAACCCGGGGCTCCACGCTTCGCGCGAGTGCGGCGCGCGAGGCTACGCGCGCATCGAGCCGCGCTCGGCACGCACGCTTGCGGTGCCGCGCGTCGGCGAACCGCACGCGCTGGTCGCGGAACTCGCTGGCGCGTCACTCCGCGTGAGCGTGGACGGCGCGCTCGCGTGGGAGGGCGAGCTGCCGCCCGCTGCGAACGCTCTCTCGGGCCCCGCTGGACTACGCAGCGACAACGTGCGCTGGAGCGGGAGGCTCGCGCTCGATCCGCCCCCGGCTGCTGCGCGCTGCCCTGACGACGTCGTCACGACCGGAGCGGCGGCGTTCCGATCACGCGGTCGGCCTCGAGCGCCGCGATCTCGGCGTCGCCGTAGGGTTCAGCGTGAGCCCGCGGCGATGGCCGCCATCGCGCCACCGAACCAGTACGTGACGCGGCCGCCGGCCTGGTACGGCTCCTGCGCCGGCCGCGCACGGCGATCGATCCGCGCTCGGCCTGGATCGTGAACTCGGTCGCGGGACGAGCCGCGTACGGGCCCGCGAGGCCATACGGCGAGATCGAGCAGAGAACGAGCTGCGGTTGGCGTGCGAGCAGCGCCGCGCGGTCGAATGACGACGTCGCGCCGGCGTCCTCGACCAGGAGATCCGCGGCGCCGATCAGCGGGGCGACGTGCGCGTCGCCGAGCTCGCCGGTGACGGAGCGCTTGCTCGCGTGCAGGAAGCGCTCGAGTGCTGCGCGTTCGACGGCGGCGCCGCGCGATTCGACGAGCGCGACTTCCGCGCCCGCATCCGCGAACAGCTCGCTGCAGTACGCGCTGGAGATGGTCTTGCCGAGGTCGAGAACGCGAACGCCATTCAGCCCGTGCATTCGCCGCGGGCCCCGGCTCTCACTTCAGGCCGTAGAGCCTTTGCGCCGTCGTCTGCAGCACCTTTGCGAGCGTCGAGTCGGGAATGCCCGCCAGCGCTCTCTCGGCGTACAGGTGCGGATGCGTGCCCGCGCTCGCCGGTCCGGGCGCCTGACACGTCGGGTGCGGAAAGTCCGTCTCGAACAACACGTTGTCGGGATACAGCTCGATGGCCTTCTGGAGACCGGCCTCCTCGAACCAGAAGCTCGCGTAGATCTGGCGCCGGAAGTACTCGCTGGGCAAGAGGTCGTACTCCGGATGCTCCTCGCGCACGCCGT
>CAYWRY010000059.1:7107-23173 GCA_964460485.1 uncultured Spirochaetales bacterium
CGGAAGTACTCGCTGGGCAAGAGGTCGTACTCCGGATGCTCCTCGCGCACGCCGTTGTTCTGCCACTGCCAGTCCATCGACTCGAGCAAATAGGGCACCCAGCCGACGCCGCTCTCGACGGAGACGAGCGGCAGGTTCGGGAAGCGATGCGGGATGCCCGAGAGAATCACGTCGGCGATGCAGCGAGCGTTCTCGAGCGTCGCCATGGTGGAGACGCGCGCGAAGTTCGCCTTCACGCCGATGTTCGCGGGATCCTTGAACTGCTCGGCGAGGCTGCCGCCGCCGATGTGGAAACTGATCGACATTCCGGCTTCCTGGGCCGTCGCCCAGATCGGATCCCAGTGCCGGTCGCGCAGCACCGGCGCGCCGTGATCCTGCGGCTGATTGCAGAAGATCACCGCCTTGTAGCCGCGCGCGGCACAGCGCTCGATCTCGCGCACCGAGGCGGCGAGATCCCAGAACGGCGTCGCCATGACCGGAACCAGGCGCCGCGAGTCTGCGCCGCACCATTCGAGCAGGAAGTCGTTGTAGGCGCGCACGCACTCGAGCATCAGCTCCGGGTCGCCGAGGCGCAGGAAGCCGCCGGCGCCGAAGCCGCCGACGTTCGGGTAGATCACGTTGCCCCAGAGCTTCTCCTCGTCCATCCAGGCGAGGCGGGCCTTCGCGTCGTACATCGCGGGCGGGATGTCCTGATAGCTCTTGCGCATGTCGGGGAAGGTGCCGGTGTGACCCGCGGCCGAGTACGCGCCCGGCATGCCGCAGGTCTCATCGCCGATGAACCAGAGGTCGACGCCGTTCACGTTGCGGATGTGCGGTACGCGGTCGCCCCACTTGCGCGAGACGCGCGCCGTCCACACGTCGGCGGGCTCGGTGATGTGCGTGTCGATGTCGATGACGCGATGGCGGTCGAAGAGCATTGGGGCCCTCGTCGGTGGCTGCGGATGCGGATTCAGCGCCGCGCGCCGACCCCATGGATCAGCACGCGCACGAGCTGCTCGGCCTCGCGCGAGGGATCCGCCGGCCCGGGCGCGATCGAACGGCGCATCAACGCACCGTAGAGCAAGAGAGGCAGCGCCTCGCGCGCGAGCGCTTCCGCCTCGGGCGCCAGCTCGCCGGCCGCGAGCGCGTCCGCGAACAGGCGGTCCACGAGCCCCTGCAACTCCTCGCGCAGCGTGTCGATCTCGGGCGTCGGTACCTCGCTGCTACTGGCGCCGAAGAACGGGTCGATGCCCCGCACGCCCATCAGCGCACGGAAGAACTCGCTCACCTCGCCCACGTAGGCGAGCGTCGCGTTGAGGAACGCGGCGAGGCGCGCCTCGAAGCCGCTCGCGGCCTGCACGGCCGTCTGCACCCGCTCGCTGAGCGCGACGCGATGGCGCGCGAGGCAATGGTTCAACAACAGCTCTTTGTTCGGGAAGTAGACGTAGACCGTGCTGCGCGCGACGCCTGCCTCCTCGGCGATGCGCTCGATCGAGGCGTTCGTGTAGCCGAGCTTGCCGAACACCACGGTCGCCGCGTCGAGGATCTGGTCGGTGCGGAAGTCGCGCAGCACGTCGGCCTTCGACTTCTGCGGGCGCGCACCAGGGATCGCGGGAACTTTCGGATCGGACATGTTGTCTGATATCCTGAATGACGTGTCTCGCGAGTCGACTCGAAGTCCGCGTCCTCGGACGCGAGCGGCTGGCGCCCGGCATCCTAGGAGAAGTCCATGCAGTTTCGCCCCGGCGATCTCGATCTCTCGAACCCCGAGCTGTACCAGGCGTACGAGGGGCCTCCGCACGAGTACCTGGCGATGCTGCGCCGCGAGGCGCCGGTCTCGTGGAATCCCGCGCCCGCCGCGCGCGACTCGATGACACCCGTGAAGCAGGGCTTCTGGGTGCTCTCGAAGTACGAGGACGTCGTCCACGTGTCCCGGACCCCGAAGCTGTTCTCGTCGTACGAGGGCGGGCCGTTCGTGTGGGACATGGACGAGCAGGCGATGGCTGGACAGCGCCTCATGCTGCTGGTGATGGATCCGCCGCAGCACGTGAAATATCGGCGGCTCGTGCAGCGCGGCTTCACGCCGCGCATGGTCGACAAGCTCGAGCCTACGATTCGGCGCTACGCGCGCGCGGCGGTGGACCGCGTGGCTCGCAAGGGCGAGTGCGAGTTCGTGGAGGAGCTAGCGTGCGAGCTCCCGCTCACGCTGATCTGCGAGCTGATGGGGATTCCGCCGGAGGACCGCCGCCAGATCTTCGAGTGGTCGAACCAGCTCGTGGGCGGCGACGACCCGGACATGCGCGCAGCCGACCCGACCGCTGTCGCCGCCCAGATGTGGCTCTATGCGAACAAGCTCGCAGCAGAGAAAAAGGCGAGGCCTGACGAGACGCTGATCAGCGCCTATGTCAACGGCTCGGTCGAGGGCGAGTCGATCAGCGAGGCCGAGTTCAACAACTTCTTCTTGATGCTCGCGGTGGCCGGTAACGAGACCACGCGCAACGCGACGTCGCAGTTCGTTCGCGTGATGCACGAGCACCCCGACCAGTGGGCGCTGCTGAAGAGCGACGTCGACCGCTACCTGCCCGGCGCGATCGAGGAGGCGCTGCGCTTCGCGCCGCCCGTGCTGCACTTCCGGCGCACGGCGATGGAGGACACCGAGATCCGCGGGCAGTGCATCCGCAAGGGCGAGAAGGTCTACCTCTCGTATCCCTCGGTGAATCGCGACGAGGAGGTCTTCGGACCCACGTCGATGCGCTTCGACATCACCCGGGAGAACAACGACCACCTCGCGTTCGGCATCGGTGAGCACTTCTGCCTCGGCGCGAACCTCGCGCGCATGCAGCTGCGCTGCATCCTGCGCGAGGTCGCTACGCGCCTGCCGGACCTCGAGCTAGTCGGACGGCCCGCCTTCCAGCGCAGCAGCCTGATCGCAGGGATCAAGCGCATGCCGGTGCGGTTCACGCCGGAGGCGTGACAACGCGCGGGGAGAAGGAGCACCCGCGCTCGCTCTCTGAGGTTTCTCCGGCGCCGCCCGGGGCGGCCTTGCCGCGGCCACCCCGATCCGTTGACACGCGAGCCTCTTTCGGCGTAAGCTGAAAATGAAATCAGTTTTCATTTTCATCCAAACGGAGAGAACCGGATGACTCGCTTGCCCCGGATCGCGGCCGCCGTTGCACTCGCGACCCTGCCATCGCTCGCCACCGCCGAAGACCCCGCCGAGCGCGACGCGCGCATCGCCGCCTTGGAGCGCCAGGTTCAGGTCCTCACCGAAGAGATCGCGAAGCTGCGAACCGAGAGCGCGGTGCCGGAGGAGAAGCCGCTCGAGTCGCAGTACGGCCTCGGGCCCGCCGCCTCCAAGGTTTACGGGAACGACCGCGGCGTCTCGATCGGCGGCTACGGCGAGATCGTCTACACGAACCCGATCGACGACCAGGGTACCGCTGTGGCGCGAGCCGACGCGGTGCGGTTGATCACGTACCTCGGATACAAGTTCAACGAGAACATCGTGTTCAACTCCGAGATCGAGATCGAGCACGCCTTCGTCGGTGGGAGCACGGTGAGCGCCGGCTCGGGCGAGGTCGCGGTCGAATTCGCGAACATCGACTTCCACTGGAAGCCCGAGTTGAACTTCCGCGCAGGCATGGTCTTGATGCCGGTCGGCTTCGTGAACGAGATCCACGAGCCGCCCTACTACTTCGGCGTGCTGCGCCCCGAGACGGAGACGCGCCTGCTGCCCTCGACCTGGCGCGAGCTCGGCGCCGGCGTGTTCGGGAACCTGGGCGAGACGTTCGAGTATCGCGCGTACGTAACGACCGGCTTCAACGCGAACGGCTTCGGCTCCGACGGGTTCCGCAACGGCCGGCAGCGCGGCAACCGCGCGATCGCCGAGGACACGGCCTTCGTCGCGCGCGGCGACTGGTCGCCGGACCTGCTGCCGGGCTTCGACGTCGGCGGTTCCGCCTACTACGGCGGCGTCGACCAGGAGAGCGCGGGGCTGCCCGACTCGAACCTGCTGATCATCGAGGGCCACGCGCAGTACCGCGTGGGCCCCTTCCACTCGCGCATGCTGGTCGCCTACACCGACCTCTCGCACGCGGGCGCGCTCTCGGCCGCGCTCGGCAAGGCGCCGACCGCCGGCATCGCGAGCAACATGCTCGGCGGCTACGTCGAGCTGGCCTACGACGTTTGGCCGCTGCTCTTCGGCGAGAGCACGGAGCGCGCGCTCGAGCCCTACGTGCGATTCGAGATGATCGACACCCAGTACGACGTGCCGAGCGGCTTCGTCCCCAACCAGAATCTCGACTATTGGGTGCTCTCGACGGGCTTCTCCTACTACCCGCACCCGAACGTGGTGCTGAAGGCCGAGTACCGGAACGAGCACGCGGACTTGGGCGCGCGGCTCGACCAGATCGCGCTGGGGATCGGTTTTGCGTACTAGCGCCGCACTCCTCGCCTCCGCGCTGCTCTTCGCGAGCGGCGCGTGGGGCGAGGTGTTCGCGAGCACGGGCGAGGCGATCGCGGCGGCGTTCCCCGGCGCGCGCGTCGAGAAGCGGGCGGTCCTGCTGAGCGACGCGCAGGTCGTGGCGATCGAGCAGCGCGCGCAGGCCAAGCTCGAGAGCCACGTCGCGACCCTCTACACGGCCTGGCAGGGCGACCGCGTCCTCGGCTACGCGTTCGTCGATGTGCACCAAGTGCGGACGCTGCCCGAGGCGCTGCTCGTGGTGATCTCGCCCGACGGCCGCGTCGCGCAGACCCGCATGCTCGCCTTCCACGAGCCCAAGGACTATCTGCCGCCCGCGCGCTGGCTGAAGCAGTTCGAGCAGCGCTCGCTGACGCGCGACCTGCGCGTCGGCGGGACCGTGCACGGCATCGCCGGCGCGACGCTCTCGACGCGCGCGGTGACGAGCAGCGTCCGCCGCTCTCTCGCGACCTTCGAGGTGCTCGTCGGCGCCGCGCCGGTCGCGAGCAAAGTCGCGCGCGCGGAAGGCGGCTGATTGCGTTTCGTCGTCACCGGTGAGTGGAATCGCAACCGTCTGCTCCAGACGATCATCGCCTGCTACGCGGTCTACGTGATGGCGCTCTGGGCGACGAACGCGCTGCTCTACTTCGACAAGATGGGCCTCACGCCGGATTCCGTCGTCTCCTACTACCTCGGCAGCGAGGAGGAGTTTCGGCCCCCGCGCAGCTATCAGGGGATGCTGGAGATCGCCCACTTCCATCTGTTCGCGATGGGCATGCTGCTGCTCGTCCTCACGCATCTCGTGCTGTTCGTCCCGGTGAGCGTGCGGACGAAGGTCGCGATGATCGCGTTCCCGTTCCTCAGCGCGGCGCTCGACGAGGGCGGCGGCTGGCTCGTGCGCTTCGTGAGCCCCGGCTTCGCGTGGCTCAAGATCGCCGGCTTCCTCGCCTTGCAGACGAGCCTCGCCGCGCTAATCGGCCTCTCGCTATGGGCGGTGCTCCGCGGCTCCTCGCGCAACTACACGGCCGGCGCGCAGCTCGAGTGAGCGCCGCGCCGCGCCGCACGCCGGCGCGCCGCGCCCCCGCGCTGCTCTCCGCCGCCGCGCTCGGGCTCGCTTGTGCCGCGCCCGCGCCGACCCTCGTGCAGATCGGCGAGGGCCGTCCGGCGATGGGCACGGTCCTCGAGATCACCCTCGTCGCGAGCGACGCAGTAGAGGCGCGCGACGCGATCGCGCGCTGCTTCGCGGAGACCGAGCGGCTCGAGGCGATCTTCACCACCTGGCGCGAGGACGGCGAGCTCGCGCTCCTGAACGCGCGAGCGGGCCAGGGTCCGCAGCCCGCGTCGCCGGAGCTGGTTCGCATCCTGCTCGACGCACGGCGGCTCTCCCGCGACACGGGCGGCACCTTCGACGTGAGCGTCGGGCCGGTCGTCTCGCTCTGGCGCGAGGCGGAGCGGCGCGGTCGTCTGCCGAGCGACGCCGAGCTCGCCGCCGCGCGAAGCCGGATCGGGGCGCAGGCGTTCACCGTCGACGAGGCGGCCGCGCGCGTCGCGCTCGCGACCGGCGCAGCGATCGACCTCGGCGGCCTCGCGAAAGGCTGGACGCTGGACCGCTTGGGCGAGCTGCTCGCGCGCCGGGGCATCGACCGCGCTCTGCTGAACTTCGGCGGGAGCAGCCTGCTCGCGCTCGGCCCGCCGCTGGACGGCGCGTTCTGGCGCGCCGCGGTCGAGGAGGGTCCGGTGCTCGCGCTGCTCGATACGAGCGTTTCGATCTCCTCGTCCTTCGGGCAGCACTTCGCCGTCGAAGGGCGCGAGCTCGCGCACATCGTCGATCCCCGCACGGGCGCGCCGCTCGAGCGGCGCCAGCGCGCCATCGTGATCGCCGCGGACGGCGCGAGCGCGGAGGCCTGGAGCAAGGCCTTCGTCGTGCTTCCGCCCGGCGACTCCGCACGCGGCCTCCTGCGCGCGGGCGAGATCGAGGTCAACGTCGACGGCGTCGAACCGGCCGTGCGCACGCCCGGCTTCGATCGCTACGTGGCCGCCGAAGCGGCTCCTTGATCTCGCGGCTCCTCGCGCTACTCCCCGCGCCGATCGCGCGCCGGCTCGTGCGCGCCGGGGCGCGCGCGATCGCACTCTACAACCGCGCCTTCCACCCACACGTGCGGGGTGTCGGCGTATTCGTGCGCTGCGGCGAGCGCGTGCTCGTGGTGCGCTCCACGTATCAGAGCTGGTGGGGCCTGCCGGGCGGCCGCGTGGATCGCGGCGAGGCGCCGCGCGCTGCCGCCGCGCGCGAGCTGCGCGAGGAGACCGCGCTCGAGGTTGCACCCGCGGCGCTGACCGAGCTCGGCGAGCTGCTCGTCGCGCACAACGACATCCACGACCACGTCTCCTTCTTCGAGCTGCGCTGCGCGGCGGAGCCGGCGCTGCGCTGCGACGGGGTCGAGATCGCCGAGCTGCGCTGGACGCGCGAGGCGGAGCTCGCGGCGCTGAAGCTGTGGCCGCCGCTGCGGGAGTGGCTCGCGCGCGGGGACTGAGCCGCGCGCTCAGGCCACCGGCACGAAACGGCCCCGCGCCAGCTCGCGCAGCCGGGCGATGTCCTCGGCGCGCGTACGCGAGAGCGGCACGGTGCTCGCGAGCTCGTCCACGATCAGTGCGCCGTCGAGCGGGCGCTTCTCGTGCAGGGCACGGAGCAGCGCGGAGATCACCGCCTGCTCGATCTCGGCGCCGCTCATGCCGTCGCTCGCCGCGACCAACGCCGCGAGGTCGAGCCGCGCGGGATCCTGCTTCTTGCGGCGCAAGTGGATTTCGAAGATCTGCTGGCGCTCGCCGGGCTGCGGCAGGTCCACGAAGAACAGCTCGTCGAAGCGTCCCTTGCGCATCAGCTCGGGCGGCAGCTTGAACACGTCGTTCGCCGTGGCGACGACGAACACGGGCTTCGTTTTCTCCTGGAGCCAGGTGAGCAGCGTCGCGAAGATGCGCTGGCTCACGCCACCGTCGAGGCCGGAGTCGCCGAACGACGCGAAGCTCTTCTCCAGCTCGTCGATCCACAACACGCACGGCGCCATCGCCTCGGCGAGCTGAATCGCGCGGCGCAGGTTCTTCTCGCTCTCGCCGATGTACTTGTCGTAGAGGCGCCCGGCGTCGAGCTTGAGCAGCGGCATCGTCCACGCGCGCGCGATCGCCTTCGCAGCGAGCGACTTGCCGCAGCCCTGCACGCCCGCCAGCAGGATGCCGCGCGGCGCCGGCAGTCCGAGCTCCGCCGCCTCGGCGCTGAAGCCGACGCGCGCGCGCTCGAGCCACTTCTGCAGGCGCGCGAAGCCACCCAGCTCGTAGGTGTTGTCCTCGGCCGGGTAGTACTCGAGCAGGCCGTCCTCGCCGAGCAGCCGCGCCTTGCGGTCGACGAGCGCCTTGATGTCCCCCGCGTGCAGGCGGCCGTCTTCCATGATCACCGCGGCGATCGCCTGGCGCGCCTGGTGCGTGGTGAGCCCGCTGAGCGCGTCGAGCAGGCCCTCGAGCTCCGGCTTCGAGAGCTCGATGCGCGCGCCCATCCGCTCTTTGAGCCCGCGCGCCACCGCGGTCACGATCTCCGCCAGCTCGCGCTTGCCGGGCAGCGCGATCGGGAAGTGCACGACGTGGTGCCGCACGTCGGGGGGAAAGGCGAGCGGCGTGCCCACGATCCACATCGACGAGCGCGAGCCCGAGAACTGCTGCGCCGCCTCCCGGAACGCGCGGCAGACCGCTGGCTCCTCGAGGTGCTTGGCGACGTCCTTCAGCACGAACAGCGCCTCCAGCGAGAGCGTCTTCACGTGCGCGAACAGCTCGGCGGGCACCGTCGTGTTGATCGTCCCGTTCGCTCCGGGCTTTCGGTAGAGGCCGCTGGTCAGCGTCCACACGAACACCGGCATGCCGAGCTCGCCCGCGACCGCGTCGGCCAGCTTCTCGACGCGCTCCTCCTCCGCCGTGTCGAAGGCGATCACCGGATGGAACGACTGCACCAGCGCCTTCAGGTCGTGGACGGTGGTCGGCGACTTCACGCGACGGACATCGGAGCGCCGTGCGCCGTGCTTGACCGCGAGCTCGCCGCGGAGCTTCGAGCTGCGCCGCGAGCGCCCGCCGCGTCGCCCTACTCCTCGACCCGCGCCGCGAGCACGCGCTCGAGCCGCGCGGGCTCGCGGCGCAGCTGGATCGTCTTGCCCCGCGAGACGTTAACGAGCCCCGGCTTCGCGCCGCTCGGCTTGCTCACGTGCTTGATCGGCGCCACGTGCACGGAGGCGCGCGTCGCGCCCTTCGCCTTCGAGAAGTGAACGGCGAGCTCCGCGGCGTCGAGCACGGACTCGGGCGGCGCGTCCTCGCCGCGGCCCTCGGTCCGGAGGATCACGTGGCTGCCCGGGTTGCCTTCCAGGTGGAAGAACAGATCGGTGCCGCGCGCGAGGCGCGTGGTGAGCAGGTCGTTGCCCTCGTCGTTCTTGCCCACCCAGATCTCGAGGCCGTCCGCCGTGCGGTAGACCTTTGGCGCAAGGCGCGTGGGCAGCACCTTCTTGCCGAGGCGCCACTCGCGCCGCGGCTTCTCGGAGCCGGCGCTCGCTGCCGGCGCCTGCGGCGCGAAGCGCTCGACGAGGCGCGCGAGATCGGGCTCCTGGGCGAGCCGGGCCAGCGCCTCCGCGTCCTCGCCCGCCGCGGCGACGCGCGCGTCGAGCGCCGCGAGCTGCGCGAGGCGCTCCTCGGCCTCCGCCAGCTCCTGCGCCGCCTTCAGCGCCGTGCGCTCCGCCTTCTTCGCGCGCCGGTAGTAGGCGTCCTTGTTTTCGGCGGGAGAGAGCTTCGGATCGAGCGCGACCTCGACCGGTTCGCCAGTCGCGAAGTCCGCCACCCGCAGGCTGCGCTCGCCCGGCCGGATGCCCGACAGGTTCGCAGCGAGCAGCTCCGCGTGGCGCTTCAGCGTCTCGGCCTCGGCGCCCTTCGCCGCGTCCTCGCGCGCGAGCCGGAGCTTGCGCTCGAGCAGGGCGCGCTGCTTGCGCAGCGCCTGCGCGAGGCGCCGCGCCTGGGACGCCTCTCCCGCGCGCTCCTCGCGCTCGGCGTAGTGGCGCTCGATCTCCGCGAGCAGCGCGTCGTCGGCGACCTGCGCGAAGCGGTCGGCGCCCTCGCCGGGCGGGCCGCCCTCCGGCGGCCGCCAGGCCTCGCCGAGCGCGAGGTCCCGACGCGTCTCGCCGAGCGGACGCGCGCTCGCGACGATGCGATCGCCGGCGTCGAGCGCATAGACGTTGCTGCGTGGGCCGAGGATCGAGAAGAGCAGCGACGACTTCTCCTCGCGCGCGTCGAAGCGCAGGCGCACCTGGCGGTCGGCGCCTTCGACCTCGGCGCTGCGCATGCGCGCGCCGTCCAGGTGTGCGCGCGCCCATTGCGCGAGCTGGAGCGGCGCGGCGGGCGCTCGCGGCGGCGCGCGCAGCGCCGAGATGCGCGCGACGCCGGGCCGCGCGCACAGGTGCAGCAGGAGGCGATCCTGGGATGGCAGCGACTCCGAGCCCGCGAGCAGTAGCGCGAGCGACGCCTCGTCCGGCTGCACGATCTTGTCGACGCGCGCGCCACGGCGGGTGCGGTCGAGGAGCGCCGCCACACGCCGCAGCTCGGCGAGGCTCAGCATCGCGCGCTCACGCCTGGCAGCGCGCGCACCAGTGAGCGCTGCGCTGTCCGATCACCGTGCGCCGGATTTTCTCCCCGCACAGTGGGCAGGGCTCGCCGGTGCGCGCGTACACGCGGCGCTCGTCCTGATAAGCGCCGTCGCTGCCGTCGGGCGCCACGTAGTCGCTGATCGAGGACCCGCCCGTCTCGATCGAGCGCAGCAGCACGCGCTTCAGTGCGGCGGCGATGCGGTCGCACTCGGCGCGCGTCACCTTGCCCGCGCGGCGCGTCGGCCGGACGCCCGCCAGGAACAGCGCCTCGTCGGCGTAAATGTTGCCCGCGCCCGCGACCAGCGATTGGTCGAGCAGGAGGCTCTTGATCGCCACGGCGCGGCCGCGCGTCGCGGCGAAGAGGGCGTCGCCACCGAGCTCGAGCGCATCGACGCCCAGCTTGTCGAGGCGCGGCGAGCTCTCTCCGGGCGCCAGCACCTGCACCTTCCCGAACTTGCGCACGTCGCGGAAGAACACGTCGGGGCCGCCGTCCGCGAACGAGAGGCGCAGGTGCGTGTGCGCGTCGGGCGAGAAGCGCAGCTGCGCCTCGGGCGCGAGCGACGCGCGCGTGGCGGCCGAGAGCAGGCGCACGCTGGCCACGTCGCTGGAGAAGAGCTGCCCGGTCATGCCCAGATGGAGCAGCAGGCGCGCGCCGCCGTCGATCTCCGCGAGCAGGTACTTGCCGCGTCGCTCGAGCGCCTTCACGGTGCGCCCGGCCAGCGCGCGCCGCAGCCGCGCGGGCGGCGTGAGGAAGAAGTAGGAGGGCCGCGTCGTGCGCACGCGCGCGAGCGTGCGGCCCACCAGCACCGGCGCGATGCGCCGACGAGTGACCTCCACTTCGGGCAGCTCCGGCATCCGCTATTCGAGCCCGCCGTTGCGCCACGGCTCCACGAGGATCTTCACGTGGCGATCGGGCGTGCCGAGCGTCTCGAAAGCCGCGGCCACGCCGTCGACGCCCACCCGGCCGGTCACGAACGCGCCGGCGTCGAACTCGCCGTCGGCGAGCGCGTGCAGCGTCGCGGTGAACTCCTCCGGCGTGTAGGCGAGCACGAACTGGAGGTTCAGCTCCTTCGAGATCGGGACCAGCGGCTGGATGCGGTCCTCTTCCAAGCACACGCCCACCACCACGATGCGCCCGCCGACCGGGGCCTGCTTCATGAGCTGGGCGAGCATTCCCGGCACGCCGACGCACTCGAAGACCACCGCCTTCTTCGCGCCGGCCTCCTTGGCGAAGCGCTCCGTGGGCAGCTCGCTGCGCGGGTCGACCACTGCGTGGGCGCCGACGCGCGACGCCTGCGCACGGCGGATCGGCGAGAGGTCCGACGCGACGATCGGGTCGATGCCGCGCCGCCGCAGCGCGGCGATCACCGCGAGCCCGACCGGACCGCAGCCGACGACGACCGGCGCCTCGCCGTTCCCGAGCCCCGCCTTTGCGACGGCGTGCTCCGCCACCGCGAGGGGCTCGGTGAGCGCGGCCGCCTCAGTCGGCAGCGAGTCGGGCACACGCAGCAGCCACGCCTCGCCGAGCACCATGCGCTCGCCGTAGCCGCCGGGGAACTCGTTCGAGTAGCCGACGCCCGCGATGCGGTCGCCGACCGCCACCATCGGCATCGAGCAGACGCGGTCGCCGCGCTTCAGCTTGCGCTCGCAGCCGGGGCCGAAGTCGAGGATCTCGGCGCAAAACTCGTGGCCCATCACGACGTCGCGCGACAGGTCCATGACGAACGCGTACTGGTCGATTTCCTTCGAGACGCGCGCCATCTGCTCGCCGTGCTTCAGCGCGTGCAGGTCGGAGCCGCAGATGCCGCAGGCGAGCGTCTTCACCAGCACCTGGCCCGGACCGGGAACGGGCTCCGCCACGTCGGCGGCGACGATTCGGCTCTGGCGCATGACCGCGGCGCGCATGGAGGACACCTCGCGTGCGCGCGACTCTATCGCGTGCGTCCGGGAGCTTCTGCCGGCCCGGCGACCGAGCGCACGCGGCTTTCTCCAAGACGAGCTCGTCGATCGCGAGGCCAGGTTCTACGAACCGACCGAGGCGCGGCGCGAGGGCCCCTGCGCAGGATGCGAGCGCCGCGGCGAACCCTTCGCAACATCCCTAGTTTCCGCCGCTCATGAACGACCGCTCCGCCGCGTTGCCGTATCCCGAGGTTCCCGCGCAGGTCTCATTCCCCGAGATCGAGGCCCGCGTGGCGGAGCGCTGGCGTGCGGAGCGCACGTTCGAGCGCTCGGTGGAGGAGCGCCCCGCTGGCGCGAACGGCGCCAACGAGTTCGTGTTCTACGACGGCCCGCCCTTCGCCAACGGCCTGCCGCACTTCGGGCACCTGCTCACCAGCTACGTGAAGGACGTGATCCCCCGCTACCAGACGCTGCGCGGGCGGCGCGTCGAGCGGCGCTTCGGCTGGGACTGCCACGGGCTCCCCGCCGAGATGGAGGCGGAGAAGGAGCTCGGCGTCTCCGGCCGCGCAGCGATCCTCGCCTACGGCATCGAGCGCTTCAACGCGCACTGCCGCAGCTCGGTGATGCGATACACGGAGCAGTGGGAGCACACGATCCGCCGCGCGGGCCGTTGGGTCGACTTCCGCAACGACTACAAGACGATGGACACCTCCTACATGGAGAGCGTCGTCTGGGCCTTCAAGCGGCTCTTTGACCTCGGCCTGATCTACGAAGGCCTGCGCGTGCTGCCCTACTCGTGGGCCGCGCAGACGCCCGTCTCGAACTTCGAGACGCGCATGGACAACGCCACGCGCGAGAAGCAGGACCCGGCGATCACGCTGCGGTTCGTGCTGGAGCCGGCGGCCGGCGATCCCGCGCCGACCGAGCTGTGGGCGTGGACGACGACGCCCTGGACGCTGCCGTCGAACCTCGCGCTCGCGGTGGGCCCCGCACTCGACTACGCGGTGTTCGCGAAGGACGGCCGCCGCATCGTGCTCGGCGCCGCGTGCGCGCCGAAGTACGAGAGGGAGCTCGCGGGCGCGGAGCGCGTCGCGACCGTGAGGGGCGCGGAGCTGTTGGGGCGCAGCTATCGACCGCTGTTCCCTTACTTCGCCTCGCAGCCGAACGCCTTCCGCGTGCTGGGCGGCGAGTTCGTCGACGTGGCCGAGGGCACCGGCGTCGTGCACGTGGCGCCGGGCTTCGGCGAGGACGACCTGAACCTCTGCACGGCCGAGGGCATCGGCGTGGCCGTGCCCGTCGATGACGCGGGCAAGTTCACCGCCGAGATCGCGGACTGGGCTGGCGAACACGTCTTCGACGCGAACTCGAAGATCATCCGCGCGCTCAAGGAGCGCGGCGATCTGATCCGCCACGAGACGATCGTCCACAACTACCCGCACTGCTGGCGCACCGACACGCCCCTCATCTACCGCGCGATGTCGTCGTGGTTCGTGCGCGTGTCGCAGCTCAAGGACCGGCTGCTCGCCACCAACCAGCAGATCAACTGGATCCCGAGCCACGTGCGCGACGGGCTGTTCGGCAACTGGCTCGAGAACGCGCGCGATTGGTCGATCACGCGCAACCGCTTCTGGGGAACGCCGATCCCGGTCTGGAAGAGCGACGATGCGCGTTACCCGCGCCTCGACGTCTACGGCTCCATCGCCGAGCTGGAGCGCGATTTCGGCCGGCCCGTGACGGACCTGCACCGCCCCGCGATCGACGAGCTCGTGCGCCCGAATCCCGACGACCCGACCGGCAAGTCGACGATGCGCCGGGTGCCCGACGTGCTCGACGTGTGGTTCGACTCGGGCTCGATGCCCTACGCACAAGTCCACTACCCGTTCGAGAAGAAGGACTGGTTCGAGCACCACTTCCCGGCCGACTTCATCGTCGAGTACGTCGCGCAGACGCGCGGCTGGTTCTACACGCTGCACGTGCTCGCGACCGCGCTGTTCGACCGGCCGGCGTTCAAGAACGTGATCTGCCACGGCGTCACCGTGGACGAGGAGGGGCGCAAGCTCAGTAAGCGGCTGCGCAACTACCCGGAGCCCGAAGAGGTGTTCGAGAAGCACGGCTCCGACGCGCTGCGCTGGTACCTGATGAGCTCGCCGATCCTGCGCGGCGGCGACCTGCGCGTCGAGAAGGACGGGCGGCCGATCGCCGAGGCCGTGCGCGCGGTGCTGCTGCCGATGTGGAACGCCTGGCATTTCTTCGCGCTCTACGCGAACGCGGACCGCATCGCCGCGCGCGAGATCGCGAGCGCGACCGGCGTGCTCGACCGCTACGCGATCGCCAAGACGCGCGCGCTGGTCGAGGACGTGCAGCGCGCGCTCGACGCCTACGACATCGCGAGCGCCTGCGCGAGCGTGACGGCCTACCTCGACGCGCTCAACAACTGGTACATCCGGCGCAGCCGCCCGCGCTTCTGGGCGGCGGAGAAGGGCGCGGACGAGCAGGCCGCCTACGACACGCTCTACACCTGCCTGTGCGCGCTGACGCGCGTCGCGAGCCCGCTCGTGCCGTTCCTCACCGACGAGATCTACCGCGGGCTCTCGGGTGGCAAGAGCGTCCACCTCGCGGACTGGCCCGACGCCGCAGCGCTCGCTGCGGATGCAGAGCTCGTCGCCGACATGGATCGCGTGCGCGACGTCTGCTTCACCGCGCGCGGTCTGCGCGAAGCGCACAAGGTGCGCGTGCGGCAGCCGCTCGCGGCGATGACGGTGGCCGGCCCGAACGCCGCCCGGCTCGCCGCGTTCACCTCGCTGATCGAGGACGAAGTGAATGTGAAGCGCGTGCGCACCGAGTCCGCCATCGACGCCTTCGCGAGCTTCCAGCTCGCCGTGAACGCGCGCGCGCTGGGGCCGCGCCTCGGGCAGGAGATGAAGGCGGTGCTCGCCGCCGCGAAGGCCGGGCAGTGGGAGCGCGCGGCCGACGGCAGCGTGAAAGTGGCCGGCCATCGCTTGAGCGGCGACGAGTTCACGCTGCGACTCGTGCCGAAGCCGGGCGTCGCTTGCCAGGCGCTCGCGTCGGGCGAGTTGATCGTGGTGCTCGACTTCGCGCTGACGAAGGAGCTGGAGCAGGAGGGCGTGGCGCGCGATCTCGTGCGCGCGATCCAGCAGGCGCGCCGCGACGCGGGGCTCGCGGTCTCCGATCGCATCCGGCTCTCGCTCGACCTCGAGCCCACGCAGCGCGAGGCGGCGCGCGCGTTCGCCGCATACATCGCCGAGAACGTGCTCGCGACGTCGCTCGACCTCGACGGCGCGCTGGGCACGGAGGGCATGCACGTCAGCGAAGCGAAGCTGGACGAGAGCGCCGCGCGCATCGCGCTCGCGAAGGCGTGAGCCCTCGCGCGCGGGCTGGCGCGCGCTCAGGCGAACAAGAGGCCGATCGACCAGTAGACGGCGGGCATGACCAGGCGGCCGCCGAAGAAGAACGCGAACAGCATGCCGGCGATCGCGATGCCGGGCTGCCTGAAAGCGAGCTGGAGCCGGCGTGCGAGGTCGTGGGGCAGCAAGAGTCCGATCGCGCTGCCGCCGTCGAGCGGCGGAATCGGGATCAGGTTGAAGAAGAACAGCACCGCGTTCAGGCCGAACAGGATCGAGAGGATCATGGCGAGACTGCCGGCCACGCCGGCGCCGGCGATGATCGCGTGGATGCCGACGCCCGAGCCGAACTGGAAGACGCCGGCCTCGAGCCCGGCGCGAATGAACAGCCCGCTGACCACCGCGATCGTGAGGTTTGCTGCCGGACCCGCGAGCGACATCCAGGCCGCGCGCCCCGGGTGGCGCAGCGCCCAGCTCGGGTCGTAGGGCGCGCTCGCCCAGCCGAACATCCAGTGGAAGCCGTTCAGGTACGAGATGATCGGCATCAGCACCATGCCGAAGGGCTCGCGGCGAATGTGGGGCGTCGGATCGAGAGAGACCTGGCCGCCCAGATAGGCTGTTAGGTCGCCGCCGCGCTTCGCCGCCCAGGCGTGCGCCGCCTCGTGGGCCGTCGCTGAGAACACGAACACCGCGTACCAGACGAT
>CAYWRY010000060.1:0-4989 GCA_964460485.1 uncultured Spirochaetales bacterium
GCGCGCGCATGCGGCTGCCCGAGATCATGCACGGCGTCGTGCCCGACTCGGGCGGAAGCGCGCGCCTCTTCCAGATCGCGGGGCCGGGCCTCGTCGCGGACCTCGCGCTGACCGGGCGCATCCTCGACGCGCAAGAGGCGCTGCGACACGGGATCGTGTCGCGCGTCGTGCCCGACGCGGAGCTCGACGCCGCCGCGCTCGAGATGGCGCGCGCGATCGCCGAGGCGCCGGAGTTCACGGTGGCGATGTTCCTGCGCACGCTGCGCCGCATGGCGAATCCGCTGGTGCAGCAGTCCATGCAAGAGGAGTCCGTCGCGCAGGCGATGGTGTTCGCTTCGCAGGACTACGCGGAGCTCAAGGCGGCGCGCGCCGAGAAGCGCGAGCCGAGGTATCGAGGGCGCTGAACCGCTGGTGGCGCTTCGCCCGAGCGGGCGTCTGCACGGAGAGCGGCGGCTCCCCGACGCAGCCCTCGGGCGTCGCGAAGCGATCTTCGCGGCGGGGCGCTCGGCGATCCGCGCCACGTACGCGCCACGTTGCGCATCTCGCCCGCGTCGATCGAGCCGAGGAGCTCGCGCGCGAGAGGGCCCTCAGCTCGCGGCGGTCGCGCGCGCCAGTGGGATCGCGTCCTGAACGACGCGCGCATAAACCTGTCCGATCAACAGCAGAGTCGGCCCTCCGCCGCTCGGCCGCGGCGACTTCGCCAGCGCACCGAGCGTGG
Source organism: uncultured Spirochaetales bacterium (assembly GCA_964460485.1). Lineage (GTDB taxonomy): Bacteria > Myxococcota_A > UBA9160 > UBA9160 > UBA6930 > VGRF01. Next base: position 719 of record CAYWRY010000060.1, read on the forward strand.
TCGCGCACACCGATTCCTCGGGCAGGCTCGCGCTCGTCACCAGCACCACGGGCGTCGCGGCGCCCTTGCCGCGCGCGACGAGCTGCGCCGCGATCTCGCCGGCGTGCTCGCCCGCCATGTAGAGGGCGGCGGTGTCGGCGGCGAGCGCGCTCTCGACCCAGTCGTTCCTGCGAGCGCCCGCACCGCTCGCATCGTCGCCGACGCGCGGCGTCGCGAACACGACGCTGCGCGCGAGACCCCGCTGCGAGAGCGACACGCCGGCAGCCGCGCTCGCCGCGAACGCGGCGGAGACGCCGGGCACGATCTCGCAGCGAACGCCCGCGGCCGCGAGCGAGTCGATCTCCTCCTGCGCGCGCCCGAACAGGAGCGGGTCGCCGCCCTTGAGGCGCACGACGACGCGATGCGCGCGCGCGGCGTCCACGAGGCGCTTGTTGATGAAGCGCTGCGCCGTGGAGTGACGCCCGCAGCGCTTGCCGACCGCGATCCTCTGCGCGCGCTCTGCGAGCGCCAGCGTCAGCGGGTGCACCAGCGCATCGTGAAACACGACGTCCGCCTCGGCGAGCAGCCGCGCGGCGCGCAGCGTCAGAAGATCGGGCGCCCCCGGGCCGGCACCCACGAGGTAGACCGTGCCGCTCACGGCGCGGACTCGGTGGCGGCATCCGACGCCGCAGCGACCGGCGCCGCGCCGCGCGCAGGCAGCGTGAGCAGCACGTCGCCGCTCTCAATCGACACGGCGTAGGTGGGAATCGCGTCGCAATGCCCGCCGGGCGAGGTGCCTTCGCCGGTCGCCAGGTCGAACTTCCAGGCGTGCAGCGGGCAGGTGACTCTGCCGCCCGAGACGATGCCGTCGGCGAGCGGCCCGCCCGCATGCGGGCAGCGGGCCGCGATCGCGCGCACTTCGTCCGCGGCGACGCGGAACAGCGCGACTTCGCGCCCGCCCACGCGCACGGCGCGCCCCTCGCCGACCGGCAGCTCGGCGAGCGCGGCCACGCGCACGGTCTCGCCCGGTCGCGCGGCGACGGAGGCGAGCGGTGAGAACTGGTGCGGCGTGGCGGGCGCGTCGCCCTCCGCCCACGGCTCCGCGGCGATCTCGCGCGAGCGCCGGAAGCGCTCGAGCAGCGCGGCGCGCGTCTCCTCGGGCGCCTCGATGCTCTCGGCGCGCACGCGCGCGATGCCCACGCGCTCCACGAAGTCGTAGGTGCGCTCGAGATACTCCGCGTTCTCGCGATAGTGCTGGAGGAAGAGGTGCGCGGCCTCGAGCGCCGAGTTCTCGTGCTCGACGCGCACCAGCAGGTCGGCCTTGCGCACGCGCATGCCCGCCGCTCCGCCGACGTACACCTCCCAGCCGCCCTGGATCGCCAGGATGCCGATGTCCTTCACCGTCACTTCGGCGCAGTTCCGCGGACAGCCGGTGACGCCCATCTTCACCTTGTGCGGCGTGTAGAGGCGCTCGGTGCTCTGCTCGAGCTTCACGCCGAGCCCGGTGGAGTCGCCGACGCCAAAGCGACAGAACTCGCTGCCGACGCACGTCTTCACCGTGCGCACGGCCTTGGCGTAGGCGTGGCCGCTCGGCATGCCGAGGTCGCGCCAGATCGCGGGCAGATCCTGCTTCTTGACTCCGAGCAGGTCGAGGCGCTGCCCGCCCGTCACCTTCACCAGCGGCACGTCGTACTTCTCGGCGACGTCGGCGATGCGGCGCAGCTCGCCCGGCGAGGTGAGGCCGCCGCGCATGCGCGGAACCACCGAGAAGGTGCCGTCCTTCTGGATGTTCGCGTGCACGCGGTCGTTCACGAAGCGGCTCGCGCGCTCTTCGGTGTGGCGGCCCTGCCAGATCTCGTCGAGCAGGTACGAGAGCGCGGGACGGCACGACGCGCAACCGGCGCCGTTGCCGTAGACGGCCAGCACCTCGCTCACGCTGCGCAAGTTCTGATTGCGCGCGCCGCGGCGCAGCTCCTCCTTCGGGTGCGGAACGCACTCGCACAGGAGCTTCGGGCCCTTGGGCGCGGCCGCCTCGCCGGTCGCGAGCCGGATCAGCGCCTGGCAGGTGCCGGCGCAGCTCCCGCACGAGGTTGAGGCGCGCGTCGCGCGCTTCAGGTCGGCGAGCGTGGTCGCGCCCGCGTCGATCGCTGCGACGATCGCGCCCTTGGCAACGCCCATGCAGCCGCACACGTTCGCCTCGGCAGGGAGCGCGGCGATCGCGGAGAGCTCGTCGGCCTCGGCGGAGGCGATGGCCGCGCCCGTCGCCAGCGAGCCGAGCAGCAGCGCGCGCCGCTCGGCCTCGTCCTTGATCTCGACGCTCTTGGCCACCAGCGAGACGAGGCGCGGGCCATCCTCGATCTGGCCCATCAGGATCGCGCCCACCGCGCGCCCGTCCTCGATCACGACCTTGCGGTAGAGGCCCGCGCCCGTGTCCTCGACGCGCAGCGCCTCGCTCGTCTTCGCCTCCGGCGAGGGCGTGAAGCGCCCCACCGACAGCAGGTTCACGCCCGCCACCTTCAGCTTCGCGTAGACCAGCGAGCCCTGATAAGGCTTCGATTCGTCGCCGTTGATGGCGGCGGCGAGGGAGGCGCCCTGCTCGTAGAGCGGAGCGACCAGGCCGTAGAGCTTGCCGCGGTGCTCGACGCACTCGCCCACGGCGAAGATCTCCGGGTCGCTGGTGCGCAGGAAGTCGTCCACCACGATGCCGCGCTTGACGGCGAGGCCCGCGTCGCGCGCCAGCTCGGTGCGCGGCCGGATGCCCGCGGCGATCACCACGAGGTCGGCGGCCAGGGTCTCGCCGCCCTCGAGCACGACCTCCCCGACGCGGCTCGACGCGCTCGCGTCCGTGCCTCGCAAGGCCAGCGTCTTGCGCTCCAGCAGCACGCGCACGCCGAGGCGCTGGATCGCGTCGCGCAGGATCGCGCCCGCTGCGGCGTCAAGCTGCTGCTCCATCAGCCAGGGCATGAGGTGCACGCAGGTCACGTCGACGCGGCGCTTCGCCAGTCCGCGCGCGGCTTCGAGCCCGAGCAGGCCGCCGCCGATCACCACGGCGCGCCGGGCGCGCTTCGCCTCGGCGAGGATCGCGTCGGTGTCGCCGAGCGTGCGGAAGGCGTGCACGCCGGGGCGCGCCGCGCCCTCGATCGGCGGGATCCACGCCTCCGAGCCGGTGGCGATCAGCAGCCGGTCGTAGGGCGTCTCGCGCCCCTCGTCGTCGCGCACGCAGCGGCGCGCGCGGTCGATCGCGACGACGCGCACGCCCGCGCGCAGCGCGATGCCGCGCGACGCGTACCACGCGGCGTCGTGGGTGATCGTCTCCGCCGCCTCGCACTCGCCCGCGAGCAGCGTCGAGAGCAGGATGCGGTTGTATCCGAGCCGCGGCTCGTCGCCGAACACCGTCGCTTCCCACGATGGCTCGCGCTGGAGGATCGCCTCCAGGCAGGCGAGGCCCGCCATGCCGTTGCCGATCATCACGAGACGACGTCCGGCGGTCATGCGGGGGCTCCGGGAGGCGCGAGCGCGCGCACGCGCACCGCGCAGTGCTTCAGCTCGGGCTGTTTCGAGACGGGATCGACCGCAGCGTGGGTTAAGTTGTTCGCGGGCTTCCACGCGCCGTCGAGGCGGGTCCAGTGGAAGGGCAGGAACACCGTGCCCTCCGCGATCTCGGGCGTGGTGCGCACCTGCGCGACGACCTCGCCGCGCCGAGAGCGCACTTCGGCGAACGCGCCGTCCACCACGCCCGCGCGTTTCGCGTCCTCCGGATGCAGCTCGAGCACCGGCTCGGGCGCGCGGCCCTCGAGATTCTTCGACCAGCGCGTGCGCGTGCGCGTGTGCCAGTGAGGCTTCAGGCGCCCCGTCGTCAGCACGAGCGGGTAGTCGCGCGAGATCTCCTCCGCAGGCGGGCTCGGCTGCACGGCGACGAAGCGCGCGCGCCCGCTCGGCGTCGGGAACGTGCGCGCGAAACGGCGCGCGGCGCCGGGATCGTCCTCGCTGGTGCAAGGCCACTGCAGCGGAGCCTGCGCGAGCCGCGCGTGCGTGATCCCGGACAGATCGCACGTCGTTCCCGCCGTGAGTCGGCGGAACTCGTCGAACACCTCCGCCGCGCTCCGCCACGCGAAGTCCGCGGCGAAGCCGAGCGCCGCGGCGAGGCGCGCGAGCAGCTCCCAATCGGGGAGCGCATCGCCCGGCGGCGCGACGACTCTGCGCGAGAGCGTGACGAAGCGCTCGCTGTTGGTCATCGCGCCGTCCTTCTCGCCCCATGCGGCCGCAGGCAGAAAGACGTGCGCGAGCTCGGT
>CAYWRY010000060.1:5089-17594 GCA_964460485.1 uncultured Spirochaetales bacterium
GTCGCGAGGCACAGGTTCAGGATCGCGTGGTTCTTCGCCGTGCCGTGCGCGCTCTGGTTGACGCCCATGCTCCAGAGCACGAGGCCGCGCCGCACGCGCACGAAGCTGCGCGCCGCCTCCGCGATGGCGTTCGCCGGAAGGCCGCACGCGCGCGCCGCCGCTTCCGGCGTCCACGGCTCGGCCGCGCGCGCGGCGGCCTCGAAGCCCTCGGTACGCGCGGCCACGTAGTCCTTGTCCACGTGTCCCTCGTGGATGGCGATGCGCAGCGCGGCGTTTAGGAACGCGACGTCGCTGCCCGGGCGCAGCGGCAGGTGCGCGTGAGCGAGGTCGCAGGTCTCCGTGCGGCGCGGGTCGAGCACGATCACGCGCACGTCGGGATTCGCTGCGACGCGCTTCTCGATGCGGCGGAACAGGATCGGATGGCAGTCGGCCACGTTCGCGCCCACGATCAGAAAGGCGTCCGCCAGGTCCACGTCCTCGTAACAACCCGGCGGCGCGTCGGCGCCGAACGCCCCGCGGTAGCCGGCGGCTGCGCTCGCCATGCAGAGCCGCGAGTTCGTGTCGAGGTTGTCGGTGCCGACGAAGCCCTTCGCCAGCTTGGTGAGCGCGTAGTAGTCCTCGCTGGCGAGCTGTCCCGAGCCGTAGAAGGCGACGGCTTCGGGGCCGTGCTCGGCGAGGATGCGACGCAGGTCGCGCGCCGCGTGCGCGATCGCTGCGTCCACCGTGCAGGGCTGGAACGCCACGCCGCGATGCGCGCGCACGCCGGCTCGCTGCGCGCGCCCATCGGCGTGCACGGTGGCCGGCAGGCAGACGGCCTTCATGCACACCTCTCCGCGGCTCGACGGGTGCGCGCCATCACCCTTCACCTTCACGATGCGGCCGCTCAGGGCTCCGGCGAGCAATCCGCAGCCAACGCCGCAGTAGGGGCAGCCGGTCCGAGTCCACTCCACGCGTCGCGACTCCTCGAGCGGTGAAGGAGGGTGCAACGCACATGCCGCGCGCGCGTTTGCGCGCGCAGCGGCGCGACGAAGCCGAGCTGTGCGGGAATCGGCCTAATGACTCGTCGCGGGCGGCGTCCACGCCGAGGCGCGCAGCGATGGGCTGCTCAACCCCGCGGCAATCTGCGCCCGTTCTCGATGCAGGCCGCGCGCCGCGGACACCGCTGCGAGGTGCCCGCGCTTGGCACGCGCCTTGAAGCGCACGACTGGACCGCGCCGCGGCTGGCGCGACTTCTGTCGGAGAACCGGATGAACGCGCGTGGATGGGGATGGTGCGCCGCGGTCTGCGGGCTCGCGGCGGCGCTCTCCTTGGGGGCCGGGGCAGCCGAGCTGGAGAAGGACGAGCTGAAGCTCGGCTTCATCAAGCTCACCGACTGCGCGCCGCTCGTGATGGCCTACGAGCTCGGCTACTTCGAGGACGAAGGCTTGTTCGTCACGATCGAAGCGCAGGCGAACTGGAAGATCTTGCTCGACCGCGTGATCACGGGCGAGCTGGATGGCGCTCACATGCTCGCCGGCCAGCCGATCGGCGCGACGATCGGCATCGGCACGCGCGCGGACGTGGTCACCGCGCTCAGTCTCGACCTGAACGGCAACGCGATCACCGTCTCGAACGCGATCTGGAAGCGCATGCAAGCGGCAACTCCCGCGCTCGCGGCGGCGAAGCCGCCGCATCCCATCTCGGCGAAGGCGCTCTTGCCGGTGGCGCGCGAGATGAAGGCGGCGGGCACGCCCCTCAAGCTCGGCATGGTCTTCCCGGTCTCCACGCACAACTACGAGCTGCGTTACTGGCTCGCCGCCGGCGGGATCCACCCCGGCTACTACACGGCGGGCGACACGACCGGCACGCGCGAGGCCGACGTGCTGATCTCCGTGACGCCCCCGCCGCAGATGCCCGCCACGCTCGAGCAGGGCACGATCCACGGCTACAGCGTCGGCGAACCGTGGAACCAGCAGGCGGTCGCCAAGGGCATCGGCGTGCCGGTGATCACCGACGCGGAGATCTGGAAGAGCAACCCCGAGAAGGTCTTCGGCGTCACCGCCGCCTGGGCGAGAGCGAACCCCGAGACGCACGTCGCGGTGGTGAAGGCGCTGATTCGCGCCGGCAAGTGGCTCGACGCGAGCCCGGCGAACCGCAAGCAGGCGGTCGCGACGCTCGCGCGGCCCGAGTACGTGGGCGCGGACGCGAGCGTGATCGCGAACAGCATGACCGGCACCTTCGAGTACGCCAAGGGCGACAAGCGGCCCGCGCCCGACTTCAACGTCTTTTTCCGCGAGTACGCGACGTATCCGTTCTACAGCGACGCGGTCTGGTACCTGACGCAAATGCGGCGCTGGGGGCAGATCGCGGAGGCGAAGCCCGACGCTTGGTACCAGGACGTGGCGAAGCGCGTGTATCGCCCCGACGTCTGGCGCGAGGCCGCGAGGCGGCTCGTCGCCGAGGGCAAGCTCGCCGCCGCCGACGTGCCGAAGACCGACGGCTACGCGCCCCCCGACGCCGGCTTCATCGACGGCGTCGCCTTCGACGCGCGCACGCCGAACGCCTACCTGCGCAGCCTGGCAATCGGGCTGAAGGATTAGGGCGGTGGCGCTCAAGGATCGCCTCGTGCGCGGCCTCGAGATGTCGGGCCTCGACGTGCTCGTGCCCTTCGTGCGCCTCGCCGCCTGGGAGGAGCCGCGCGAGCAGGCGCGGCAGATCGCGTTCTCGCTCGGCGCCCCGGCCGCCGCGTTCGCGCTCTTCCTGCTCGCGTGGAGCGCGATCGCCGCGCGCCTCGAGACCAGCATCGGCGCCGTCCCGGGGCCGACGCAGGTCGTGGCGGCCGCGCAGGCGCTCGCCGCCGAGCACCGCGCCGAGCGCGAGCGCGAGGCCGAGTTCGACGCGCGCATGGCGGAGCGCAAGGCGCAGGCGCTCGCCTCGGGGCGCGCCTGGAAGGAGCGGCGCTACTCCGGCAGCCCCACTTATTGGGACCAGATCGCCACGAGCTTGAAGACGGTGTTCGCCGGCTTCGTGCTCGCGTCGCTGGTCGCGATCCCGGTCGGGATCCTGTGCGGCACGAGCCGCACGGTCTACGCGGCGGTGAACCCGCTCATCCAGCTCTTCCGCCCGGTCTCTCCGCTCGCCTGGCTGCCGATCGTGATGATCGTCGTCTCTGCGACCTACACCTCGTCGGACCCGTGGTTCGAGAAGTCGTTCCTGAGCTCGGCGATCACGGTCGCGCTCTGCTCGCTGTGGCCCACGCTCGTGAACACCGCCGTCGGCGTCACCGCCATCGACCGCGATCACCTGAACGTCGCGCGCGTGCTGCGCCTGCCGTTCGCGACGCGCCTGCGCAAGATCGTGATCCCGGCGTCGCTGCCCTACATCTTCACGGGCCTGCGCCTCTCGCTCGGCGTGGGCTGGATGGTGCTGATCGCGGCCGAGATGCTCGCCCAGAACCCGGGCCTCGGGAAGTTCGTCTGGGACATGTTCCAGAACGGCAGCGCCGAGACGCTCGCGCGCATCGCGGTGGCCGTGTTCACGATCGGCGGCATCGGCTTCGCGCTCGACCGCGTGATGATCGCCCTGCAGCGGTTCGCGAGTCATGACGCCGCGATCGCCTAGGAGCCCGGCGCAGCCGCTGCTCGAGCTGCGCGCCGTCGCCAAGCACTACGGGACGGGTGCGAAGCGCACGCCGGTGTTGTGCGACATCTCGCTCGCGATCGCCGACGGCGAGTTCGTCGCGGTGGTCGGCTTCTCGGGCACCGGCAAGACCACGCTCGTCAACCTGCTCGCGGGCCTCGATGCGCCCGATGCCGGCGAGGTGCTGCTGCGCGGCGCGCCGATGCGCGGGCCGGGGCCCGACCGCGGCGTCGTGTTCCAGAGCTACGCGCTCTTGCCCTGGATGACCGTCTGCGAAAACGTGCGGCTCGCGGTGGACGCCGTGTGGGGCGGGCGCCACCCCGGCGAGCGCGCGCTGCGCACCCAGGAGATCGTCGCGCGGGTCGGCCTCTCCCACGCGAGTGCGAAGCGGCCGCGGGAGCTCTCGGGCGGCATGCGGCAGCGCGTTGCGCTCGCGCGCGCGCTCGCCCAGGACCCGGAGATGCTGCTGCTCGACGAGCCGCTCGGCGCCCTCGACGCGCTGACGCGCGCGAACCTCCAGCGCGAGATCGCGAGCATCGCGCAGCGCCAGCGCAAGACGGTCGTGCTCGTCACCAACGACATCGACGAGGCGCTGCTGCTCGCGGACCGCGTCGTGCCGCTCGAGCCCGGTGCGGCTCCGGGGGGGGGCGCGCGCATTCGCGCGAGCTTTCCCGTGGCGATTCCGCGCCCGCGCGATCGCGCGGCGCTGAACCACGACATCGAGTTCCGCAAGCTGCGCAACGAGCTCACCAGCCACCTGCTCGCGCTCGCCGCGCGGCGCCGCGCGACGCGTCCGGCGGAGGCGCCGCCGCTGCCCGCACTCCAGCCGCGCCAGCGCACGCACGGCTTGCCGCGCCTGGTGCAGCGATGACGCGCCACCTCGAGATCGCGCGCCTCGGCAAGAGCTTCGCGACGCGCAGCGGCCCGTTCGTGGCGGTGGAGGAGTTCGACCTCGCGCTGAACGCCGGCGAGTTCGTGGCGCTGATCGGACACTCCGGCTGCGGCAAGTCCACGGTGCTCTCGATGGTCGCGGGACTCACGGAGCCGACCGCGGGCGGCATCGCGCTCGCGGGCCGCGAAATCGACGGCCCCGGCCCCGACCGCGGCGTCGTGTTCCAGTCGCCCGCGTTGCTGCCCTGGCTGAGCGTGCTGGAGAACGTGCTGCTCGGTGTCGAGCAAGTGTTCGCCCACGGAACGCCGGCCGAGCGCCGCGCGATCGCCGAGCATCACCTCCACGCCGTCGGCCTGGGAGCGAGCCTCGACAAGCTCCCGCGCGAGATCTCTCAGGGCGAACGCCAGCGCGTCGGCATCGCGCGGGCACTCGCGCTCGCGCCGAAGCTGCTGCTGCTCGACGAGCCCTTCGGCATGCTCGACTCGCTGACGCGCCTCGAGCTCCAGGACATGCTCACGGCGCTGCTCGCGCGCACGCGCACCACCGCGCTGATGGTCACGCACGACGTGGACGAGGCGCTGTTCCTCGCTGACCGCGTGGCGATGATGACGAGGGGCCCGCGCGCGCGGATCGGCGCGATCCTCGACGTCGCGCTGCCGCGGCCGCGCGTGCGCGAGGCCGTGCTCGAGCACCCGGACTACTACCGGCTGCGCGAGAAGCTGATCTCGTTCCTCGAGCACCAGGACGCGACGCCGGAGGCGCGCGCGGAGCGCGGCCTGGCGGCGGTAGATGCGCTGCCGCGCGCGTCGAGCGCGCAGCTCTGAATTGGAACCTCACCTCGCCGTCGGGAGAAGTGGTCATGGGTCGAATCGCGAGCGTTGCACTCGTCGTCTGGCTGATCGCAGAGAGCACCGTCGCGCAGCCGGCGCCGACTGTTGCCGCCGCGCCGCCGCCGGACGGGCTGCACGCGATGCCCTCGCTCTATTGGAAGAGCGGGCCCCATCGCGTCGACGTCGGCGCCGCGGCGCGCGTGCGCATGGAAGGCTGGGACACGCCTTCGCTCACGAACGGCGACTGGGACTGGTTCACCGGTACGCGGCTGCGCCTCTCGCTGCGGTACTCGCACGCCGAGAAGATCGTGCTGTTCGTCGAGGGGCAGGACACGCGGTTGCACGGGCTCGACGCCGACTCCGCCGCGCCCGTGCGCGGCTACTTCACGACCGGCGGGCTCGACTCGAACACCCACGGCACGAGTCTGCGGCAGGCGTACCTCGAGCTGAGGCCGGGCGAAGGCATCGCGCTGCGCGTGGGACGCCAGGACATCAAGCTCGGCTCCGAGGTGAGCTACGCGGAGCCGAACTGGAAGTACCTGAAGGCGGCGCGGCTCGGCGAACGGCTGGTGGGGACAGTGGGCTGGACCCACGTCGAGCGCAGCTACGACGCGGGCACGCTGCTGGTCGACAGCGGCGAGCACGCCTTCTACGCGTTCGCGGGGCGGCCGACCACGGGCGTGTTCGACGCGGACTCCGCCTACCGGCCGCAGCACGATCTCGTCTTCGGCGGCGCCGCCTTCACGGCGAAGCGCGGCGAGTGGCTCCCCAACACGGAGCTCGGCGCCTTCGCGATCGCTTACGACGACGACCGAGAGGCCACGGCGGGCGGCATCGCGGGCGGCGTCGACGTCTACACCTTCGGCGCGTCGGCGCTCGGCGTGTACCCACTCGGCGCGGCGCAGGTCGACGCGCTCGGCTGGATCGCCGGCCAGACCGGCGACTACGGCGGCAACGACCACGGCGCCTACGCGGGCATCTTCGAGGCAGGGGTCCAGCTGCCGAAGGTGTTCGGCAAGCCGTGGCTGCGCGCGGGCATCAACTTCGCGTCGGGCGACTCGGACCCGTCGGACGGCGAGCACGAGACTTTCTTCAACCTGCTGCCGACGAACCATCTCTACTACGGCTTCGCCGACCAGCTCGCCTTCCAGAACCTGAAGGACCTGTTCGTGCAGCTGCGACTCGCGCCCCACGAGAAGCTGAGCTTGAACGCCTTCGTCCACTACTTCTCGCTGATGGAGGCCGACGACTCGCGCTACGGAGGCACGGGCGCCTTCAGCCGCACCAGCTTCGGCTACGTCGCCTCGTCCTCGAACGGCGCGCGCACCGTCGGCGTCGAATACGACCTGGTGGCGACGCTCGCGCTGCACAAGACGCTCACGGTCGAGCTCGGCATCTCGCACCTCGACGCGGGTCGGGTGATGTCGGGGGACGTGGAACTCGGCTACGCGAGCGTCGAGCTGAGGTACTGAGGCTGAGCCGGGCGCGCCGCGCGCAGCACCAGCGTGCGGCCCAGCCCGCTGCGACGCAGAGGCTCATCCAGCCAGACGGTCTTGATCTCGCAGGTGCCGCCCCAGGTGTGACCGACCGCCGCGGCGACGGCGCGCCCGCTCGCGTTGCGCACCGTCAGGGCAAGGCCTTCGCCGTCGGCGATTCCCGTCGTGGCCGCGTTGAAGGCGTAGCGCCGATCCTCCAGCTCGTTCGCGAGGACGAGCGTCCACGGCTCGCTGCGGATCTCGGGTACGTCCATGGAGCCTCCTCCAGCGCTCGCGCCGGTAGCGCTCGTCGCCGACCGGCGCGAGCTCGATCGGGATCGCGTCGCCGCGCGGGACGATGCGGTACCACCAGTCGATCGCGCCGTTCTTGGCGCGAAAGGCCGCGCGCGAAGCCGTCACTCCGCCCCGACGCCGGCTCGCCGGGGCGCGCTCGCGTGGGAGAAGCGCCCGTCGCGCAGGAACGCGATCACCTGGGCGTGGACGTCGGGCCGTCGCCGGATCGAGGCGTGGGTGGCATCCACGCGCAGGAAGTTCGTCATGCCCGGGACCTGCGTGCTCCCGACCGATACCGCGCCGTCGCCGTCGCCCGCGGCGACCAGTGGATCGAGCGGGTTCACGCTGCGCGTGCCCGCGACGACGCCGAGCTCGTAGCGCGGCGGCGGCAGACTGCGCGCGAAGCCCTCGGGATCCGTGCCGAGCGCGGCGCGCGCCGGCGAGATCTCCGCTGCGGTGAGGCCGGACTCGCGCACGAGGTCGCCGTAGGCGCTGCCCTGGTTCGGTGGCGCGAGCATCACGACGCGCCCGAGGTTCGCGGGCGGCGCTTCTGCGAGCAGCGCTCGCGCGATCAGCCCGCCGAGGGAGTGCGTGACGAAGTGCAGGCGCTCGGCTTGCGCGCAGCCGGCGGCCACCTGCTCGCGCGCGTCCGCTACGAGTTCTGCGGGCTCCTCCCTGAGCGACGCGTAGGCGAGGTTGTGTGTGCGATAACCCTCCCGCAGCAGCGCCTCTTCCAGCGGGCGCATCGCGCGGTCGGTGCGGCCGAGCTCGTGGAGCAGCACGACGTCCTCGGTGCCGCGTCCCGGAGCAGGCGGTTCCGGCGCGTCGCGCAGCGGCGCGGCGAGGCCCGCGAGCGCCGCAAACGCGGCGAAGGCGGCAGCCGCCGTGCGCCTCACGGGCGGTAGCCGCAGCCCGGGCAGCTCTCCGACTCGGGCGCGACGCCGCGCCCGCACGCGGGGCACGCCACCTCGAGCGGCGGGAACTCGAGCCCGCAGGAGGCGCACGCGACCGCATCGGCGGCGAGCGGCTCGCCGCAGCCGGGGCACCCCTCGATCGCGCCGGCCGCGTGCGCGTCCGCGGCGCCCGGCACGGTCTCGAGCACCCACTCCTGCGCGACGCGCTGCGCCTCCGCCACGTCCGCCTCCGCCACGTAGATGGCGAGCTGCACCTCGCGGCTCGCGTCGCCGCGGCGCGCCGGAGGCGCGATGCGCCCGCCGGGCGGGTCGGTGTTCACTGCGAAGCGCACGCCGCGCGCGGCGAGCCGCTCGCTCAGCTCGCGCAGGTCGCTCGCCGCGCCGCGCCGCAGCATCACGCTCGCATCGACCGGCGCGGCGCCTGCGAAGCCGTCGCCGCTGGCGGAGCCGCTCGGTGCGGGCGGTGCGCTCGCCAGCTCCTCCGCCGTGCGCAGCGCGACCCGGCAATCCGGGCACTCTTCGATTTTCGGCACGAACTCGTCGCCGCAGCGCGGACAGATCTTGAACACGGGGCGCCTCCTCGCGACGGCGCGCGCAGCCTAACGAGCCGAGCTCGCGAGATCAGGCGGGCGCGCGGGAGCGAAGTGCGCCGAGCGCGAAGAAGACGGGGTGGGCGAGGTTCGGCGCGGCGGGCGCGGCCGCGCACGCCGGCGCGAAGAGGCGAGCGCAGCTCACCCGAGGAAGCGCACGGCGGCGAAGATGCCGAGCATCAGGCAGGCGAGCGCGAGCTTCGCGACGCCGCCCAGCAGCACGCCCAAGGTGGCGCCGAGGCCCGCGCGCTGGGCGGCCTCGAGGTCGCGGCGCAGCGACAGCTCCGCGAGCACAGCGCCGGCGAAGGGGCCCAGCGCGATCCCGATCGGCCCGAAGAAGATTCCCACGACGCCGCCGACCACGGCGCCCAGCACCGCGCGCGGCGAGGCGCCGAACCTTTTTGCGCCGAGCGCGGTCGCCGCGAAGTCCACCGCGTAGGTGAGCGCTGCGATCGCCACGAGCAGCGCGAGCCAGCCCCAGCCCACGTAGGCGAAGTCTTCCGCCCACGCCGCCGCCACCAGGCCGAGGAAGATCAGCGGAGCGCCCGGCAGGCCGGGCAGCGCCAGCCCGGCCACGCCAAGCACGACGAGCAGCGCGGCGAGGGCCCAGAGCAGGGCCGTGGCGCTCAAATCTTCTTCTCGATGAAGAGCGTGCGCGTGCGCTCGCCGCCCGCGGCGTAATCCGCGAAGCCCGCGCGCGCGTAGACGGCCCGCGCGCGCGCGTTGTCCTCGCGCACCTCGAGGGTGACCTTGCAGCAGCGCCGCGCGCGCGCTGCGTCCTCGACCGCGGTCAGCAGCGCGCGGCCGACGCCGCTGCCGCGCGCCTCCGGCAGCACGGCGAGGTCGTGGAGGTTCAGCACCGGCCGCCCGCGGAAGGTCGAGTAGCTGGCGAAACAGACCGCGACGCCCAGCGGCTTCCCGGCGCGGCGCGCGATCAGCACGAGCGCATCGCCGCGCAGCATGCGTCCCTTCAGGTCGGGGATCAGGCGCGCGCGGGCGTCGCCCGCCAGCGGCTCGCCGCCGCCCATCGGATCGCGCGCATAAGCGTCGAGCAGCGCGAGGAAGGCGCTCACGTCCTCGTCCTTGCCGAGATCGGCGGGCGCGATCTCGAGCTTCGGCGCCTGCGGTTGCATGCGCTCCAGCTTCTCGAGGCCCAGCACCGCGAAGAAGCGGTCGTCCTCTGTCACCGGGAGGCGGGCCGGATACTCGCTGGGCTCGCCGGCGAGGCGCGCCGGCGGCGTGCCCGCCGCGAGGATGCGCTGGCGCGCGACGTCGATTGCCACGATCTGTTGCGTGGGCCCCGCTGCGGCGACCAGCGCGTCCGTCTCGGCGCTCGCGCGCGAGGCCTGACAGCTCCCGCGCGCGAGGTTCCGCAGGTAGAGCGCTCCGTCGCCGGCGTCCAGCGCGGCGAGCGCGTAGACGCGCTGCGCGAAGTCCGGCGGCGCCCAGTCGAGCATGCGCAGCAGCGCGTGGGCGCCGCAGTGTGCGCAGCGCACGATCGCGTCGATCGGTCCGTCCTGGAACAGGAAGGCGTGCGCCACCTCGGGCACCGGCGAGCGCGGCGTGAGCCGCGCGAGGTGCTCGCAGAGGCGGAGGTCAGGGTTCACGCGGGGCCTCTTCGCCTGTGCGCGGGAGCAGGAGCAAGCCCGCGCCGATCAGGATCGCGACGTCCGCCACGTTGAAGACGCCGGTGCGCAGCGCGCCCACGCCGAGACTCACGAAGTCCGTCACGGCGCCCGCGTTGAAGAGGCGGTCGAGCCAGTTCGCCAGGCCGCCGCCGCACAGGAGCGCGAGCCCGGCGAGCGCGGTGCGGCTGCGCGCGGCGCTGCGGAACGCGCTGGCGGCGAGCAGCGCGACGCCGAGTGGCGCCGCGAACAGGAAGAACGCGCTGCGCAGCGCCTCGGGCAGTCGCGCGCCGAGGCTCAGGAAGCCGCCGGTGTTGTGCACGAGCTGGAAACGCACGACGTCGCCAGCGAGCTCGTGGGTCGCCCCGTCCGCGAGCACGGCGCGCGCGGCGTGCTTCACGGCGTGATCGCAACCGGCTGTAAGCAGGGCGACCGTGAGGAAAGCCAGCAGCGCGAGGCGGCGGCTCAAGACGCGCGCGGCGCTCGTGCGCCGGAGATCGAGGTGCGCCAGGGCATCGGAGAGCTCCACAGCTGGGTGCCGCCGGCACCGGCGCATTGGCTTAGCACGAGCCCGCCGCCGCGAGCGGGCCGGCGGCCTCGAGCGCCGCGCCGATCTCGGCAGGCGCGCTCGCCAGCGCGTGGGCGCCCGCCTGCGTCAGCTCCGCATGGGATCCGTATCCCCACAGCGCGCCCACCGCGGCGACCCCGCAGGCGCGCGCGCCCAGCATGTCGTGCGAGCGGTCGCCGACCATCGCGACGCCCGCGGCCGCAAGCCGCTCGGCGCGCAGCACGTGCGCGATCAGCTCGGCCTTGTCGTGCAGCACGCCCTTCTCGCTCGGCCCGTGGACCGCCTCGAAGAACGCGCCGAGGCCGAAGTGCCGGACGATCTCGCGCGCGAAGCGCTCGGGCTTCGCGGTCACCACGAACAGCCGCCGGCCGGCGTCGCACAGCGCGGCGAGCGTCTCCGGGATGCCGGCGTAGACCGCGTTCTCGTACATGCCGCGTGTCCGGAAGCGCTCGCGGTAGTGGTCGATCGCTCGCCGCACGACGGCGTCGCCGCGAGGCGAGAGCAGGCGGCGAAAGGTGTGGTCGAGCGGCGGCCCGATGCAGCGGCGCAGCTCCGCCTCCGGCGGCACCGCCGCGCCGACGCGCTCGAGGGCGTACGCGAGGCAGCGCGTGATGCCGGGCGCGGAGTCGGTGAGGGTGCCGTCGAGGTCGAAGAAGACCGTCATCGCGCGGCAGCTTTGCGCGCAGCGGCTGTGCGCACCATCGCGGCATCGGACTCGGAGCCGTCCCGGCCGACGCGGGCGCAGCACCCGCGGAGAGGCGCGCTCAGGGCGCGTCGCGGCGCTCCCCGCGCGGCCGCGTGTTGCGGACGAAATAGCCGGCGACGCGCCAGCGGCCGCGCTCGTACATCGCGACCACGCGCTCGCCGCAAGCGGCGTCGGTGAACTGCGCGTCGAACTCCACCGCGAAGTACTTGCCCGGCGGCGCGTCCGCGAGCTCCTCAGTGAAGACGGCGCTCGCGAGCTCGCGCGCCACGGGCCGCCCGAGCGGCGCCCGCATCCGCGCGATCTGGGCCGGCCACTCCGCCTCGGGCACGCTCGCGCGCAGCGGCTCCGCGAGCTCGGGCCACGCGCGCGCCGCATCGGCGTCGAGCGTGCGCAGGAACTCGGTCGCGAGCGCGGTCACGACGCCGACGTCGTCCTGGCTGCCGCGCGGCCCGCAGCCGAGCAAGAGCACGACGAGCGCGGCGAACGACGCGAAGCCCGCGAGCGGGCCGAACCGGCGCTCCACTACGGCGCGGGCTGCATGCGTGCGGCGAGCGCCAACACGTTGCCGTCGGGGTCGCGGAAGAACGCCATCCACTCCTCCTCGCCCGCCGCGCCGAAGGTGCCGTCGTCGTCGGGGAAGATGCAGTGCGGCTCGAAGTCGAGGGCGACGCCGCGCGCCCGCAGCTCCTTCGCCGCCGCGTGGATGTCCGCGACGCGCAGATACAGCACGCCCGCCGCGTGCGAAGGCTCGCCCGCCGCGTCGACGAGCAGGCGCGTGTCGCCCAGCGCAAAGAACGCGAGGCCGGGGGGCGAGAACTGCGCGATCAGGCGCAGGCCGAGCACGTCGCGATAGAAGGCGACCGCGCGCGGGAAATCGGAAGTGGGGACGGCGGCTTGGTGGAGGGCGGAGATGGAGAGCGCGGTCATCCCTTCCTCGCGGCTTCGCGTCCACGCATCATCGCATGGCCCGCGCGGCCGGCGGGGAGCGGACTA
>CAYWRY010000060.1:17694-22473 GCA_964460485.1 uncultured Spirochaetales bacterium
GGCTTCGCGTCCACGCATCATCGCATGGCCCGCGCGGCCGGCGGGGAGCGGACTAGCCTGCGCCGCCATGGAGAGGCCTTTCCCGCCCGGCTTTTTCGATCGCCTCGACGAGACGCCCGACGCCGCCTTCTACGCGTTCCCCCGCTTCGTCACGCACGTCGACGACGCCACGATCGCGGCGCTCACCGCCTACTACACCGAAGTGCTGCCGCCCGGCGCAGACGTGCTCGACCTGATGTCGTCGTGGGTGTCGCACCTGCCGCCGCCGAGCGCGCGGCCCCTGGGCCGCGTCGTCGGGGTGGGGATGAACGCGGAGGAGCTGGCTGCGAACCCGCGCCTGGCGCAGTGGCAGGTGCGCGACCTGAACGACAACCCGCGCCTGCCGTTCCCCGACGGGAGTTTCGATGCGGCGCTGTGCGCCGTCTCGATCCAGTACCTGACGCGACCCGTCGAGGTGTTCGCGGAGATCGCGCGCGTGCTGCGGCCGGGCGGGCGGGCGGTGATCGCCACCTCCCAGCGCTGCTTTCCCACCAAGGCGATCCGCGCCTGGCACGTGCTGTCGCCCGCCGAGCGGCTGCGCACGATCGCCGACTACTTCGCCCAGGCGGGAGGCTTCGCGCCGGCGGAGACGCTCGACCGCTCGCCGTCCGGGGCGGATCCACTGTGGATCGTGACCGCGCAGCGTCGCGAGCACGCGTGGAGCGCGGCGAGCCCGGCGCCGCGGAGTCGCGTGGCGCCGGGTCGCCGCCCGGCGGCTACGCGAGGTTCTTCGTCCACGCCTCGTCGTTGAAGCCGACGAGCACCGTCTTTCCTGCGCGCACGAGCGGCGCGCGCAGGTTGCCGGTGGGGCCGAGCATCGCGTCGACCGCGGCCTTCGGCGCCTTGCCCGCGGTCGCGAACTCCTCGACCTGTTTGCCCTTCGCGACGATCACGCGGCTCGCGCCCTTCGCGATCTCCTCGGCGTCCTTGCGCGTCAGCTTCTTCGCGGCGCTGACGGTCTCGCTGGGCTCGAGATCCTTTGCGTCCATGAACTTGGACGCTCTCGTGCAGCTCGTTCAACCGTTCCGGTGGTAGTACCAGTCGATCTTCTTGGGCATCGCTGAGCTCCTCTCAGGCCATTCGCCGGCGGCGGCGGACGGCGCGTGCGCGCAACGTACCGCGCGGACGCCGCTTCACCGCCGCCCAGGAACAGATCGCACACGACGCCGCAGCGTGGCGCAGCGCGGGGCAGTGCTCGCGGCCGAAGCGGATGAGCTGGAGGTGCAGCGTCCCCCAGCTCGCTTCGGGGAACAGCGCCTTCAGGTCGCGCTCGGTCTCCGCGACGTTGCGCCCGCTCGTCAAGCCCCAGCGCGTGGCCAAGCGGTGGATGTGCGTGTCGACGGGAAACGCGGGGACGCCGAAGCCCTGGGAGAGCACCACGCTCGCGGTCTTGTGGCCGACGCCCGGGAGTGCCTCGAGATCCGCGAACGTCTTCGGCACGCCGCCGCCGTGGCGCGCGACCAGCTGCTGGGCGAGCGCCTTCAGGTTGCGCGCCTTGGTCGGCGCGAGCCCGCAGCTGCGGATCAGGCGCAGGATGCGCGGAGTGGGCAGCGCCGCGAGCGCGCCGGCGTTGGGCGCGGCGTCGAACAGCGCGGGCGTCACGAGGTTCACGCGCGCGTCGGTGCACTGCGCCGAGAGAACCACCGCGACGAGCAGCTGGAAGGGGTCCTCGTGGACGAGGGGAACCTGCGCCGCGGGATAGAGCGAGTCGAGCAGCGCCTGGATGCGGGCGGCCTTCTCGCGGAGCGCGGCGCGGGGCATGCGCGCACTCTAGACGGGCCGCGCGCGAACTGTTCCCCGGAAGCCCCTGTTCGACTCCGTTCGGCTTCGCCTCACTGCGCGGCCGCGCTTCGCGCGGCGTTGCCGAGTCGCCGCCAGGGGGAACGCGGCGCACCGGGCGCACCGTTCCGCGGACGCCCCCGTTCGACTCCGTTCGGCTTCGCCTCACTGCGCGGCCGCGCTTCGCGCGGCCTTGCCGGGTCGCCGCCAGGGGGAACGCGGCGCACCGGGCGCACCGTTCCGCGGAAGCCCTTGTTCGACTCCGTTCGGCTTCGCCTCACTGCGCGGCCGCGCTTCGCGCGGCCTTGCGCGTCAGCCGCCGATCGCGCTCTCGGGCTGGCCGAACTCGCTGCGCATCGTCTCGGCGTGGCCGTGCACCTTGCGCAGATACGGGCCGTGCCGGAGCGGGCTCTTCCGCAGCAGCTTGATCAAGTTGCCGGGGCCGATGTTGTAGGCGGCCATGGCGTGGTCGGTGGAGCCGAAGCGATCGCGCAGCTCCGCCAAGTAGGCGAGACCGATGCGCACGTTCTGCACCGGGTCGAGCAGCGTGCGATCGCTCTGCCAGGCGAGGCCGTGCTTGCGCGCCACCTCGCGAGCGGTCGTCGGCTGGAGCTGCATCAGGCCGAGCGAGCCGGTGGGACCGAGGGCGCGAGGGTCGAAGCGACTCTCCTGGGCGATCAGCGCGAGCGTCATCAGCACCGGGAGACCGTCGTTCGCCTCGGCGTGCACCAGTACGCGCGCCACGCCCTCGCGCTGCACGGCGTCGAGTTTGACGCCGCGGTTGGCGAGCACCGAGCGCGCATAGAGCAGGCTCGCGTTCTCGGGCGGGGCGGGATCGAGCAGCGGCGCAGGCGCGCCGCCGGGCAGGTCGTCGGTCAAGGAGACGGGCGGGTGCGCGTCGGGCACGGAGGCCGTGCGCGGCATGGGCGCGAATTGAGCGGGCGCGTAGGGCGAGGTGGACGCGCAGGCGACGCCGAACCACAGCACGAGGGCCGCCAGCAAGAGGAGGAGCGGACTCCGAGCGCGCGACCTCGTAGAGTGCGCGTCATGAGCGAGCAGCCGAGCGGCGGCCTGGCAGGCTTCCAGCGCCGCTTCCTGCGCGCGCAGGCCCACGCACTCCAACCCCTGGTCCAGGTCGGCGACGCGGGCGTGACGGACGCGGTGATCGCCGCCGTGGACGCCGCGCTGGGCGACCACGAGCTGATCAAGGTGCGCCTGCATGCCCCGGGCGACAAGCACGCGCTCGCGCAGGCGATCGCCGAGCGCGCGCACGCGGAGCTGTGTGGGGTGCTGGGGCATACCGTGATCCTGTATCGGCGGAACGCGGGGGAACCGCGCATCCGGCTGCCGCGACGATAAGCACGCTACCGGCCGGAAGCGTCCGCTCGTGTGTCGCGCGTCACGCTTCGCTGGTGGACGGGCGTTTTCTGTCTCCGTCGAAAACCGCTGATTCTACGAGGTCTTTTCGGCGCGTTTGCGGTGCGGACGCGAGGCGCCCGCAGCGCGCGGCGGGGCGCGCAGGGCGAGGCGGCGAAACGCCAGCGCCCGCCCCCCGCGGGCCGTGCGGGTCACTCGCCGGGCGGAGGGACGCGGTTCGTCGAAGCGGCAGAGCCCCCAGCTCTCTCGACTCGCGCGTCCCCGCTCCCGCTCCGACCTCGTAGATTCGCCGCGGTTCGCGCGCTCGGTCGCATCGGCCGGGAGCGAGCCTGAGTACCATGCGCCCCCTCGCACGATTCCTTCGAGGCGCACGCGCGCAGGAGAAGACCCGGATGGCAGGCCCGCTCTCAGGCATCAAGGTCGTCGAGATCACCGGCATCGGGCCGGGGCCCTTCTGCGCGATGATGCTCGCCGACCTCGGCGCGGACGTGCTGCGCATCGACCGCTCCGCCACGGTGCGGCCGCAGATGCCGGACAAGCCGTCGAACGACGTGCTGGCGCGCGGCCGGCGCAGCATCGGCGTCGACCTGAAGAATCCGGAAGGCGTCGAGCTGGTGCTGAAGCTGATCGAGAGGGCCGACGTGCTGACGGAAGGCTTCCGCCCCGGCGTGATGGAGCGCCTCGGCCTGGGCCCGGACGTTTGTCTGACGCGGAACCCGAAGCTGGTCTACGGGCGCATGACCGGCTTCGGGCAGGACGGCCCCATGGCGCAGGCCGCCGGCCACGACATCAACTACATCGCGCTCGCCGGCGCGCTGGCCCACATCGGCCGCGAGGGCGACAAGCCGCTGCCGCCGCTCAACCTGGTGGGCGACTTCGGCGGCGGCGGCATGCTGCTCGCGCTCGGCGTCTGCGCGGCGCTGGTGGAGCGCAGCCGGTCCGGGAAGGGCCAGGTGGTGGACGCCGCGATGGTGGACGGAGCCGCGACCCTGATGGCCTTCATCCACGGATTCTACGCCAGCGGCGGCTGGGGCGAGCGCGGCACTAACCTGCTGGATACCGGCGCCCACTTCTACGACACCTACGAGACGAAGGACGGCAAGTACGTCTCGATCGGCTCGATCGAGCCGCAGTTCTACGCGGAGCTGCTGGAGAAGACGGGCCTCGACAAGGAGCCGCTGCCGAACCAGATGGATCGCACCCAATGGCGCGCGATGAAGCAGCGACTGACCGCGCTCTTCAAGACGAAGACGCGCGACGAGTGGTGCGCGCTGATGGAAGGCAGCGACGTGTGTTTCGCGCCGGTGCTGACCATCCCCGAGGCGTATGCGCATCCGCACAACATCGCGCGCAGGACCTTCGTAGACGTGGCGGGCGTGACGCAGCCCGCGCCCTCGCCGCGCTTCAGCCGCACGCCGGGCGAGATCAAGCGCCCGCCGCCGCATCCCGGCCAGCACACGGACGAGGCGCTCGCGGACTGGGGAATCGCCGCCGAGGACGTCGCCAAGCTGCGCAACGCCAAGGCGATCGCCTAGCCCGCACTACGCGGCGCCCGTCTCGCGCGCGTCGTCGAGGTGCGCGACG
>CAYWRY010000061.1:0-22386 GCA_964460485.1 uncultured Spirochaetales bacterium
CCGGCGACCTGCTGATTACGAATCAGCTGCTCTACCAGCTGAGCTACATCGGCGTCGGGTCGCGGAGACCGCGAAAGGCCGCGCAAGGTAGCCGAGGGATTTCCGCCAGCGAGAGGGCTCGGCATGCGGGCGCGGCGTGGCGGGCGGCGATGCTCAGCGCGGACGGCGGCCCAGGTAGACGAGGCCCGAGAAGGCGAGCGCGAGCAGGGTGAGGGCGCGCGCCTCGGGCAGCGCGAGCGTCGGCGCGGGGGCGGGCAGAGCGTCGCCAGCGCGCGCGGCGGCGCTGCAGCAGCTCAGAGCGACCACGATCAGGGCGATCGTGCGCGGGTTCGGCACGGGAAGGCTCCGCGGGACGGCTGGTGGGGCCCTCGGGAGTGCGCACGGCCCTGCAACTCGGCTCGCGACGGAATGCGACGAACTGCGGCGGAGGCCGGCAGCGGCGCTGGCGCGGGTGGAAGTGCGGGCCGGCAGCGGGTCGCCGCGAGCCGCGCGACGCGCGCCCCGGGCGCTGCGGCGACGCGCCCTGGGCGACCGCGTTCTTGCGGACCGCCGCCTACGCCCGCGCGCGCGTCCGGCGTCGTTCGCTCCAAGCCGCCCCCGCTACGTTGCGCCGCATGTCGTCCGCTTCCGCCGCGGCTCCGCCCGCTCGCACCATCTGGCTCGACGGAGCACTGCTGCCGTGGGAGGCCGCCCGCGTGCACGTGCTGGCGCAATCCCTCGCGCGCGGCTCGCTGATCTTCGACTACATGAGCGTGCACGAGACGCTGCGCGGCGCGGCGATCTTCCGCTTGAGCGAGCACGTGGAGAGGTTCATCACGAGCGCGCGCCTGATCGGCCTGCCGCTCGCGCAGGATGCCGCGACGCTGCGCGCCGCGTGCAAGGCTGCGGTGAGCGCCAACCCGGACGCGAAGGTCGTGAAGCTGAACGCCTACCTCGCCTCGGAGGAGGTCGACGTGGTGCCGGCGGACGATCGCGTCGCGGTAGCCGCGCTGGCCTACGACCCCTGGGCGGACGTGTTGTTACGGAAGGAGCGTCCGCCCGCGCGCCCGCCCAAGACGGTGCGGCTCTGGGTGGAGAAGGAGCTGCGCCAGCGCCGCGCCGACATTCTGCACCCGCACGCGAAGGTCGCGGGGAACTACACGTCGCCGATGATCGCGAAGTGGCGCGCGCGCAAGGCCGGCTACGACGAGATCGTGCTGCTCGACGAGCACGGGAATCTCACCGAGACGCCCACCGCGAACTTCTTCCTGGTGGACGCGGCCGGCGTGCTGCGCACGGCGCCCGACGACGACGTGCTGCTCGGCGTCACGCGCCGCTCGGTGCTCGAGCTGGCGCAGGCGGAGGGGTTGAAGACGACCAGCGACGAGCCGCTGCCGCTGAAGGCGCTCGCGAACGCGCGCGAGGCGTTCCTCAGCGGAACGAGCGCGGGCGTGTGGCCGGTGGAGAGCGCCGACGACCGCCCGATCGGCCGCGAGTGCCCGGGCCCGATCACGCGGCAGCTGCGCGAGCGCTTCCAGCGCGTGGTGAGCGGCGCGGACCCCGCGTTCGCGCACTGGCTGGAGCTGGTGAGCCAATAGGCAGTTGGGCCCCGTCGGCTCAGTCCCATCCGGCTCAGCTGGCGAAGGTGTCGCAGGCCCCGGCGTCGCCTGCGTCGTAGCCGCGGCGGAACCACGCGGCGCGCTCGGCGGCGGAGCCGTGGGTGAAGCTCTCGGGGCGCACGCCGCCGCCGCTCATCTGCTGGATGCGGTCGTCGCCCACGGCCGACGCGGCGGCGAGGCCCTCGCCCAGGTCGCCGTGCTCGAGCAGCTCGCGCCGCGCGGTGGTGTGCGCCCACACGCCCGCGTAACAGTCGGCCTGCAGCTCGAGGCGCACCGACAGCGCGTTCTCGTGTTCCGGGTTCGCGCGCTGGAGCTCGCGCACCTTGACCTCGGTGCCGGTGAGCTTTTGCACGTGATGCCCGAGCTCGTGGGCGAGCACGTAGGCCTGGGCGAAGTCGCCCGGAGCGCCGAAGCGTCGCGCGAGATCGTCGAAGAAGCCGAGGTCGAGGTAGACCTTCTCGTCCGCCGGGCAGTAGAAGGGGCCCATCGCCGCTGCGGCGTCGCCGCAGCCCGAGGAGACGGCGGCGCGGAAGAGCACGAGCTTGGCGTCGCGGTAGCCGGGCAACAGGCGCGTCCACGCCGCCTGCGCGTCGTCGAGCACGAACGACAAGAAGTCGGCGCGCTCGGCCTCGGCCGCCGACTCCTCTACCGGTGCGCCCGTCGCGACGTCGCTCCCGGCGTCGACCGGCAGGCCGCCGTTCTCGCCGCTCAGGACGGCCAGCAGCGTGAGCGGGTTCTGGCCGGTGAAGTAGGCGATGGCGAGCACGAGCACGATGCCGCCGAGGCCCATGCTCCCGCGGCCGCCGGGTAGGCGCAGGCCGCCGCCGCCTTGGCCGCGCCGGTCTTCGAGGTTCTGGCTGCGCTCGCCGCGGGTCCACTTCACGAGTTGGGACCTCCCGCACGCAGCCTACGCCAAGGCCGAGCGCCGCAGCGCTCGCGTTGCGACGCGCGGCGCGCGCCGCGATGCTGCGCCGCCATTTCGAGCAGGGCGGCGAGGCAGGCATGCGCATCCTCTCGGGCGTTCAGCCTTCGGGCGAGGCACACATCGGCAACTACTTCGGCGCGATGCGCCAGCACGTCGAGCTGCAGGCGCGGGGCGAGGCGCTCTTCTTCGTCGCCGACTACCACTCGATGACGTCGATCCGCGAGGGCGCGCGCCGCCGCGAGCTGGTCGAGGAGCTCGTGCTCGACTACCTGGCCTGCGGCCTCGATCCGAAGCGCGCGATCCTCTACCGGCAGTCCGACATGCCCGAGACCTGCGAGCTCACCTGGTTGCTCACGACCGTGACGCCCATGGGCCTGCTGGAGCGCGCCACCTCCTACAAGGACAAGACGGCGCAGGGCATCGCTCCGGACCACGGCCTGTTCGCGTATCCGGTGCTGCAGGCCGCGGACATCCTCCAGTTCCGCTCCGACGTAGTGCCCGTCGGCCAAGACCAGAAGCAGCACATCGAGATGGCGCGCGACATCGCCGCGAAGTTCAACAACACCTACGAGCGCGAGGTGTTCAAGCTGCCCGAGCCGATGATCCTCGATGAGGTCGCCGTGGTGCCCGGCACCGACGGGCGCAAGATGTCGAAGTCCTACGGCAACGTGCTGCGCATGTTCTGGCCGGAGAAGCAGCTGCGCAAGGCGATCATGGGGATCGTCACCGACTCGTCGCCGGTCGAGTCGCCGAAGAACACCGAGCAGACGCTGTTCCAGCTCTGGTCGCTGTTCGCGACGAAGGAGGAGCGCGCGGAGTTGTTCGCGCGCGCGGCGGCCGGCGGGCTCGGCTACGGCGAGGTGAAGAAGGATCTCGCGGAGCGCGCGGTCGCGTACTTCGCGCCGATGCGCGCGCGCCGCGAAGAGCTGGCGCGGCAGCGCGGGCTCGTGGAGGACGTGCTCGCCGACGGCGTGGCTCGCGCCCGCGTACTCGCGACGCCCGTGTTCGAGGCCGCGCGCGAGGCAGCCGGAGTCGGGCGCGCGCGCTGACGAACGCGTCCGGACGTTTTCGTCGCGCCCAACCGGAAACGGGTCAGACCCCAGGCGGGTTCGCGGCGGGGGAGGCGGCTACTTCCGCTGCGCGCCGAGGATCGCGCGCAGGCGCTGGGCGACCTGCTCGGCGCTCGCGGGCCGGTCGGCGGGTGCCTTCGCCACCATCTGCAGGATCAGCGCCGCGAGCGCCTCGGGCATCTCGACGCCGAGGCTGCGCGGGTCCGGCGCGGGCGTGTGGCGGTGGTGGTAGGTGACGTCGCCCGTCTCGAACGGGCGCTTGCCGGTGACGAGCTCGAAGAGCGTCACGCCGAACGCATAGAGATCCGCGCGCGCGTCGACGGAGTCGCCCGCCGCCTGCTCGGGCGCCATGTAGTAAGGAGTGCCGCCGATCACCGTGGTCGAGCGCCGCACCTCCTCGAGCATCTTGGCGAGGCCGAAGTCCATCACCTTCACGATGCGCTCTTCGGTGAGGAAGAGGTTCGAGGACTTGATGTCGCGGTGGACGATGCGCTGCGCGTGCGCGTAACCGAGGCCCGCGCAGACCTGCAGCGCGACGCGCACGGCGTCGCGCCAGGCGAGGCGGCCGTGCTGCTTCAGCACCTGCGAGAGCGTGCGGCCGACCATCAGCTCCATGGTGATGAAGTAGACGCCCTGGTCCTCGTCCACGTCGTGGACGGTGACGATGTTGGGATGGTTCAGGGCTGCCGCCGCGCGCGCCTCGCGCAGGAACAGATCCACCGCCTTCGGGTGGTCCTTCAGGTTGTCGGGCAGCCGCTTCAGCGCGACCTCGCGCCCGAGCCGGCGATCGAGCGCGCGCACCACGATGCCCATGCCGCCCGCGCCGATCTGCTCGCGCAGCTCGTAGCGCGCGCCGTCGCCGAACGCGCTGCGCGCGACCTGCTGCGTCGCGGATCCGTCGCGCCGCGCCGCCGATGCCTCCTTGCGCAGCTCTTCGATGCGCGCCGTGACGCCGGGATGGTCGGGCGCGCGCTGCGCGAGCTTCTCGAGCACCTCGATCGCGCGCTCGATGCGCCCTGCGCGCGCGAGCAGGTTTCCGTACCAGAGGTGCGTGTCGGCGCCGGCCTCCTCGGGGCGCGAGAAGGTCACCGCCTCTTCGGCCTTCTGCATCGCCAGCTCGTGCTTGCCCTGCTCGCTGTAGGCGGCGGCCAGCATGCGGCACGCCGAGAGGTAGCCGCGGTGGCGCGAGTCGATCTGCTGCAGGTTGCGGATTGCGCGCGTCGTCTCGCCGAGCTTCTGCGCGATCTCGCCGGCCTCGAAGAAGTCGCCCTTCTTTTCGAGCGCGTCGAGCAGCTTGCGCTCGTCGCCGGCCTCGCGGTAGCAGACGCTCGCCGCCGCGTAGTCGCCGGCCTGCTCGTAGGCGGCGCCGGCGAGCATCAGGTCGCCGTTCGCGTTGTGCATCTCGGCGGCGCGCGCGAGGTCGCCCGCCTTCTCGTAGAGCAGCGCCGCCCGCGAGAGCTCGCCGGCCTCGGCGCGCAGCTCGGCGGCCTCGAGCCAGCGGCCGGCCGCCTCGAAGCGCTCGGCTGCGTTTCCGACCGATCCGCGGCTGCGATAGAAGCGGCCTGCGAGGATCGCGGCGCGCTCCCTCTGCCCGGCCTTCTCGAGCGCCGCCGCCGCGACGGAGAGATCGCCGCGCAGGTAAGGCTCGACGGCAGCCTCGCAGTCGGAGAAAGTGAGCTCCGCCCCGTCGCCGAGGTCGATCTCGATCTGCACGGGCGCCATGCGCTCGAGCTTCAGCTTGCGCTCGGCGGCGCGGTCGTCGGCGCCGACCAGCAGCACGTGCTCGCCGAGGGGAAGCGCGAGCTTCGCGACGCCGTCGCGCGTGCGGCGCAGCGAGGTGGGGTCGCCGCCCAGCGCCACGCGCGCGCTGGCGACGCGCGCGCCCTCGCGCACGACGCGGATCTCGATCGGGCAGTGCTGCGGGCGCAGGTCGAACTCGACGCGCGCCGCGCGCCCCTTCTGTACGACGACCTCGCGGTCGTCGCGCACGCCGTCCTTGGCCGCGCCGTTCTCGACCACGCCCTCGACGGTCACCCAGTAAGTGCCGGCCGGGATCGCCCGGAAGTGCGTCTCGCGCGCGATCATGTTGTGCTCGAAGCGGCTCGACGCGCGGGCCGCGATCGGCGCGTTCGGCTGCGGCGGCGGGCGCTGGCGCTCGCGCTCGCGGGCGAGGCGCACCGAGAGCGTCGCGCGCGCGTCGGTCGGAAGCTCGATGGCGACCGCCAGGTCGCCGCTGCCGCGCAGCGTGCGGCGCACGAGGAAGCCGGCGATCGCCAGCAGCACCACGCCGCCCAGGGCCAGCGCATGGCGCAGCGACGGCTTCGGGCGCTCGGGAGCGGGGGCGGGCTGCGCGAGAGCGGCGGCCCGCTGCTCCTCGGCCTCGATCACTTCGTTCGTCGGCGCGATCTGCGCGGGAGCCTCGGACGCCGCGGCCGGCGTGACGGCTAGGGGCGTGGGCGTGGGCGTGAGCGTGGGCGCGGGCGCGGGTGAGCCGGTTGCCGCCTTGCCGTTCGCCGACTCCATCACCGAGATGAGCTCCGAGAGCTCCTCAACCAGCTCGCGGTCGTTCGGCGCGAGCTCCACGGCGTCGCGCAGCGCCTTGCGCGCCGCCAGGAGCTGGCCGCGCTTGCGATACAGGCGGGCCGAAGCGCGCAGTTCCCGCGCCCACTCGGGGCCGGGGACGCGGTTCGGATTGAGAACACGCAGCGACCCGAGCGCGTCGCCAGCGCGGAGCAGAGCGTCGCCGTAGGCGGTGCGCACGACTTCGTCGTCGGGGTGCGCGGCGAGCGTCTGCTCGAGTCGCGTGAGCTCGTCGGGCGTCACCACGCGCGCGTCGGCGAGCGCGCCGCTCGCGCAGGCGAGCGCACAGCCGAGCAGCAAGCCCGCGAGATTCGAGCGAGAGTCGAGCGACCGATGCATCGCGTGTCGCATCGGCAGCCCACGGCGGGCGATTGAGCCTCACGAGCCGGCAGCGCGCGAGCAACTTCGCGCGGATGCGATCCCGCCCTCTGCGGCCGGCCGCGCGCCGCGCCAGGCGTGGGCGAGGCTCGCCAGCGCGCCGGCCGTCTCGTCGAAGCCGAGGCAGGCGTCGGTGATGGAGACCCCGTAGGCATGCGCGCCGCCGGGCTTCCAGTTCTGGCGGCCCGGCGAGAGGAAGCTCTCCAGCATCACACCGAGCAGCCCGGGCGCGCCCGCGGGCCCGAGCGCTGCGAGCGCGCTCGCGACTTCGAGCTGGCGCGCGGGCAGCTTGCCCGAGTTCTCGTGGGAGCAGTCGACGACCACGCCGCGCGCGAGGCCGAGCGGCGCGAGGCGCCCCGTGGCATCGCCGATCGCATCGGCGTCCCAGTTCGGGCCGGAGCGGCCCCCGCGCAGCACGACGTGCGCGTCGCGATTGCCGGTCGTGCGCACCACCGAGGCGCGGCCGTCCGCGCTCACGCCCAGGAAGACGTGCGGATGGCGCGCGGCGGTCACCGCGTCCACGGCCACCTGCACGCTGCCGTCCGTGCCGTTCTTCACGCCCACGGGCATGGAGAGCCCGCTCGCCATCTCGCGGTGCGTCTGGCTCTCCGCGGTGCGCGCGCCGATCGCCGCCCAGGCGACCAGGTCGGCAAGGTATTGGGGCGTGATCGGATCCAGGAATTCGGTGGCGCAGGGCAAACCGAGATCGTTGATCTGGCGCAACAGATCGCGCGCGAGCGCGAGGCCGCGCACCACGTCGCAGCCGCCGTCGAGGCCCGGGTCGTTCACCAGCCCCTTCCAGCCGATCGTCGTGCGCGGTTTCTCGAAGTAGGTGCGCATCAGCACGATCAGCTCGCCGCGCAGCTCGCTCGCGACGCCGCACAGGCGCCGCGCGTAGTCGAGGGCGGCCGCGGGGTCGTGCAGCGAGCACGGTCCGACGATCGCCACGAGCCGGCCGTCGCGGCCGTGGAGCGCGTCGCGGACGGCGGCGCGCGCGGCCAGCACGGTTTCGGCGGAGCGCGGCGAGGCCGGCTGCGTCGCCTTGAGCGTGCGCGGCGGCGGCAGCTCTTCGAGCGCGGTGAGGTTCGTGTTCTCGAGGGCTTGCATCGCTGGGCTCCCGCCCGCGACGCGCCACGCGCGCGGGCAAAAAAAAGAGCCCCGGGCTCTCGCTCGGGGCTCCGGTCGACTGGCTGCTCGGTGCTAGGCCGGCGCCGCCTCCTTCGCCCCGTCGGCGAAATACCACCCGAAGAAGAACGCGAGCGCCGCGGCGTGGGGAGCACGCTCGGCTCGGCGCTCGGCGGGGTGGAGGTTGCACATGCGCCGGGCGAGATAACACGCGCTCGGGCGAGTCGGCAACCCGGCGGCCCTCACAGCACCACGCCGAGCTGCCTGGAGTGGGCGAGCAGGCGCCCGCTCCGGCTCCAGATCTCGCCGTCCTCCTCCAGGAAGCCGCCCGCCACCTCGCGCGTGCGAAACGCCACGAGGACGAAGTCGTCAGGCAAGGGCAGCTCGGCGCGCACGTGCACGGTGAGGTCGACGGTGGGGACGCCGCCCATCGGCATCGGCAGCTCGTTGGTGACGAACACGGACGGCGGCCAGGCGTCTGCGTAGGCCGCGAGCAGCGCGCCGTCGATCGGGCGCGTGCCCTCCGCGAGCCGGATCCAGCCCCCGGTCACGGCCTCGCGCCCGCGCTGACCTTCGAAGTAGCGCGGCCCGATCGCCCAGCGCTGCTCGTAGCGCTCGTGAATCGGTACCCGCGGTTCGCGGCGAACCGGAGTCGCCTCGGGCGGCGCCACCTCGGGCATCACGGCGTGGTGGAACGAGGCCGTCTCGCGCGGCTTCGAGAACGCGGCGAGCGCGAGCGCCTGGAGCGAGTCGCCCTGCACGAGGCGCGCGCTCACAGTGGTGAGCGAGCGGCCCACGCGCTCGAGGCGCGTCTCGAGCCGCGCCGCTCCCTCCGCGGGCGGGCGCACGTAGTGGATCGTCACCGAGCGCAGCTGCCGCGCCGGGTCGTCCACCGCCTGCTCCATCGCGCGCACGAGCAGCGCCGCGACGAATCCCCCGTTCGGGCCGCGCGCCACCCACCAGCCGCGGTCGACGCGCGCGGCGTAGATGCCGGGCTCGAGAGGGGTGAGCTGCGTGTCTCGGTCGAAGCGGGTCGCGTGCCGGTCGGCCATCTGGGGCGCGCAGCATAGGCAGGCGCATCGCGAGGGCGAGGCCGCGCGCGTGCAACGGCGCGCGCACGATGCGCGCGCTACCGGTGCGACTCCCTGGGAGGATGCGCGTGACTCCGCGACTGCGTGCAGAGCTCGTGCTGCTGGGCGTCACGCTCTCCTGGGGCGGCTCGTTCGTCGTGGTGAAGGGCGCGCTCGCGACGATCGGGCCGTTCACGCTAGTGGCGCTGCGTTTCGCGCTCGCCGCGGCGGCGCTCGCGCTCGTGTTCCGGGGTCGCGCGTGGGACCTCGGTGGCGCGCACGAGGCGGCACGGCACCGGCGCGCCGCGCTGTGGATCGGCGCGCTGCTGTGGGCGAGCTTCGCCTTGCAGACCACCGGCCTGCGCTTCACGACGCCGGCGCGCTCGGGCTTCATCACCGCGACCTACGTGGCGATGGTTCCGCCGCTCGCTCGCATCTTCGTCGGCCGCGGGCTGCGCGCCCGCGTGCTGGGCGCGGTGCTCGCCGCTCTAGCGGGACTCTGGCTGCTCACCGACCCGCGCGGAGGCGGCGCGAACCTCGGCGACGCGCTCACGCTGCTCGCCGCGCTGGGCTTCGCGGCTCACATGGTGGCCCTCGATCGCTGGGCTCGGGCGATGCCGTCCGCGGGGCTCACCTTCGTGCAGATGGCCTTCGTCGCGGCGTTCTCGCTGCCGTTCGCGCTGGCGTTCGAAACTGCACCGACCGCGCTCGATTCGCGCTCGCTCGCCGCGGTCGCGTATCTCGGCCTCGCCTGCTCGGCGGCGGGCTTCCTCGGTCAGACCTGGGGGCAGCGCAACACCTCGCCCACGCGCGTCGGCCTGATCTTCTCGCTCGAATCGCTGTTCGCGGCGCTGCTCTCGGTCGGGCTCGGCGCCGAGACGCTCACGCCGCTCCAGTGGCTGGGCGGGCTTCTGCTCGTGGGCGGCGTCGTCGTCGGCGAGCTGTCGGACGAGCCGCCAGCGGAGGTCGCAGCGGGACCCTCGAGTCGTTAGGAGCGCGCGCGGTCGCTCGCGCCGAGCTGCCGCAGGCGCTCGCCGGCGACGATCGCCATCGCGGCCTGGAGGTTGTACGACGGGATGAAGCCCCGCATCGGGATGCGCACCGCGCCGTCGCAGGCGGCGAGCACCTCGGCGGAGATGCCGTGGCGCTCCCCGCCGATCACGAGCAGCACCCGTCCGGTGAGGTCCACCTCCCAGGGCGCGCCGCTGCCGACGTCCTCGATCGCGAGCACGCGGCGGCCCGCGCGCTTGGCGCGCGCGATCGCGGTCGGGGCGTCCTCCCAGTAGACGGGGAAGACGCGGTCCGCGCGCATCGAGGCGCGCAGCGCCTCGCGCTTGCCCTCGTGGGCGAAGCGCGAGTCGACGAACACGCACGCGGCGCCCGACACCTCGGCGAGCCGGATCGCGAAGCCCGTGTTGCCGGGATACGCGATCCCGGTGAGCAGCCACGCGGCGCCACCCCCGGCGAGCGCGTCGTCCGGGGCCGCGGCGGGGTCCGGGCCGATCACCGCGATCAGCTCCGGCGTGGGCGAGCACTTCCCGAGGCGCCAGAGCACTCGCGCGCTCGCGGCGCGCGTCGCGACGCCCGCGCAGCGCGCGCGCTCGAGCACGGCGCGAGCGGCGGCATCCTCCAGCTCGAGGGCGTGGAGCACGAGGCGCACGGGCTCGCCGGCGTCGAGGGCGGCGGCGACCTCCGCGGGCCCCGCCGCCTGCCGGCGCCTGGGCTCGCTCACGCACGCCGCCAGAGCAGGTAGGCGTTCGAGCTGCCGCCGGCCCCGTCGGCGTCGAAGCGTGTCGCGAGCGGAAGCGGCACCGCGCGCGCGAGCCGCTCGAGCTCCGCCTCGTCCGCGAAGTGGGAGAAGCGGAACACCGACGGATCCGTGTCGAAGCGCAGCAGCCGGTCGCCGGGCTCGAGGTCGCCGGCGTCGAGGCCCGCGACTTCCCAGCCAACGCGCCGCGCGTCGTCTTGCCGGGCGTCGCGCCGCCAGAACGCGACGGCGAGCGTACCGCCGGCTGCGAGGCGCTGCGCGAGCGCCTGGAGGAGCGCGCCGCGCGCCGACTCGCCGGGCACGTGGTGAATCACGCCGAACACGCCGATCAGGTCGAAGGGACCGGCCGGGACCGCGCGCGCGTTCTCGATCACGTCGACCTCGGCGAACTGCGCGCCGGCGACCAGGTCGCTGCGCGAACGGGCGATCGCGAGCAGCTCGGCGGAGGCGTCGACGCCCTGATAACTCGCCGCCAGGCCGCGCTCGGCGAGCAGCTGCGCGAAGCGCCCGTGGCCGCAGCCGACGTCGAGCACCGAGCGCGGGCGCGCGGGCAGCGCGTCCAGCGCGCGCCGCATTCCTTCCCACGCGCGCTCGCGCTTCGAGGCGAAGAGCCGCGCGTGGCTCCGATAGAATCGCTCGTTGATGCGGGCGAGCGCCCGCGCGGTCTCGGGAGTCATGAGCGGCGGCAGTCTATCGACCGGCGATCTCGCCCGGGGCTTGCGCGCGATCATCGCGGAAGCGATCGCGGCCGAGCCGCTGGGCGTGCGCGAGCTCGACGCGATCCTGCGCCGCCATCCGAAGGACGGGCGCGGCTTCTACACGAAGCGCGAGGTGCTGGCGGGCTTCCGCGCGAGCGCGGCCGAGTGGCCGCTCGCCGAAGCGGCCTTCGCCGCGAAGCTGCGCACCACGCCGACGCGCACGCTCTCGGGCGTCGCGCCGGTCGCCGTACTGACGAAGCCGTTCCCGTGCCCCGGTCGCTGCGTGTTCTGCCCAAGCGACGTGCGCATGCCGAAGAGCTACCTGGCGAGCGAGCCCGGTTGTCAGCGCGCGCAGGCGAATCGCTTCGACCCGTATCTTCAGGCGTGGAACCGGCTCGCGGCGCTCCGCGCGATGGGTCACTCCACCGCCAAGGTGGAGCTGATCGTCCTCGGCGGCACATGGTCGGCCTACCCTGAGAGCTATCAGGTTTGGTTCGCCACGCGCCTGTTCGAGGCGCTGAACGATTTCGGCGCAGGTATCGACCGGCGCGCGGAGGTCGGGGCGCTCGCGCCGGACTTCGCGGCGCTCTCGCTCTCGCCGCGCGGCTACGACGCGACCGTCGCCGCGCGCCTGCGCGCGGCGGAGAGCGGCGAGCTCGTGCCGCCGCGCGAGCGCGGCGCGTGGAGCGCGCTGGCGGCGGCGCAGCGCGCGAACGAAGCCGCCAATGCGCGCTGCGTGGGCCTCGCGCTGGAGACGCGGCCCGACTGCGTGACGCGCGAGGAGCTCGTCCGCCTGCGGCGGCTCGGCGCGACGAAGCTACAGCTCGGCGTGCAGTCGCTCGACGACGCGGTGCTCGCCGCGAATCGGCGCGGTCACGACGTCGCCGCGACGCGCGCGGCGATCGCGCTGCTGCGCGGCGCCGGCTTCAAGCTCCACGTGCACTGGATGGCGAACTTGTTGGGCGCGACGCCCGAGTCCGATCGCGCCGACTTCGCGCGGCTGTTCGACGACCCGGCCATTCGCCCCGACGAGCTGAAGCTCTACCCGTGCAGCCTCGTGGAGACAGCCGAGCTCGCGCAGCACCATGCGCGCGGCGCGTGGCGCCCGTACACGCGCGACGAGCTGCTGCCGCTGGTCGCGGACTGCCTCGCGGCGATTCCGCGCTGGTGCCGCGCGACGCGCGTGATCCGCGACATCCCGTCGCACGAGATCGTCGCGGGGAGCAAGGAGACGAACCTGCGCGAGTCCGCGGAGGCGCTCTTGCGCGAGCGGGGCGTCGCCCTCGCCGAGATCCGCGCCCGCGAGATCCGCGCCGCGGCGAGCGACGCGGACGCGCCCCTGCTGCGCGAGACGCGCTACGCGACGAGCCTCGGCGAAGAAGTGTTCCTCGAGGCCGTCAATGGGAGCGATCGCATCGCCGGCTTCGCGCGCCTCTCGCTCCCGACTCCGGGGGCGGCGAGCGCCGCGCCGATCCAAGAGCTTCGGGGGGCAGCGCTGCTGCGCGAGGTGCACGTGTACGGCGGGGTTGCGGAGATCGGGGAGCGGTCGCCCGACAAGGCGCAGCACGGGGGGATGGGATCCCGGTTGGTGGGGCAGGCAGCCACGCTCGCCGCGGCTGCAGGCTTCGCGACGCTGCAGGTGATCTCCGCGGTTGGTACGCGCGCGTGGTATCGCCGACTCGGCTTCGAGGACGGCGACCTATACCAACACCTGCCGCTCCATTGAGTGCCCGCGGAGGCAACGCGCTATTCGCATTTCGGGGCTGAGTTGAAAATGAAAGTCACTTTTGTTTTCGTCCCGCCACTCTGTCCCGCGAACACGGGGGTAACGGCGGATGTTGCGGTGGTGGCGGCTGGTGGCGGCTGGGTCGTTGGTGGTCGGGGCGGCGGCGAGCGCGTGGGGGCAGGAGGCTGATCCCGCGGAGGTGACGATCGGGGAGCGGCTGTTCCTCGAGACGCGCTTCGCGGAGTTCTTCGCGCGCAACGCCACCGACGTGAACGCCCCGCTCGCGGCAGGCGACCCCGTCGTCGAGGAATCGGAGACCACCGGCGCC
Organism: uncultured Spirochaetales bacterium; assembly: GCA_964460485.1. GTDB lineage: Bacteria > Myxococcota_A > UBA9160 > UBA9160 > UBA6930 > VGRF01. The sequence continues at coordinate 13,267 of CAYWRY010000061.1, forward strand.
CCGCTTCCAGGCCCGTTCGCCGGAATGTCGATGAACTGCCGCGCCTGCCACCTGGTGGACGAGCAGCTCGTCTCGAGCGGCGGCGGCATGCGCACCTACACCGACTTCGCGCGCCGCAGCCCGATCCCCGATCGCGGCGATGGCAAGCGCACGGCACCGCGCAACTCGCCGCCGCTGGTGAACGCGTCGCTGCCGCGTCCCGGCGGAATCCTGCTCCACTTCGACGGCGAGTTTCCGAGCCTCACCGCGCTCGTGCGCGGCACGCTCACGGGCCGCAACTACGGCTGGCTACCGGGCGAGGCAGCGGCGGCAGTCGCCCACATCGCGCGGGTCGTCCGCGAGGACGACGGCAGCGGGGCGCTCGCCCAGGACTTCGGCGGCGACTACCGCACGGTGCTGGCTGGCACCGACCCGAGCCTGCCGCCCGAGCTGGTGCTGCCGCCCGAGTTCCGCATCGACGTGGATCAGGCGAGCGACGACGAGATCGTGGACTCCGTAGCCCGGCTGATCGCGGCCTACACCGAGCAGCTCGTGTTCGCTCAGGACGAGAACGGCTCGTTCGTGGGCTCTCCCTTCGACGCCTTCCTCGCGGCCAACGGGCTCCCCGCGGCGCCGGATCCGGGCGAGTCCGACGCGGCCTACACGCGGCGGCTGCGCTCGGCGCTCGAGGCGCTGAAGGAGCCGGTGTTCGTGAACGACGGGCCCTTCCTCTTCCATCCAGCGGATCGCGTATTCGGCGCCGAGGAGCTGCACGGGCTGCGCATCTTCCTGCGCGCCGCGCCTTCGCGAAAGCTGAAGGCGAGCGAGCTCGCTGAAGGTGGGCTCGGCAACTGCGCCACGTGCCACGCTGCTCCCGCCTTCACGGACTTCTCGTTCCACAACACCGGCATCGCACAGCTCGAGTTCGACGGCCTGCACGGCGCCGGCGCCTTCCGCCGCCTCTACGTGCCGGGCGTCGCCGAGCGCAATGCGGATCCGAACCGCTGGCTGCCGGCCACCGAGCAGCATCCGCACGCAGCCGAGCCCTTCCGGCGCGTGCCCTCAGCGGGCGACGCGCAGCACACGGATCTCGGCGTGTGGAACGTCGCCGCGAATCCGGACTTCCCGGGCGCGACGCAGGATCGCCTGTACCAGATCCTCTGCGACCGTGCGCTGGCCGGCGTGTCTCGCGCGGCGAACCCCGCGAAGCGCGCGAAGCTGATTCGCCAGCGCTGCACGGCGGAGAAACTGGTGCCCACGGCGATCGCGATCTTCAAGACGCCTGGGCTGCGCGATCTCTCCCACTCCGCGCCATATCTGCACAACGGCAGCGCGGACACGCTCGAGGCGGTGATCGAGTCCTACCGCACTGCCGCGGACGCGGCGCGTCAGGGGACGCTGCGCAATCCAGCCGCCGAGCTGCGCGGGATCGCGCTGCTGCCCGAAGACGTGGCGCCGCTGGCCGCGTTCCTGCGCGCGCTGAACGAGGACTACGAATGAGCCGCGCGCGAGCGCGGCTCAGCTCGGCCGCCGGAACTCCAGCGCCTCGCCGCTGAGCCGCGCATCCGCCACGATCTTCGCGCCGTCCGCGAACTCGCCTGCCAGGATCCGCATCGCGAGCGGGTCCTGCACCATGCGCTGGATCACGCGCTTCAGCGGCCGCGCGCCGTAGTGCGGGTCGTAGCCTTTCTCCGCCAGCAGCCGCTTCGCCTCGTCGGTGAGCTCGAGCTCGATGCGGCGCTCCGCGAGCAGCTTGCGCACGCGTCCGAGCTGGATCTCCACGATGCGGTCGAGGTGCCCCCGCTCCAGCTGGTGGAAGATCGCGACGTCGTCCACGCGGTTCAGGAACTCGGGCTTGAAGTGCTTGCGCAGCGCCTCCAGCACGCGCGTCTCCATCTCCTCGCGATCGGCCTCGCCGAGCTCCACGATGAACTGGCTGCCGATGTTGGAGGTCATGATCAGCACGATGTTCTTGAAGTCGACGGTGCGGCCCTGGCCGTCGGTGAGGCGGCCGTCGTCGAGGATCTGCAGCAGGACGTTGAACACGTCCGGGTGCGCCTTCTCGATCTCGTCGAACAGCACGACGCTGTAGGGGCGGCGCCGCACGGCCTCGGTCAGGTAGCCGCCCTCGTCGTAGCCCACGTAGCCCGGAGGCGCGCCGATCAGGCGGGACACCGAGTGCTTCTCCATGAACTCGCTCATGTCGATGCGCACCATCGCCTGCTCGTCGTCGAACAGGAACTCCGCGAGCGCGCGGGCCGTCTCGGTCTTTCCGACGCCCGTGGGCCCGAGGAAGATGAACGAGCCGATCGGGCGATTCGGATCCTGCAGGCCGGCGCGCGCGCGGCGCACCGCGTTCGCGACCAGCGTGAGCGCCTCGTCCTGTCCGACCACGCGGAGGCGCAGGTTGTCCTCCATGCGCAGCAGCTTGGCCTGCTCGCCCTCCATCATCTTGGCGACCGGGATGCCGGTCCACTTCGAGACGATCTCGGCGACCTCCTCGGCGGTGACCTCCTCCGACAGAACCGAGCCCTGCTTCTGGAGCTGGGCGAGCTTCGCCTGCTCCGCGTCGAGCTGCTTCTCGAGCTCGCGCAGCAGGCCGTACTGGATCTCGGCCGCGCGCTCGAGGTTGCCCGCGCGCCGCGAACGCTCGAGCTCGGTCGTGAGCTGCTCGCGCTTCTCCTTGATCTCGCGCACGTGTGCGATCGCGGCCTTCTCGTTCTCCCAGCGCGCCTTCAGCGTCGCGCTCTGGCTCTGCAGCTCGGCGATCTCGGCGCCGATCTTCGAGAGCCGGTCGCGGCTCGCCGCGTCGCTCTCCTTCTTCAGCGCCTCGCGCTCGATCTCGAGCTGCGTCTTCTTGCGCTCGATCTGATCGAGCTCTTCCGGCATCGAGTCGATCTGCACGCGCACGCGGCTCGCGGCCTCGTCCACCAGGTCGATCGCCTTGTCGGGCAGGAAGCGCTCGGTGATGTAGCGGTGCGAAAGCGTCGCCGCGGCGACCAGCGCGGCGTCCCCGATGCGCACGCCGTGGTGCGTCTCGTAGCGGTCCTTGAGGCCGCGCAGGATCGAGATGGTGTCCGGCACGTTCGGTTCGCCGACCATCACCGGCTGGAAGCGGCGCTCCAGCGCGGCGTCTTTCTCGACGTGCTTGCGGTACTCGTCCAGCGTCGTCGCGCCGACGCAGCGCAGCTCGCCGCGCGCGAGCGCGGGCTTCAGCATGTTGGCCGCGTCGGCCGCGCCCTCGGCGGCGCCCGCGCCGACGATGGTGTGCAGCTCGTCGATGAACAACACGATCTCGCCCTGGGACTCGGAGACCTCGCGCAGCACCGCCTTCAGGCGATCCTCGAACTCGCCGCGGTACTTCGCGCCGGCGATCAGTGCGCCGATGTCGAGCGCGATCACGCGCTTGCCCGAGAGCGACTCGGGCACGTCGCCGGCGACGATGCGCCGCGCGAGGCCCTCGACGATCGCGGTCTTGCCCACGCCGGGCTCGCCGATCAAAACCGGGTTGTTCTTGGTGCGCCGCGACAGCACCTGCACGACGCGCCGGATCTCCTCGTCGCGGCCGATCACTGGGTCGAGCTTGCCCGCGCGCGCCGCCTCGGTGAGGTCGCGGCCGAACTTCGCGAGCGCCTGATACTTCGACTCCGGGTCCTGGTCCGTGATGCGCGCGCTGCCGCGCACGCTCTCCAGCGCCTTCTCGATCGCCGCGCGCGTCGCGCCCGCCGCGCGCAGGGAGCGCGCCGTCTCGTCGCCCGCCGCGCCAGCGGCCTTGTCGCCAGCGAGCGCGAGCAACAGGTGCTCGGTCGAGACGTACTCGTCCTTGCGCTCGGCCGCCTCTCTGAAGGCCTCGTCGAGGACGCGCTGCAGGGCCGGCGAGATCGTGGGCTGCGCGCCGCCGCTCACCTTGGGAAGCGCGCCGAGCCGCTTCTCGGCCTCGCTCTGCACGCGCTCCACGGCCACGCCGATCTTCTGCAGGATCGGCACCGTGCTGCCTTCCGGCTGGGCGACGAGCGCGCGCAACAGGTGCGCAGGCGTGATCTGCGCGTGCCCGCGAGCGGTCGCGAGGCTCTGCGCCTCACTCAGGGCTTCTTGGCTCTTGAGGGTGAGTTTGTCGAATCGCATTGGCGATTCGTAAACACGTCCCCGCCGCTGACAAGCCGCTCCGCCAACTCCCTAACGCGCCGGGCGGCGCATCGTCACGAAGATCTCCTGCCGGCCGCGCTTCACGAGCAGCAGCGCGCCCTTGGGATTCTTCTCGATCTCCGCCTTGAAGGCGGCTGCCGTGGCGACCGGCGCCTGGTTCACCTCGAGGATCACGTCGTACTGCTGGAGCCGCGCCGACTCGGCGGGGCTGCCCGGCCGAACGCGCGTGACGACCACGCCCTTCAGGCCGTCGTCGAGGCGCAGCTGCTCGGCGATCTCCGGCGTCAGGGTCTGCACCGAGAGGCCGTACTCGCCGGTCGCTTCGGGCGCCTCGTCGCCGGGCAGCAGGTCTCCGCCGTCCTCGTCGAGGGCGAGCGCGCCGATCGTCACGTCGATGGTCTGGCGTTTTCCCTTGCGGACCACGACCACCTTCGAGCGGGTGCCGATCGGCGTCGCCGCGACCAGCTGCGGCAGCTCGTCCATCTGCTTGATCGCCTTCCCGTTGAACTCGACGATCACGTCGCCGCGCTTGATGCCGGCGCGCTCTGCCGGGCTGCCCTCTTCGACGCTCTGCACGAGCGCGCCCCCCGGCGACGAGAGGCCGAGGAGCTCGGCGGAGTCTGCGTCGACGGGCTGGATGCCCACGCCGAGCTTGCCGCGCGACACCTTGCCCTTGGCGCGCAGCTGCGGGAGCACCTGCTTCGCCATGTTGGCGGGGATCGCGAAGCCGATGCCGACGTTGCGGTCGGTGACGATCATCGTGTTGATGCCCACGACCTCGCCCGAGAGGTTCACGAGCGGGCCGCCGGAGTTGCCGGGATTGATCGCGGCGTCGGTCTGGATGAAGTCCGCGTAGCGCGGGCCCTCACCGCCGAGCGAGCGGCGGTGCTTGGCGCTCACGATGCCGGCGGTGACGGTGTTCTCGAGGCCGAACGGGTTGCCGATCGCCACCACCCAGTCACCCGGGCGCGTCTTGTCCGAGTCGCCCAGCGGCAGCGAGGGCAGCGCCTTGTCGCTCTCGACCTTCAGCAGCGCGACGTCGGTGGCCGCGTCGCGCCCGACGATGCGCGCGGGCAGCTTCGTGCCGTCGAGGAAGACCACGTCGATCTTGTCGAAGTCGGCGACCACGTGGTTGTTGGTGACGACGAAGCCGTCGGCGGAGATCACGAAGCCGCTGCCCTCGCCGGCGCGCGGCACGCCGCCGCCGAACGGGAAGCCGAAGAACTCCTCCAGCGGATTGCGCGGGCGCCGCTGCTCCACCGGCGCCGTCCGCTCGGCCTGGATGCTGACCACCGCGGGCGCCGCGCGCTCGGTCAGGTCCGCGAAGCTGCCCGGCGCGTTGCGCGGCGCCTCGGCGGGCGCGGCTCCGGAGCCATCGCGCCAGAAGGGCCCCGCAGGCGTGGCCTTCGTTCCCCCGTCTTGTTCCACCAGCCCGGCGGCTTGGGCGGCGCTCTCGCGGAAGCCGATCCGGACGTCGACGATGCCCGTCCACACCAGCACGCCCGCACCGAGCGCGAGCGAGACGACCATCGGAAGCAGCCAACGCGCAGCCTTCATTCGACCCCTCGTTCGAACCGGGCGGGCACCCGGTCTCACCCCGGATTTCCTAGACGCTGCCCGGCGTGGCCGGGTTCCGGCCTACGACGCGCGCGCGAGCCCGGATGTTCGTCGCGCTCAGGAGAGAGGCAAGGGCACGTCCACCAGCCGCCGGCCGCGCTGGACGCGGACGTAGGCGCGGTCCCGCCCCTGGAGGCGCAACACGGCGCGCCGCAGGCTCTGCTCGCTGTCGAGCGCCTGCCCGTCGATGGCGCGGAGATGGTCGCCGACCAGGAGACCGATCTGCTCCGCGCCACTCCCGGGTCGCACCTCGGCCACGCGGAACGAACCGCGCTCCAGCACGAGGCGCATCCCGAGTCGCTCGTTTACGAGTTCGCTCACGACCGGCGCCGGGATCTCGGCCGCGATCGCGCGCAGCGTCAGCTCGCGGCCCCCGCGCAGCAGGCGCAGCTCGTGGCTCTGTCCGGCGGTGCTGCTCTCGAGCACCTCGTAGAACTCGCGCGCCGTGCGGATGCCGTGGGCGTCGATGCGCATCACCACGTCGCCGCGCAGCACGCCCGCCTTCGCCGCGGGCCCGCCCGCGCGCACCCGATTCACGATCGCGCCGCGCTGGCCGGACGGGAGCTTGAGCAGGTCGAGCATCGCGGGCTCGAGGTCCTGGAGGTCGAGCCCCAGCCACACCGGCGCCACCGTCCCCTTCGTCACCAGCTCGTGGACGATGCGCTTCGCCACGTCGATCGGGATCGCGAAGCCGATGCCCTCCGCGCCCTGATAGATCGCGGTGTTTACGCCGATCAGCTCGCCCTCGGCGTTCAGCAGCGGGCCGCCCGAGTTGCCCGGGTTGATCGAGGCGTCGGTCTGGAGGAAGCCGTGGTAGGTCTTCTCCTGCGTGCGCAGCGAGCGGTCGACGGCCGAGAGCACGCCCGTCGTCACCGTGTTGGAGAAGCCGAACGGGTTGCCGATCGCGATCACCGGCTCCCCCACGAACAGCCCCGACGAGGTGCCCGGCGCGACCCAGGGCAGGTCCTTCAGGTCTTCGAGCTGGAGGACGGCGACGTCGTTGTTGGGATCGGCGCCGATGATCTTCGCCGAGAGCTCGCGCCCGTCGGCCAGCGTCGCCGTGATCGTCTCGGCCCCGCGCACGACGTGCTCGTTGGTCAGTACGCGGCCCTGAGCGTCGATCACGATGCCCGAGCCGAGACTCTGCGCGGTGCGCTGGCGCATGCTCGGCTCGAAGAACAGGTCGAAGAACGGGTTGCGCACCGTCACCGTCTGCTCAGTCGTGATGTTCACGACCGCCGGGCCGACTTTCTCGACGGCCGCGACCGTGGCGGTGCGGCGCAGGAAGGGATCCTGCGCGTGCGCGGCAGCGGCGAGCGTCGCGGCGAGGGCGAGGGCCGGTCCGATGCGCGAGGGTTGGGGCACCACGGCGGCGCAACCTAGGGGCAGAGCATTGGCGGAACAAGACGGCCCGATTGGCCGAGGGTGTGCGGCGCTCGCGGCGCGTTTCGGGCGGCCGGCCGCGCTGGCCGCCGTCGCGCCGGGCCGCGTGAACCTGCTCGGCGAGCATACGGACTACAACGAGGGTCTGGTGCTGCCCTGCGCGATCGACCGCGCCACCGCGCTGGTCGCGGCTCCGCGCGGCGACGCCTGCGTGCGCGCATTCTCCGTCGAGCTGGCCGCCGAGGGCGATCTCCCGCTGCACGCGCTCGCGCGCGCCGGGGACTGGCTCGACTTCTTGCGCGGCGCCGCGTTCGCACTGCGCGAGGCGGGTGTCGCGCTGCGTGGGGCGGATCTGGCGATCGCGAGCGACGTGCCGATCGGGGCGGGGCTCTCTTCCTCCGCTGCGCTCGCCCTCGCCGCGACGCTCGCGCTCGCGCGCCTCGCCGGTCGCGCGCTTTCGTTGCGCGAGGCCGCGGACCTCGCGCATCGCGCCGAGAGCGATTTCGTCGGCACCGGCTGCGGGATCCTCGACTTCTACGCGAGCGCGCTCGGTGAGCCGGATCGCGCGCTGCGCGTCGACTGCCGGACGCGCAGCGTCGCCGTGCTGCCGCTGCCCGCGCGCGCTTGCTGGCTCGTCGCGGACTCGGGCGCCTCGCGCTCGCTCGCCGCCAGCGGCTACCGCGAGCGCGTCGCGCAGTGCGCCGAGGTGCTCGACGCCGCGAAGCGTGCGGGCGTCGCGGCGCCGGGCGCCAGCGCACTGCGCGACCTCGGGCCAGACGACTTGCCCGCACTCTCGCGCGCGCTGCCGGAGCCGCTGCTGCGCCGCGCGCGGCACGTGATCTCCGAGAACATGCGCGTCGACGCGTTCGCGGCCGCGCTCGGCGCGGGGGATCTGCACGCCGCTGGCGCGCTGATGCGCGAGAGCCACGCGAGCCTTCGCCTCGACTACGCCGTCTCCACGCCCGAGCTCGACGCACTGTGTTCCGTGGCCGACGCCGAGCCGGGCTGCTTCGGCTCGCGTCTCACCGGCGCGGGCTTCGGCGGCTGCACCCTGCACCTCGTCGACCCCGACGCCGCGGACGCGGTGGCGTGCGCGCTCGAGACGGGGTTCGCGCAGCGCTTCGGGCGCGCGCCGCGCGTCTGGCGGGTGAGGGCCAGTGCGGGCGCGCGGGTGATCTCGCTCTGATCGCGAGCGCGCGCTCAGCCGGCTGCGGCATCGAGGGCCTCGCGCAGCGCGCGGGCGGCGCGCTCGGGATCCGCCGCGGCGCAGAGCTCGCCGGTCACGGCGACGCCGGCCGCGCCCGCGCGCACGCAGGCGGCGGCCCGCGCCGCATCGACGCCGCCCTGCGCGAGCACGGGGATCCCGGCGGAGCGGACGGCGCGCAGCGACTCCAGGCCCAGCGGCGGACGGGCGGTGTCCTTGGAGATGGGCACGAAGATCGGCGCGAGGTGCGCGTAGCTCGCCCCCGCTGCGGCCACGGCAGCGACCTCGGCCGCAGCGTGCGCCGAGACGCCGAGCAGCGCGTTCGCGCCGAGCAGCGCGCGCGCCTCGGCGACCGGCAGCGCGTCGAAGCCGAGGTGCGCGCCGTCCGCGCGTGCGGCGAGTGCGACGTCGAGGCGGCGATTCACGATCAGCCGCACGTTCGGGCGCTCGGCGCGCGCGGCCGCTTCGATCGCGCGGACGAGCCCGAGCAGCGGCGCGCCGTCGAGATCCTTCTCCCGCACCTGGATCCAGTCGACGCCGCCTCGTACCGCCGCCGCCGCGATCTGCGGCAGCGCGCCGCGCGCCGTGCGCCGGTCGGTCACGAGACAGAGGATCGGCCGCGCCGCGCTCACGAACGCCTCCCGCGGCCCCGCATGCTCACCGGCCGGCGATCCCTGCGACCCGCCGGGAGAACCGTTGCACGGAAGCCACTTTTCGACTCCGTTCGGCGGCAACCGCCGCCAAGCCGGCGGTTGCTTCGCCTCACTGCGCGGCCGCGCTGCGCGCGGCCT